>JBAZDX010000007.1:87330-90971 GCA_041654255.1 Sulfurimonas sp.
AAAACGAAGGAACTGAGTTTCTTCAGAAAACGAAGGAACTGAGTTTCTTCAGAAAACGAAGGAACTGAGTTTCTTCAGAAAACGAAGGAACTGAGTTTCTTCAGAAAACGAAGGAACTGAGTTTCTTTAGAAATAAAAAAGTTAAATAGAGAGAAATTAACTCTCTATTTTTGGTCCGGCAGCAGAGTAGTCAAACTCGCTGTTTTCTACTTGATACTTTTTAAAATTCTCATTAAACATATCGGCTAACATATCTCTTGTTTTATCAAACGCATCTTTATCGCTCCACGCATTACGAGGATTTAATATCTCCGGATTAATATTGCCCAGAGTTTTTGGAACGTGAAGTTTAAATGTTCTAGTTACATCAAACTCACTATTTTTTATGCTTCCGTCTAGGATGGCATTTATACAAGCACGCGTGTCTTTGATGCTCATTCTTTTGCCTGCTCCGTAAGCTCCGCCGGTCCAACCGGTGTTAACAAGATAAACATTTACGCCGTGCTTATCGATTTTCTCACCAAGGAGCTTGGCATACACCGTCGGATGAAGCGGCAAAAAAGCCTCCCCAAAACAGGCACTAAATGTTGCAACAGGCTTAGTTATGCCGCGCTCTGTTCCTGCAACTTTAGCAGTATAACCGCTTAAAAAGTAGTACATCGCTTGTTCGCGGGTAAGTTTTGAGACAGGAGGGAGAACACCAAAAGCGTCTGCACTTAGGAAGATTATATTTTCAGGATGACCTGCATTCAGAGAAACTTCATGATTTTTTATATGCTCTATCGGGTAAGAAACACGTGTGTTTTCAGTCTTGCTTCCATCATCATAATCAACTTCGCCATCATCATTTAACACTACATTTTCAAGCAAAGCACTATGCCTAATTGCATTGTAAATTTCAGGCTCGTTTTCACCGTTTAGATTTATAACCTTGGCGTAACATCCGCCTTCAAAGTTAAACACTCCATAATCATCCCATCCGTGCTCATCATCACCGATAAGTTTTCTATGAGGATCAGTAGAGAGTGTTGTCTTACCTGTTCCGCTAAGACCGAAGAATAGCGCCGTATCGCCTCTTTCACCAACATTCGCAGAGCAGTGCATAGGAAGTTTGTTTTCTAATGGCAGCCAGTAGTTCATCATTGAAAAAACTCCTTTTTTCAACTCGCCGCCATACCAAGTACCTCCTATTATAGAGAGGTTATTCTCTATATCAAACAGAACAAACACTTCAGAATTAAGACCATGATCTTTCCATTTATCATTTACGGCTTTGCAGGCATTTAACACCGTAAATTGAGGCTTGAAACTTTTAAGTTCAGATTCGGTCGGGCGAATAAACATATTTTTCACAAAGTGTGCCTGCCAAGCTATCTCTGTGATGAAACGGATTGAGCGCTTAGAATCAACGCTTGCCCCGCTGTAAACGTCGGTAACGTACAAGTCTTTGCCTGAGAGTTGCTCTCTTGAAACCTCTAAAAGTTCCGTGAAAATCTTTTCGCTAACTTTTTGATTTACATCGCCCCACGCAATATATTTGTTTGAAGGATCTCTATCTACAAAATATTTATCTTTTGGACTGCGCCCTGTAAATACGCCTGTATCTACTGCTGTCGCCCCATTTTTAGTAAGAGTGCACTCTTGATTTTCAATCTCATGTCGAATCAACTCATCATAACTAAGATTATGATAAACCTTACCAACATTCTTTAAACCTATTTCTTCTAACTCGGTTAAGTTCATAACTTGCCTTATGCTACTTTTTTATTATGGATGAAATTATACACTTAATATACCTAAATTAAAAGTAAATATCTTCCTGGTATTATTATTTTTAACAACTTTTTTATAACCATAAACATGGAAAATTTAGTTTAAGTATTTTTTGCTAAAATTTCACTCTTGCTCGCATAACTCAGTTGGTAGAGTGTTACCTCGACAAGGTAAAAGTCACTGGTTCGAGTCCAGTTGTGAGCACCACAAGCAATGCCTATCAAATGCCTATAAATAGGACTTTTCCAGAACTGTGTGAAACTTTTGGGAAACTTAAACAAATTGGGAAACTTCTCAAACAATACAACCTTCTTAACAGCAAATATCTCTATCTCAGGAACAATACTTATTACTTTGTTCTCAAAGTCAAAAACAAAGTTTTTAAGAAAAGTTTAAAAACTGACAATTATATTTATGCTAACATTTTGAAGTATAAAATAATGAGGTATTTAAGCATGAGTGATCTTGATGATTTTTTAAATTATAGGAATATGTTTATTCTTACAAATAGCAAGAATGGACTTTTTTTATCTGCTGAAAATGAAGATGAAGAGAAGTTCTTAAAAAACATTGAAAAGACAATAACAACACAAATAGCAACTTTTTCTATGATTTTATAGGAAGCGTGGATATATAGATGCCTGTGATTGAAATCTAGTTTTGATAAAAAATAGATAAGCAATAGTTTGGAAGCTGGGGTTATATCTGCTTCAAAAATGAACTTTTGCTTGGATTGTTCTAAGATGAGGAAGTTGCCCTTGTCCTCGCTTTGATTTTGTTTTTTTACTCTATCGATTACTTTTAGCTGATAGTATGAGAGTTTATGTTTCATTTCTTGCATCCATTTGTGCCTTTTGGTTGGATTTGTAATCTTTGAGATTACTTAAGGAGCATCTTGGCGTGTTTCAAGGTGGAAATCAAATAAAAGTGGGGCAAGATTAAAAAAGTGAAAATGAGGTCAAAAGTAGTGAAATCATTTCACTACTTTTAATTGTGATATAATTTTAAAAATAAAAAAAAGGATTTATTATGGCTTATGTTATACGAGATGGAAAACTTGAAAAAGCTCAACCCATAACTAATCTTACTCCTGAACAAAAAAAAGTATTAAGAGTCAGTACCGCAAAACAATCTTCTAAGTTAAGAGAACTTAAGGCTCAAAAAGAAGCAAGTTGAAAAATATTTCAATAACTCCTTTATCTGCTCAAGAGTTAGAGTCATTTTTTAAAAAGCTTGATTTTTCAAAAGATTCTGAGCATATCAAAAAATATATTAGTATTGTTCGAGAAACAGCTGCTTGTCAGCAAGTTGTGATATATGAAGCTTGTGATTTAAGCAAAGATGATATTTTTGGATTTTTTGCACTTAAAACAACCCATGATGATATTGATAATGTTCCAGGTATCATCGTTGAGTTTTTATATTTAAAAGTAGAGTATAGATCAAAAACAGAAGAGTTTTCAAATATAAAATATAGTTTTTTACTGCTTGATCATATTATAAATATAGCCATAGATATTCAAAAGCTAGTAGCTATAAATCATGTTTATTTAGTGCCTATAAGCGATAAAATGAGAGCTATATATAATGAGTACGGTTTTGTAAATATTCCTGGTTCTGGCAGAAATGAATATGAAGATTATATGGTCTTTAATCTTTTAGATGAAGATCCCACGCTGCTATAATTTTTGATACTCTTTTAAAAATGTCTTTGTTCTAAATAGTTTCAAACTCACTTTACTATAATACCCCAAACTGTCAAGACAACTTTTTTCAATTTCTAATTCCATCAGACAACTGTTACCTTAAGCTACATTCATAGTGTTATTGCTGTAGTTTTTACTCTCTTGTTTTAAACTATCATAGTA
>JBAZDX010000008.1:0-80457 GCA_041654255.1 Sulfurimonas sp.
GTCTATCCAACATAAACTCAGGAATGATTTTATTAGACTTACTCACAATCTAAACATCCATTCTCAAACTTTACATCGCATATTATCAATCTTTCTTAGCCATTATCGAACTTTCTTGTTTCTTACAAAATTTGAAGAGATAAAAAAAATTATGAATAAGAGCAAATAATATAAAAGGCTAGAAGATGAGTAACCAAAAAGATTTTATACCCGCAGAAGAGGTATGTACGAGACTAAACAAAGAACTAGGTGCAAATGTATTTACTTATGGAAAATTTATGAGATTAGTAAAAAAAGGTCTCATAAAATTTCATGATGTAAGAACACCGGGTACATCAATGATCAGATACTCTTTTAAATATGAAGAAGTAAATGAGAGTCTTGAAAAATTAAAAAAAACCGATAAGTCAGATAACTCCGAGAACCTCTAATATAGGGCTTCTCTTGTTCTTATATATTATACGGACAACTCCGATAACACCGATAAGTGGCTAATAGTATGTTATAATTTTAAAAATAAAAAAAAGGATTTATTATGGCTTATGTTATACGAGATGGAAAACTTGAAAAAGCTCAACCCATAACTAATCTTACTCCTGAGCAAAAAAAAGTATTAAGAGTTAGTACTGCAAAACAATCCTCTAAGCTAAGAGAACTTAAGGCTCAAAAAGAAGCAAGTTGAAAAATATTTCAATAAGTCCTCTATCTGCTCAAGAGTTAGAGCCATTATTTAAGAGGCTTGATTTTTCAAAAGACTCTGAGCATATCAAAAAATATATTAGTATTGTTAGAGAAATAGCTGCTTGCCAGCAAGTTGTCATATATGAAGCTTATGATTTAAGCAAAGATGATATTTTTGGATTTTTTGCACTTAAAACAACCCATGATGATATTGATAATGTTCCAGGTGTCATCGTTGAGTTCTTATATTTAAAAGTAGAGTATAGATCAAAAATAGAAGAGTTCTCAAATATAAAATATAGTTTTTTATTACTTGATCATATTATAAATATAGCAATAGATATTCAAAAGTTAGTAGCTATTAATCATGTTTATTTAGTTCCAATAAGCGATAAAATGAGAGCTATATATAATGAGTATGGTTTTGTAAATATTCCAGGTTCCGGTAAAAATGAATATGAGGATTATATGGTATTTAATCTTTTAGATGAAGATCCTACGCTGTTATAAATTCGCCAATTTAAGTACTAAAAAATAAACAATCAGTTTGAGAGTTTATCAGAATTGTGGACGGTCCCAAAGTGTCGCTAAAAGTGTCGCTAAAAATTAAAGAATTAGTGCCAATTAGCGTTAATTACATATGGCAGAATCCTTATAAATGCGTGTTTTACGGCTTTATAAGCTCTCCTCATAACGGAGTGGTCGAGTGTTCGAGTCACTCAGAACCCACCACTACAAAACTCCCTACACAACGAACTTTCAAAGAAAATCAAAAAAGATGAAACTAATAAAAAACATGGTGCTCATGTTTTTTATTAGTTTCGCACATGATGTTTACAGATTATTTAAAATATGTTAATATACATTTACATTTAATAGCCTAAGGCATCCATATGAATTTACAAATACTCTTTGAAGAGCAAACAAAACTTCTCCATAAAATCAGCTTATATAAAAAAAGATACCTTTATAGCAAAATAAACTGGAGTTTAAAATCAATAGGGATTTTAGGACAAAGAGGTCTTGGAAAAACAACTATGATGTTGCAATGCATCAAAGAAAATTTTACACAGAAAAATACGGCACTTTATGTAAGTCTTGACAATCCATACATGCAGTCCGTCTCCCTTTTCGAATTTGCCAAATATTTTGAGCAGCATGGCGGAGAAGTACTTTTTGTGGATGAAGTGCATAAATATGAAGATTGGTCAACACACATAAAAAATATCTACGATACGCTAGAACTGAAAATTGTTTTTTCAGGCTCTTCCATACTTCAAATCTCACAGCAAAACAGCGACCTCTCAAGAAGAAGCATTATTTACACTTTAGAAAATCTCTCTTTTAGAGAGTATCTTGAGCTTCTTAATATTTATAAGTTTGACAGCTTTACACTTGAAAATATTTTAGAAAATCATATAGCCATAGCACAAACTATAGCCGAACATATTAAACCGCTTATGCACTTTAAAGAGTATCTTGAGTATGGAGCTTATCCGTTTATATTGGAAGACAAAGAGGTGTATCATCAAAAAATTATCCAGATGATTAACCTCATACTTGAAACAGATTTACCACATATAAACCACATAGATATTTCACAAATAGCAAAACTAAAAAAGCTGCTCTATCTGCTTGCTACAAATGTGCCGTTTATTCCAAATATCACAGATATCGCAAAAGCTACAAATATCTCACGGCCAAAAGTGTATGACTACTTAGAATATCTAGAACGAGCCAAAGTAATCAACAGCATAAAAAGCAAAGAAAAAGGCTACAACATTATGGCAAAACCTGAAAAACTTTTTATGCAAAATACCAATATCTCTTACGCCATTACTGCCAGTTTAGATACTGGGAGTGCGAGAGAGGCTTTTTTTGTAAACCAGATAAAAAATGCACTATCTTCACAAACAAGACTTTTAGATGATAGGATTTTTAGTGCAAAAAAAGGCGACTTTTTGGTGGATAACAAATACACTTTTGAAGTGGGCGGCAAAAATAAAGATTTCTCCCAAATCAAAGATATAAAAAACAGCTATCTTGCTTTGGATGATATAGAAGTGGGATATGGCGCGAAGATACCGCTTTGGCTTTTTGGCTTTTTATATTAAAATTTTTGCATTTCAGGATTAAATCTAACATGTTACAATTGCGTTTATGATTATAGAAAAATTAATAGATATCGTTTTAGAGAGTAGGGAGCTTTTTTTAAAAGGCTATCGCGCAGATAAAAATGTTCAGTATAAGGGCACGGTTGACCTCGTTACAGAGTATGACGTGGCTATTGAAAAGCATTTGAGTAAAAGTTTGCAAGAGGCATTTCCTGACTTTGAGATAATCGGGGAAGAGAGCACAAAAGAGATTAGTCATCCTAGAAAAGCAATCTATATTGACCCGATAGACGGCACTACAAACTTCATTCATGGATTGCCGTTTTGTGCCATTTCGGTTGGCATCTGGGAGGATGGCAAGCCTGTTGCAGGAGTTGTTTACAATCCTGTTTTGGATGAGTGCTTCAGTGCAGAGCGAGGCATGGGCGCGTTTTTAAACGGCAGACAGATTTTTGTCTCAAAACAGCGTGACTTTCAACAATCACTGATTGCTACCGGATTTCCATACACTAAGGTTAAAAAAGGCAAAGATTATGAGTGGGTGCTTCGTACGATTTCAAATCTTCTTCCTATAACTAGAGATATCCGCAGAACAGGTTCAGCGGCAATTGATTTGTGCTATGTTGCATGCGGAAGGTTTGAAGCATACTATGAGTGCAATCTTAAGCCGTGGGACGTCGCGGCAGGGATATTGATAGTAGAAGAAGCGCTCGGCAAAGTCTCAAACGAGAAGGGCAAAGAGTACACGTTAGAGAATCATATCATAGCAAGCAGCAATGCTCTTGTGCATAGCGACTTGCTCTCTAATATAGGGTGAAATTGTCGGTTATTAACTTACTTTTAAATGTGAAAAACCCATATTTATGGGTTTTTATGTTTAACCTTAAGTGTTTAAGTCACTCAGAAGCCACCACTTATTTTTTACCAGTGGTATCCTAAAAATGCCTCATTTATGGTTGCATCAAACTTTGGATCTATTCCAGATTTATCCGCGGTCAGCTCATATGACTGATGTCTTGCGCCAAGTGAAAACCCATTATCAAATACATACTCAACTTCAGCACCAAATCCGCTTCCCATAAGAGTAGATGTTGTTGATTTTGTGCCGTTAATAGTTGCTTCTTCTGTTGAATACATACCTAAATATGCTCCCCATGTTCCAAATACGCCAAGCCCTTTTCCGCTTTGGTTGAAGTTGTATCCTGCTCTAAAAACAGCTTCCATCCCGTAAAGCGGTTCGTTTTGAGTATTTTCTTTAATGTTTGAACCGCTTAGGATAATGTCCGCTCCGGCAGTAAAGTATTTAAATATTCGGTTTCCGCCGAAAGAGACGCCGTACATACCGGAGCTGTTGTCGCCGATTTCAAACGAACCTGCACGAACTTTTACAGAGGGGTCAATTACATATGCGTTTCCAAATGCATTAACATCTGTATCTTTAGCCGAAGCCCCAACTAGTGAACCTAAAACCAGCGTTGAAATTAAAACTTTTTTCATTTAAGAATCCTTTTTTTGTTTATGAAAGAATTATAAACATATCAAACGAAAGCTCTATTTCGTTTAACTGTGAAGATTGAAAAAAGTTTTAACATCATCTACAAACTCTGCTTTATTGCCAAAAACCGAGCCTCTCACTAAAATCCTGTTGATTTTAGCTCTTTTATGAACCTCTAGATTTGTTGTATTATTTTCGTAAAGATCGTGGCTGTACTCACTTTTATCCGTAAGTATTATCATCTTTCCTTCATCATCAAGCAGATTTATAAGACTTGAGTATTTATAAACAAGTTCGTTTAGGTTATTGTTTTTACTAAATTTACACTCTATGATATGCAAGTGATTATCTTTCATAGCTAAAATATCAAATTCGTTTGGTATAGAGCTGTTTTGAGAGAAGTATTGATTTATTTTTACGCCAATCTCTATATCATCAAAACCCAAATCTTTTATAAGAAGATAGACATAAAACTCAAACAGCCCACCGGTTATTTCCTTGGAGTTTTGAAAATCAAGTCCAAGGTTTTGTATAATCTGATAGGCTCTTGGATAGTTATGTTGCTTAATCGTTCTATGATATATATCTTTTTTCATATTGTTAAACTCATGGCGGTAATTATCAAAAAGTACTCTAATGTGCGCTTCATTTTTGTGAGCAAACTCTTTGTCTTCCATACTCTCAATCTCCAACCCTTTTAAAAGAAGATGGTCTTTAATTTTTAAGTGGGAGTTCATTTTGAAATTATGCATGCTCTCTTTTGTGGTTATGTTGTAACTGTTTTCATGCATATCGTATGAGATTATATTTACTCCGTAATCCAGTGTTTTGTAGGCTAAAATTATCCCTATGTTTGAGAGTCCGTCGGTAGAGTTTATATAAACTTCAGACCACTCATTTGAGATAGTTTTTAGTTTTTCAACCAGATTGGTTATAGAAGCGAGCGAATCTTCATCTATGATATGCTCTTGCGTGTTGATTTTTAAAGAGTGTTTTTTGTTAAATTTTTCAAGCGATTTCAAAACCGGTTTATATTTCATCTTTTCGCCAAGTGCATGGTCATGAACCAGTATATGTGTGGAGATTTTATCTTTGAACTCATTGTAAATTGGAAATATCGATGAATGAAAATCGCCCAAAATTGAAACTAAAATCATCTGTCAAGCCTTTTTATTTTTGCAAAACCTTTGTGCGTTCCAACGACATAAACCTCTTCGCCGTCTTCGTAAGTCACTTTTTCATCGTGCTCTATGTTCCAGTAGGTTGCTTTATAATAAACCTTGTTCTCTTTTATCACTCCAAACCCGCTTTCATTTAAAAAATCTTGAATTGTCTTTTGATCATTTTTTGCATTTAAAAATTTATCTAAAATTTTTGCTCTTAGTGTAATCAAAAGTATCATTGCAATTACTGAAACGCTTGCAAGTTGCCATGCGCCATCATTAAACTCTACAAATATACTCAAAATTCCAACTAAAACAAAACCTATACCAAACCAAAATACAAAAAAAGAGAATATAAATGATTCAACTGCTATAAGTGCGATGCCTACCCCCATGAGAGCCATGGGAGCCATCGGCTCAAGAATTTGTATGTCCATTGCTTACTCCTTTAAAAAATGCATCACCGATAACACTCATTGAACCAACCATCTGTGCAACATCATAAGGAAGAATCATCTTGTCCGTAGAGCTGCTCTCAGCCATAGCTTTAAAGGCCGCTATTCTGTCTTTTGCAAGTAAAAATTCTGCCGCTTTTTGATTTCGCTGCATCGCTTCGTTTATAGACTCCATTGCATTTTGCTGTCCTTGTGCCACTTTTTCCTGCTCATACTTTTTTGCATCCGCCATTCTCTCTATTGCTTCGGCTTTTAATATCTCCGACTGCTTAAAAGCTTCCGCCTCTCTTATTTGTGCCTCTTTTTGAGCCTCGGCTCTTGTTTGGATTGCTCTTTTTTCTCTCTCTGCTTCCATCTGCATGTTCATAGCTTTTTGTATCTCTTTTGGAACGGATATATCGCTGATTTCAACTCTTGTAATCTTAACACCCCAGTTTATAGCCGCTTCACCGAGTGCATGTTGCAAATCTCTGTTAAGAGTGTCTCTGTTTGAGAGCGTTGCGTCAAGCTCCATGCTTCCTATCTCTGAGCGTAGAGTGGTCATAGCAAGATTTGAGATGGACGACCTAAAATCAACTACATTATAGGTTGCATCTTGCGCACTGTCTATTTTGTAAAAAACAATCCCGTCTATAGAGATATTTACATTATCTTTGGTTATGACGGACTGCTTTGGAATATCCACCATCTGCTCTCTTGTAGTGAGTATATTTCTAACACTGTCAACTATGGGTATGATAAAATTAAGCCCACCGCTAAGAACTTTGTTGTATTTTCCAAGTCTCTCAATAACATAAATATCAGATTGAGAGACAACTTTTACACCTTTGATAACTATAATTAGAGCAAATAATATAACAGCTCCGACAAAAATCAATGTTCCCATTTTTAGATCCTTTTTTATTTAGATAACAGTAATTTACAACATTGAAACGAACGTATCTTTTCGCTTTAGTATAAAATGTAACTTTTAAATCACATATTAGAAAAATTTATATAATTTAATTTATATTTAATAAAGTTAACTCTAGAATCTTTTTCACTACTAAAAACGAAAAGTGTTAAAGGAAAATTTTTATGCAGAAAAAAAACTATGAAAAGACACTTTTTAGGCTAGTTGCCATCCTAAATAAACTCTCTAACAGTGAAAAGTATAACTCTCAAGAGTTTGCAGACGAGTTTTGTGTTACCATCAGAACAATTCAAAACGATATGAAAAGACTCGGCGTGTACTATCCTATTTCAAAAGATGCTGATGGCAAATTTATCTTTGAGTATGGATTTACTTTTAAAAAAACCATGCTTACCCAAGATGAACTCATAGTTTTAAATCTGGCACTTAGCCAGTTTGATGAAGTGGAAGATATACACAAAATCAAAGAGAGTATTTTCAAAAAAGTTATAACACAGCCGTTTTACTCTCCTTACTACATTAAACAGGATGATTTTGAAGATATTGACATGGACGCACCTATTGTCCAAATAATTGAAAACTCCATCAAAGAGAAAGAACTTGTAGAGTTGAGAATCGAAGAGGTTTCGTTACATGTCGAAACATATAAGATAACCGCATATGATGGCATCTGGTACCTTTTTGCTAGAACGATAGAAGATAAAAAAATCAAAATATTTCGACTTAAAAAGATAAAGAAGATAACACCGCTTGGAAAATACCATAGAACAGACTTGGAAAAAATGGACAAGCTTTTGGAAAAAACTCACTCGCCGTTTTTCCAAGACGGCACATCATATGAAGTAGTTATCAAAGTTGATGCTCTTGTCGCACACTACTTTGAAGCAAAAGAGTTTTTAGAGTCGCAAAAAATCATAAAAAAACATAAAGACGGCTCGCTTGAGGTTAGCTTTGAGATAAGCCACGACGAAGACATTGACAACATGATAAAGTCATGGCTGCCGCATGTAGAGATCTTAAAACCTCAAAGATATAGAGAAAAAGTAACAAATGAGTTAAAAGAGTATATAAAAAGAGTGGAAGCGAAATGATATGTTCGCTCTGTTTGTTTAAGGTTTTAGTATGAAAAAAGGAGAAAATTTGGAACTATTTTTACTAGGCGGACATGATCTTGAAATGGTTGAAATCATAAAAATATTAGAACAAAACTGTAAAAAGTTTGAAGATAAAAAACTAAAGTGGGGTGCCAAACTGAGCGACTATAAAGAGTTTTTAAACTTTGAAGGAACTATTTATGGCATTGAGCTAGAAGAGGACATAACTTCTCCAAGCAACTATGTAGAGATTGACCATCACGGCAAAAATGACCATAAAAAATCATCACTAGAACAGGTGGCAGAGATTTTAGGCGTCAAACTTGGTGATGACCAAAGGCTTATAGCTGCGAATGATTCTAGATACATAAGCGGTATGAAATCGCTCTGCGCAAAAGAAGAAGAGATAGATGAAATAAGAAAAAAAGATAGAGAATCTCAAGGTGTGACAAAAGAGGATGAAGAGTTAGCTTTGCAATCTTTCAATATCGCATTTTGCGATAAAACAAATTTTATCTTTTCTAAAACCTCATATTTTAGTGCTGTAAGTGATTTGGCTTTTTATGAGTTTGATAACTACATCATCTACAACGATTCAAAAATAGTTTTCTATGGCTACAAAAGAGAAAATATAGTTGAGTTTTTCAAAGAGCAAAATATCCAAGATGGCAGCTATTACTACGGCGGTGGTGAGTTTGGATTTGTTGGTATTAAAGATAATGTTTTAACTAAAGATGGAATCAAAAAATTGATAGACGAGTTGACAAAAATGAAAAAAGACGAGTTGTATAGTTATCATACTTTTATGTTACCATTTAAATATAAAGGTAAAGAGAGTGTAATAGAGAATTGGTGTAAATTAGATGATGCTAAAGTTGATTATAATCAACAAGCATACTTCCATAAATTTTTTATAAAAAGCATGTTTGATAATTGTGAAATATATGAAAATATAAAATATAAAACTTTCACACTAAAAACAAAAGATTTAAAAAAATATGGTAGTGATGAAATTAGACGACACTCAAAAATATATAAACTTGGTATTGAAAAATTATCGTTAAGAATTTTTGATGATTTTAAAGTAGGGATACTCTCTTTTCATCTTGAAAATAAAATTTATAAAGATAAAGAAGAAATTTTAGAGATAAATGAGTATGGAAGAAGAATATACCCTGAGTATTTAGATGACGCCAATAATTGCAATTTAGTAGCAGAATATATAAAATTAGATGATATATCTGAAACTTTTAATAGCAAAAATGAGAACAATACTCCAATAATATCTCAAATTATCACTAAGCTTATTGGAGATATTCAACCAGCAGTTGATGACAGAATGTTTACCATTAGCTACTTGAATAATCCAAAATTTGCAAATGAAGTAAAAGAAAACTATTTATGCAATGATAAGTGGTATGAATATGTTTTTATAGATGGCGATGGCAAAACGGTTCAAAGCCAAACTATGCAGGAAGAATTAATCAAAAAAACCACTTATGATAGATGGAAAGATTATGGAACTATGTATGGTCTAAGCAGATACTCTTTTGTGTGTTTGGCAAATAGTGATTTTCCATTACCACATATGAAAACTATGTATTTTAGTATGTTTAGTTTGCTTTTGATGGTAAGAGCCACTTTACTTAAATTTGCAGATGATGTTAGTGAAATTGCTAAAGATATAGATACAAAAGATATATCAGGTCAAGTGAATGATACTTACAGGGATTACATAAAATTTATAAACAAATACTATTTTAGAGAGATTACAGCCAAAGATCAAGGACTTGAACTTTATGAAAAAGCATTAGATATTTTAAAAATAGAAAGAGATGTAAAGGATTTGGATGCTGAGATAGAGGAATTGCATAGATATGTAGATTTACTAGAAGAAAAAGAAAGAACAGAATCTATGAACAAAATCTCAAAACTAGGAAGTTATCTTTTGTTACCGGCACTTATTTCAAGCTTTTTAGGGATGAATATCATTGATTTTGGTAAATATAAAAATTGTATAGTTTCAGAAGAAGTAACAATCGCAGTTGTAATTGGCACTGTTTTCATATCTGCCTTTATCATGCCACTATTTTTAAAAAGTAAATCATACAATAAGAGTGGTAAAAAAAATGGAAACTAAGATTGAAATTTATAAAACCAAAGATGGCAAAAGTGAACTTGAGATTAATTTTGACGGAGATTCTTTTTGGCTTCGTCAAAATCAAATAGCTGAAATTTTTGAAAAAGATAGAACAGTTATCACAAAACATATCAATAAAATTTTGAAAGATAATGAAGTTGATGAAAAAAGCAATGTGCAAAAAATGCACATTGCAAATTCTGATAAACCCGTAATCTTTTATAGTCTTGATATTGTTTTGGCTGTAGGCTATCGAACAAATTCCCAAAAAGCGATAGATTTTAGAAAATGGGCAACATCAGTTCTTAAAAAATACCTCACTGACGGTTATGCCATAAATGAATCAAAAATCACCCGGACGAAAGCAATCCTAAACAATCTCAAACAAACCATAGAGTTTCTCAGCACCAAACAAATCGGAGAAGAAAAAGAGATACTGTCACTGCTTCAAAACTACACCAAAACACTCTCTCTTCTTGAGGGCTATGATAAATCAAGCATAGAGGATTTTGATGGACGAACAGCATCTTACGAACTTACATGCGATGAAGTTAAAAAAGTCATATCTCAACTAAAAATGAACCTCATAGCCAAAAAAGAGGCAAGCGAACTTTTTGGAAATGAAAAAGATGACCAGTTATTTGGAATCATCGGCAATCTTTACCAAACTTTTGGCGGAGTGGAACTCTACCCAAGTATTGAAGATAAAGCTACACATCTTCTCTATTTTATCATCAAAGACCACCCGTTCAACGATGGGAACAAGCGAACAGCGAGCTTTTTATTTGTATATTTTCTTGATAAGTGCGACTATCTTTACAAAGAAAATGGAGAAAAAAAGATAAACGATAACGCTTTGACAACATTAACACTGCTTGTTGCATCAAGCCAACCAAAGGAGAAAGAGATTTTGATAAAACTTATAAAACATTTAATTTTTGAAGGAGGAAATACAAGTGAGCAATTATAAAGTCGAGTTTACACTCAAACAACACACACCCATCATCCACTTTCAAAGTGACCAAAGCGGGGCGACGTTAAGGGCAACGGAGTTGAAACCTAAGTTGGATAGGTTTTTAATAAAGCTTGTCTTTAAAAATGATGAGTCACAATATAAAAAATATTTAATTGATAAGGAAAAAGATGCTTTAAATTATCAAGTTAAAATAGAAGCAATAGACAATAAAATTTCGACAATTGAAACCCTTGATTATCGGGGTAAAGAACAGAGCGACCCTCTATTTTTCGGAAATATGGGTGATGGAGAAAAGAAAAAGTTTGCTTTAGCAAAAGGGTTAAAAATAGAATTTATAAGTTTTATACCCGAAGTTACAAAAGTAATTAAAGGAAATTTTGAAGCTTTTTTAGCTCAAACTAATTTTGGAACGCGTCAAAGTAAAGGTTTTGGAAGTTTTTATCTTGATAAATCTTTTGACAAATCACTTATTCCATATAAAGTTTATAGCTTTAGTAGCGATAAATGGAAAATTGACATTAAGCTTTTATACTCTTTTTTAAGACAGGGAATAAACTTACCAAGAGGTAAAGAGGTTTTTTATGCAAAACCTGCAATTTTTACATATGCAGTAAGTAAAAATATGACTTGGGACAAAAAAGCGATAAAGCAACATTTTTTTGCAAATGAGTTGAGAGCAGATGAGCAAAAATACGATAGCAACTCGCCTGTAAATTTTACCGGACAGAATAGTTACTTACTGAGAGACCTTTTCGGACTTTCAAGTGAACAATCATGGATGAGTTATCGAGCAACAATCAAAAAAGAGAATAATGAGATTAGTAGATTTAAATCCCCATTGACTTTTAAAATTGTAAATAATCAAGTGTTTTTTTGGGCTGACAAGAGTGTTCAAAAAGTCCTTAATAAAACATTTAAAATTATTTCAAAAGGAAATAAGCCACTTGAATTAACTACCCCAAAAGAGTTTAATTTTGATGATTTTTTTGAGTACACTAAAACAATAGATTTATCAAAACATATAAATCAACAGTTCCATAATACGAGCACATTTAAAGATTTAACAAGAATTCTAAATGGTATAAAGGAGAGTTAATGAACTACATAGCTTACACAATCGGACCAATCTATGACACTATTTTCTATACGCTCAAAGGCGACAACAAAACCAAAAAACTCAAAGCTGGAAGCTATTTTTTTTCACTTTTTATGAAAAAACTTCTCAACAATATCAAAGAAGATTTTGACATTTTAGTCCCATATATTGGTGCAAATGCACTCACCCATGAGCATAAAATGGGACTATTCCATGATAGATTTATCGCTCAAAGTGATAAGTCAAAGGATGAAATAAGAGATATTTTTGTTGCTAAAGTAGAGCTTACTTTTAAAGAATTGGCAGAAATAATTCAAGATGAAACAAAAGCGTATGAGCTTATGGAGAACATGACAAACCACACTATCATAGCTTCACAAGATGAGCTCAAAAATGTAGATGAAAACATCATTTTTGCACTCAATAAAATTCTCGATAGCAAAGAGTTACAGAGAAGTTTTACTTTTCACATGCCAAAAACAAACTGGATTCAAATGTATCAAAACAATGCAGCTCAAAAGAGCAAAGTAAAAACCATTGAAGATATGTCAGAAACATTAGGCTTCAAATATTACGCCGTAATTACAGCAGATGGCGATAAAATGGGTGCTAAAATCAAGGAAGAAGCAACCGATAATCCTGCAAAAATTAAAGATTTATCACAAAAACTTTTTACCTTTTTTACCGCTGAAAATGACATCTATACTATTACAAATAGAGAGTTTGGCGGAGAACTTATCTATGCCGGAGGTGATGATATTTTGGCTTTTTTACCTGTAAAATTTGAAGATAAAACATTTTTAGACTACATCAAAGTTTTAGATGAGAGGTTTAAAAAATATGTTGGAGCAGATGTAAGCCTTAGTTTCGGAGTAAACATTGCTTATTACAAATACCCACTTAGGAATGCGATAAATAGTGCTTTTGATTTGCTCCACGAAGCAAAATCGGATGCAAATATCAAAAATAGAGTAAGTCTCAAAATTACAAAACACTCAGGACAATATTTTGGTACCACTCTAGCTCTTCAAGACGCAAGATATGAAAAATATAAAAAGCTAGTAGATGGCATTTTAAACAATGAAGTGTCACTTCCACACTCACTCCACCACTCACTCAAACGCTATGAAGAGGCTATTTTGGCAACTTATGGATACGAAGATAGCTCAGTCAAGGCAATGTTTGCAACAGTTTTTAATGATGCAAAATCCGACACAGATACAAATGGCTTAGAGATAGTAAGAGAGTATCTTGATATTTGCAGACCAAAAACAAATATTGAATTTGATGCTATTTTTTCCGAGCTGAGTATCATCAAATTTTTACGAGGAGATAGAGAATGAAGTATCTTTTGACATTTAAACCGCTCAAAAATTTCTTTTTTGGTAATGACAGAACTTTTAGTGATGATTATTTGGCGATTTCTGAGTATTTTCCACAAAATACACAACTTTTAGGAGCATTGCGACTCTTTATCGCGGAGCAAAATAAGCTGATGCATGTACACAAAAACGGCAAATACTCAAATGAACCGGAGAAGTTAAAAAGACTCATAGGTACGGCAAGCAGTAAAGATTTTAGCACAAATTCAGATTTAGGAAAAATTCAAAATATTTCACAAATGTTTTTAGTTAGCAGCTCGCTTGATGATGCTTATTTTCCTACACCTTTTGATATAGAGATAACAGAAGACAGGGTGCAATATTATGAACTTGCCCATATCGAAAATGACTATTTTTTACAAAATTACGATGTTAAAAAAGCATCTTCTCAAAAACTCGGGAATGCCAAATTTTGGAAAAATTACACTCATAAACAAGAATTATCCAAAGAACATTTTGAAGATATGAGTGAGATTTTTATAACGCATTCTCAAGTAGGAATTGGCTTAGAAAATAAAAAAACAATCGAAGGTGCTTTTTATTCCAAAACAGATTATCAGCTGAAAAACGGCTTTTTATTTGCTTGTTTGATAGAGTTAGATGAAAAGACTTCTTCTGTAGCTTCACAGAAGAAGTCTTTTTTTGACTTTTTATTTGGTCGTTTGATAAAGTTAAATGAAGAGATTATTTCAGATGGCATTATCCAAATCGGGGCAGAAAATTCACTGTTTGAACTCAAAATTATACCCTATGAAAACACACAACTTACATCCCATCCAATCGTTTCACAACTTTTTACACAACCGCAAAAAGGGGACAAAGCAGTTGCAATAAGTGATGTAATTTTACAAAGTACAGAAGAGTTTCATGCGTACTTTACCATTGTGCCATTTTACAAAAATTTTGCAATGCTAAAATCAGAAAATGAAAGCTTCCAAGGCAAATCTAAAGAGAAAAGTTTTGCAAAATTTGAGGGTAAAACAGATCAAAAACGACTCATTCCAACAGGAACAGTCTCTTACATCAAAGAACAAGTCATGCCACACAACCAAACATTAGGTGCCTATGCAAAGATGGGCTACAATCAATTCATAACAGCAAAAATTTAAGGAGAAACACAATGTACACAAACAAAGCCTATATCATCAAAACAAAAACAAATCTGCATGCAGGAAGCGGAGATACAAACTTCGGCATAGTTGACAATGAAGTCCAAAGAGACACTGTTACAAATCTTCCAGTTATAAACTCCAGTAGTCTCAAAGGTGCCGTACGCGACCATTTTAGCGATTTATTAAGCTCTCAAAACGATTTGCCACTTGGAAGTGATTTTGTAAAACCTTTTGTATTTAATACAATCTTTGGGGATGAACAAAAAAATCTTGATGATGAGGATAAAAAAACATACAGCAAACTCCCAAAACAGGGACTAGTAAAGTTTATCGATGCGAAACTTCTTTTTTTACCGCTTAGAAGTAACAAAAAGCCATTTTTTCATGTGACTTCACTTGCTACTTTACAAGAAGCCAAGAGCTTTTTAGAGAGTTTTGGTATCTCTCTTGAACTTGATGCTATCCAAACAGAAAAAAGTGTAGTCGTAGGCGCAGAAGGTGCAACGGTCGAAGATGTGGAGTGCCAACCGCTCCAAGCAGATTTTTCAAAAATGAAAAAACTCTTTGGCATAGAAAATTTAGCCATTTTTAACGATGAAGATTTTAATGATGCAGTTTCAAATCTTCCTGTAATCGCTAGAAACGCACTTGAGAATGGTAAAAGTGTCAATCTTTGGTACGAAGAAGTAGTGCCAAGAGAATCTATTTTTTACACCGTGTTTTGCTACTACAAGAACCTCGATGATAGCACTCCAGATGCAAAAGGCAAAACTGATAAGAAAAAATTTGAGATGGCATACAGACTCTTTGAAGAAAAGCTCCTCAAAGACTCTATCCAAATCGGTGCAAACGCAAGTATTGGTTACGGCATTACAAATTTTTCAAAATTAGGAGAGAGTCATGAACAATAGAAATATAGAAAAATTAATATCACAAGCAATCAAAAAATTACATATTCTTGTAGATAAAGATGGGAAAATAGATAAAAAAAATCAAGGATATTTAGCATCTTTTGGACCAACTGTAATTTATAGTGGAATTATAAGAACAGTTGCAATTTATGGTGATAAAAGTGACTCAAACAAAAAAAGAAGAGAAATTTTAAAAATTATGTTTAGTCTGATAAATCTTGATGTTGATAGTTTTATTGCCAATGAACAATCAAGTACAAACTACAATCTCAAAAATAAAATACTTGAAGCAAACATCGCTTGTAAATTGGCTATTCGTACTTTTGAGTTAAAGGATTAGAGATGGCTTTTTTTATGCTATTTAATGTTCCAAAAGAATTTGAATACAATCAATTTAAAAAAGAGTTATCTAATTATGGGACAATTATTTCTTTCAAATTGAATGATGATAAGAACAATAAAGATTCTAAATTTGGGCAACTTGATTATAGTGTTATAGTTAACAAAAATGATTTATTAGATTTTTTAAAATCTCATAAAATAAAAGCCATTGAAAAAGAATCAAAGCAAAATAATGAGACTAATCAATCTCAACCAATCCAAAAACCATACGAATCCAAATCGCCACAACCAAACAACGCAACGACTGCAACCATCGCAAACCCATCTTTTCATTTTTACAAAGACAAAGCTTATGGAAAAGGAATTGAGAATTTTCAACTTGTACAAAATTATCAAAATATTTTTGAAATAGATGGAGCAGAGACTTTTACACTTACTACAATTTATCCAGGACTTTTGGTAGGAAGTGGTTATAACCATCCAAAGTTAAAAGAGAGTAATGAAGATTTTCAGCTAGGTTTCTTTTTTGACCACACTACAGGGCTTCCTATCATCAGCGGAAGCAGTATAAAAGGGCTTTTAAAAAGTGTATGTGAAAAAACAGACTTTATGCAAGATGTGTATGGCAAAATAGTTAGTTTAGATATCTTTGAAGACGGCGAAACGATCTTTTACGATGCCTATATTATCGAAACAAAAAACAAAGACAAAAAGATCTTTGGAAGCGACTATATTACAAGTCACTACAGCAACGAAGAAAATGGTATGTTCAAAGAGCCAAATCCAGTCAAGTTTCTAAAAGTTTTACCAGAAGTTACTTTCAAGTTTCAGTTTAAGGCTTCAAAAGAGTATGTGGAACTTTTCAAAGCCATCATCTTAGATTTCGGTTTGGGTGCAAAAACTAATGTTGGTTATGGTAAATTTATAGAGTAAGCAAAGGCTAGAAAATGGAATGGTACATATACATCATCTATGGCTTTGTAGCTCTAGTAATTATCAAAGCTATTTTTGGAAATAATGGTTATTCAGATGATTGTGATGATATGTTTGACCCAGACTGCTATGATTACTGGCTGTATGGACCGGGTTCTTGGGGAGAAGATGATAAGCCGTATGACGACACATGGAACAGTTCTGATGATTTATACAAAGATGACGATAAGTATTGAACATGTACACAGTAGCACTCGAACACATTTTCACAAAAGAGAACTTTAAAAACGCTTTTAGCGAAATCTCTTCAACGTCCAATGGGCTTGATGATATCTCTTATGCAGAGTTTAAAAGCGACTTTTCTAAAAATATAGACGGGCTTATAGACTTTATCCTCAAAGGCACATTTACACCTGAACCGCTAAAAAAGATAGAGATAGACAAAGACGGTAGCGATGAAAAACGCCCCATCGCGCTAAGCGCCATCAAAGACAAGCTTATACAAAAAGTGCTTTACAAAGAGCTAAATCCATACTTCGACAAAGAGTTTTCAGACAAATCTTATGCTTACAGACCGGACAAATCAACCCTAAAAGCCATAAACCGTGTCACACAGTTTTTAAACGAAAAAAATCTCATAGTCGTAAAAACAGATATTGACAACTTTTTTGAGTCCATTGACCACGATGTTTTGCTTGAGACACTCAGCAATCATATCTCGGACAAACGCATCATACGGCTTATTTCGCTTTTTATGCAAACGGGTGGATTTAAAAATTTTAACTACGCAGACCATGACCAAGGAGTACATCAAGGCGACATTCTCTCTCCGCTTCTCTCAAACATCTATCTCGATGTTATGGACAAATACCTAGAAACGCATGACGTGCCGTTTGTCCGTTACGCAGATGACTTTGTGATGTTATTTAAAAAAGAGAGTGACGCAAAAGAGAGACTTGAGAAGCTAAAAACATATCTTTCATCTATAAACTTAAAGCTCGAAGAGACCAAAACTTACATATCACATATCGGGGATGGTTTTACATTTTTAGGAGTTCGCTTTGAGGGAAGAGGGCGAAATGTTGAGAACGAAAGACTTCAAAAAAGCATCTCAAAAATCCATACATTAGCCAAAGACAAATCGGGCTTTATAAAGTACATAAAAGAGCTAAACATCTACCTTTTTGCACTTCAAAACTACTACTTAAAGATAGTTACGAAAAATTCTACGCAGCACCAGCTTCTACAAAACGCACTTATAGAGAGCATTGCACACAAAGTCCACCTCTCAAAGGAGTCAAAAGCCGTCACGACAAAAAAAGAGTTCAAGATACTCTTGGCGCAGATAGAATTCTCCATCCTTTTTGAAGATGAACAGCTAGATGACAAAAAAGAGCTTATCATCGCCAAAGGTTATGAAAAGTATCTTGCAAACAAATCCTACAAAGACACATCCTCAAAGATAGATAAAAAGAAAAACCAATACGCAAAAAAGTTCGCAAACGACTCGACACTTCACATAAACACCCACGGGCTTATGCTTGGCATCTCAAAAAACAAGTTTGTCATCAAAGAGTACGGCAAGGTAAAGAGCAGTTGTCCGTTTGACAAAGTAACACGCATAATCTTTGAGGGCAAAGGCTTTAGTATAAGCAGCGATGTTTTAAAAAAGTGTGCGGACAACGCCATTACTGTTGATTTTATAGACAGCGATGCCATGCCTTACGCTTCGCTCATCACCTACCGCTCTAGCATATCTCAAAATGTTCACAAACAAGCGATGGTTTTAAACACCTCAAAACAGCTGGAACTCGCATGTGGATTTATAAAAGGCAAAGCAAAAAACCAGATAAACTACCTAAAATATCTCAACAAATACCACAACCTCCTAGACAAGCAGATAGACTCCATGGAGCTAAACTACATCAAGATAAAGAGTGCCTCCGATGTAGCGCAACTCATGGGCATAGAGGGGAGCATCTCTGCGTCGTACTGGAGTGCCGTGAAACTCATTTTAGAAGTTCCTTTTGAGGGTCGCATAACGCATGGAGCAAAAGACATAGTAAACTCTTCGCTCAACTATGCTTATGCCATTTTATACGGCAAAGTGCAACACTCGCTTGTTCATGCGGGGCTTAGTCTTAGCATCTCGTTTTTACATGCACTTGACGATAAAAAGCCGACACTCACTTTTGACATGATAGAGGAGTTTAGAACTTTCATAGTTGACAGAACCGTCATAGCCATGTTAAACAAAGATGAACCCATAAAGCTTGGCAATGATGGACTACTGACAAAACCGAGCCGCCAGCTCATAGCCAAAAATATCAAAGAGAAGCTAGGTTCTTACACCATGTGGAAAAAAGAGTCCAGAAAGCTTGAAAACATCATACAAACACAATGTTTCAACCTAGCCAAAACCGTAAACGGTGAGAGTGCAAAGTACAGAGCATTCATTGGAAAATACTAAATGTTTTATCTCATAGCGTACGACATCACAAACGACAAACGCCGAAAAAAGCTCTCAGACCTTTTGGAGAAGTACGGCACAAGAGTAAACTACTCCGTCTTTGAAGTAGAGATAAACGAGACCAAACTTGAACATCTCGTTTATGAGATAGAACTCCAAAAACTCATCAACAAAAAGTATGACTCGCTACGTTTCTACCATGTCTGCCAAAACTGCACTCCGAAGTGTTTCGAACTCTCAAACTCCCCAGATCCATTCGCTCCAAAAGAGCTTTTTATATAAAAAACAATTCTCGAACTTTTTTTTCTCAAAAACAGCCTATTTTGGCTAAAATCTTATTTTAATAGTTAGCAAAACCGGCATATCCGTTTTTATAGTTTTTAGATTTGCGAACTTTTAGTTCTGTTTAATTTTTAAACTCCCTATTATAGGTGCTTTGTAAACTTATAAAAGATTTAAAGTTAGAAAATCTCAACTTTTAGAAAAATATAGAGTAGGTTTGCGAACTTTTTTTAAGTGCGAAAACCCTAAAAATAGGCATTATTTGAAATTTTACTGTCAAAAGCATGGAGTTGCATTTTGAAATATGGCATAGTTTTGCGAACTTTTTATGCAAAACACGCTCACTGTGGGAAAATATAAGTTTTAAGTGGATACCATACTGTTCTACATAGCCGTAATCTTGGCTATTTCGCCCCGAATTTTCGGGGCAGTTATTTTGAGACTCCTTTTGACAAAAGAGCTTAGGCTCAATTGTAAATTTCGCCCCGAATTTTCGGGGCAGTTATTTTGAGACTTGTCTGACTTTTTGTCAGTATATTTGTTATAGGTATTTCGCCCCGAATTTTCGGGGCAGTTATTTTGAGACCACCTTAGATCAACTGTTGAAAAACGGCTGAATAAATTTCGCCCCGAATTTTCGGGGCAGTTATTTTGAGACTCTCCTATGTTTAATTTCACTTTCCTCATTCTATTTCGCCCCGAATTTTCGGGGCAGTTATTTTGAGACACGTGACTTTTAATCGAGCTTAGAGTTTGATTAAATTTCGCCCCGAATTTTCGGGGCAGTTATTTTGAGACGTAATAATCAATACCGTCTATCTCACCATCTCTTTTGGATTTCGCCCCGAATTTTCGGGGCAGTTATTTTGAGACAAGAACGAAGCGCTCTCCATACGCTCCGTTTAACTTTATTTCGCCCCGAATTTTCGGGGCAGTTATTTTGAGACCATCGTAGCCCTTGTTCATTAACGAAGGAATTAGTATTTCGCCCCGAATTTTCGGGGCAGTTATTTTGAGACTTTCGCTAAAACAGATCGAGCTGTTAAAGACTTTTATTTCGCCCCGAATTTTCGGGGCAGTTATTTTGAGACATGTTTAAATACCATTGAGCTACTATAAAATATGCCATTTCATTTCGCCCCGAATTTTCGGGGCAGTTATTTTGAGACACGAACTGCAGAAGTTTCCTTCTTACTTCCAAAGATTTCGCCCCGAATTTTCGGGGCAGTTATTTTGAGACAAGACAAGGCTCCATCAAAAATCTTCTTAGCTTGATTTCGCCCCGAATTTTCGGGGCAGTTATTTTGAGACCTTTCCAATATTTCTCTCTCTGTAAACAACATACTATTTCGCCCCGAATTTTCGGGGCAGTTATTCTTTTATAAATACAAAACAAGAGATAATCAGAACTAAACTAAAAATTTTTGGTTCGTTTTCAAAAGATGAGCAGAGTGAGAAGAGTGATATCGATTTGCTTGTTGTAAAAATAAAAAAAAAGAATTAGAATTGGAGTTGAAAAAGAGATGATTTATGTCTAAAAGAGTTTATGAACTTTAGAAAATCAAGTAGTAGTTGACCTTAAAAATCTATTTATTCATCATTTACATCGGGCTTAAAGTAACTTTTTCCGCCATCGTCTGTTTGAAGTCTGCCCCCGCAGCCGTTACATATATATTTCGCCTCGTTGGCATTGCTTGAAAATGAGTATTGGTGCATTTTGTGATTGCAAAAGTCGCAGGTTGGTCGTTGTTCGCTTTTTTGAAACATCTCATAGTATGGTGTTTTGTTTACTTCGCAGTAGTGCTTCCACAATAACTCTCTTGCTTCTTTGTCAAATAAAATAGGGTAAACAGTGTCGCCACCATAGTAGATAACCGCATCAGGGATTTTTATCTCAAGCCACTCGGCTACATTTTTATAGAGCGGAAAATTTCCTCTCTCATACCCAATGTTGTAAAAAGCGTCGTTAAATGAAACCCTTACAAATGTCTCATCTTCTTTGGGTGTTATCTCCGTTATATTTTCATCGGATAGTATTCCTATGGCCTCTACCGCCTCAAGAGCTCTGTACTCTGGGCTTGACTCATCCTCTTTTCTTAACATAAAAAAGTTCTCGTATCCAAAAGCGCATGAGAGCTGGTACGAGAGATCAACTATCTGCTCATTCGTGAATTTATTTTTTGTTACGGCAAACATTTCAACAGATATTCCCATCTTTAAGCCCTTTTATTTAAACATATTATTTTATTTTTTATTATAACTTCAATTGATTTAAAAAAATTTATAATCTAAATTTTTAAAACGAAATAGTATGTTCGTTTGGCTTTAGTACAATTTTTCATTCGATATAACAAAGGGAAAAAAATGGAACAAAGAGATTTAACTGTTGAGAGCCAAGAGGGATCATTTATGAGTTTTTACGGCGCTATGTTTGGTATTGTATTTTTAACAACACTTATTTTAACGATATTAGCACTTCGGGTGCATGAGTATTTTGCGTTAATTAAAATAGCTGTAATAGTTGTTTTTATTTTTTTAGCTATCAAAAGAGCAATTAAAATACATAGCAATGTCATAAAAAAGATACTGGGCTCGTCATTGGCATTTTTTATTACGTTGTTTGTTAGCGGAATTTCCGAGAGTATTGCCATAAAACTTGCTTCTGCAATGTTAAAGGTATGGTAAAAGATGAAAAAATCAAAATACATAACGGCTGCTTTACTATCTTTAGCGCTATTTGGCGGTTGTTCTTCAAACAGTGTAAGCTGTGATGATGATGCAGTTTTAAAGTTGGTAAAAGAAAATACATATGAATATGCCAAAAATGCAACTTTGTTGAATATGGTGTATCAGTTGCAGATGAGCAAAAATATAGAAGAGGGCAAAAGTGTTGATACGTCATCTATGATGTCAAATATGTATGTAGATCCCAACTCCGCAATTGGGCTGGGAATGTTAATGATGAAAGATAATGAAGACCTGCCGTTTAAAGCAATGTTTGTGATTGCTGAGATTTTATTAAAAGATGCAAAATATCTTATAGAAGACATTAGAACGGTTAAAAAAGATGGCAGTTTAAATCAAGTAGAGTGCAAAGGCGTTGTTAAATATTTTAAAGAGGATAACTCTGAAGTTGGATATAACTTTGATTTGGACTATACCGCTCAATCATCTGAGGGCAAAGTTTTTGTTGAAATTATAGATATCGCTGTACAATAAAAAAATAAAAGAGGAAAACATGCAAGAGATAGATGAAAATAGCAGTGATGAAAAAAAGTCATTTTTAGGCATAAACACGCCGATTTTATTTGCCGTCATGGAAGTTGTAGAGACTTGTGTAATGCTGCTTTTTTTCGCCTATACTTTTATACATCTGCTTGGGTTTTACAACAATCTGACAAATCAAAATTTCTTTATAGATAGCAGTGCTGTAGTAAATCTGCTGCTTGAGGCTTTTGTCGGCTTAATAAAATATTTTGAAAATATATATTCGCTGAGCTAAGCTTGAGAACTGCCGTTGAAGTTAGCCATATTTTGTCTTTTTTTAAAAAAAATTATAAAAACATCCCAAAAGGAAGCGCTACTAAACTTTCTTCAAACTCCACAACCATCTCACCATTGTAAAACACTATGCCCAAGCACTTTTGCTCACATCTGTTTTGAAAATCGATGATATGTTTGAAATCATCTTTTTTGACACTGCTGCTCTGTTTTACCTCAATGGCAAGTATCTCATTATCAACTTCGATTATAAAATCTATCTCTTTTTTGTCATTTGTTCTGTAGTGGTAGAGTGTAGCACTTTTTTGCATGTAAGAGATGTGCTTTTGGAGTTCGCAAAAGATATAAGTCTCGTAAACTTGCCCGCTATATGGTGAGCTAAGCAGCTTCTCTTTCGAGTCGATTCTAAGTAGAGAGCAAAGCACTCCCGTGTCATTGAAAAAAACTTTTGGAGACTTTGTAAACTGTTTGCCGATGTTTGCAAAATATGGTTTAAGAAGTGTCGCTTGATAAATACGGCATATAACAGAGAGATAGTTTTCCGTAGTGACATCTTTTATGCCTATGTCACTGCTTAGGCTTGATTTGTTAAGCAGTGTGCCGCTTCTTGAAGCCAACACATTTACAAACTTTATAAAGCTGTCAATATCTCGTATATCTGCCAAATCTCTTGCATCTCGTTCTATGTAGGTTGATATGTAAGACTTAAACCATAAATCTCTTTGTAATCCCTCAAGTGTTAAGATTTCAGGATATCCGCCGTCGATAATGTGTTTGATGGTCTCATCGCTATAATCTTTTTTGGCAAGCTTAAACTCTCTTTTTAAAAGTTTTTCTATCACATTTTCATGCGGTTTGTCGTTTTTTTCTTTTGAACTGAGTGGGTGAAGTCTTAATTCGCAAAGTCTGCCTGCGAGTGTATCTTTTGCATCTTTATGGTCAAGCACATTTGAACTGCCTGTAAGTAAAAAACTTCCATTGACTCGCTCTTTGTCTATCTGCATTTTCATATACTCAAGAAGCGTGGGAACTTTTTGTATCTCATCTAGGCAGATTGGGAGTTCAAGATTTTTAAGAAATGCCTTTGGATTCTCTTTTGCGTATAGTCTTAGTTCTCCATCATCAAAAGTGAGGTAATTTTGAAAATTTTCTAACGCAAGTGTCGATTTTCCTACTTGTCTTGCTCCATTTAAAAGCACTATGGGGAAAGTTTCAAGTGCAATTTTTAGAATTGTTTCAAGTGTTCTTTCTTTCATATTTACACCTTATGATGGTAGATTTTTCACCATTATACTGTATAATTTTATGAATTTTCTTAAATCTACTTTTCAAAACTTGGAACTATCCTGTAACCAATTCCGTAAATACTCTCAATACAGTTTTCAGGCAATTTTTTTCTCAGTTTTGAAACAAGCTTTCTTATGTTGACGATATCTAAACATTCACTAAGTGAACTGTAATAAGCGGTAATGTCTTCATTTGAGTATATTTTACCGATATTATCGCTTAGGAGCTGCAAAAATAGTATCTCATATTTTGTCAAAGTAACCATCGATCCATGAACTTGTAAAATATTTGTCTCTTTATTGAATGTAGCCGAGCCGTTTAGTTTTATTAATGTTGAGCTGTTGTGATTATTGTTTTCGCTATTTTGAAGTGTCACTTTTTTTGATGCTCTTAGCAGTACTTTTAGTAAATCTTGGTAATCAATAGGTTTTTTTATAAATTGTTCAATTCCTAAATTAATCAGAGGGAGTAGATACTTCGCGTCATCGTGTGCAGATAGAATTATAACAATCTGTTCAGGATTTAGGTTGTAAATACTTTCTACCATTTCAACACCGTTAAGTCGCGGCATCTGTATGTCTGAGAGAATAATGTCATAATACTTAGACTCTTTTGCGTAAAACTCTTTATATTTTCTAATTGCTTCTTCGCCGTTGTTTGCGCTATCAACCTGATGGAAAAATGTTTTCAATATCTCTCTTGTGTTTTCTCTGAGATCATCATAATCTTCAACAAAAAGAATGGATAACTTTTTAGTGTGAATTAACAATTCTTTGGAATTCAGCATACCGACTATCCTTTGTGATTATTTTATCAAATGATTATATCCATTATTGATTCTATATTCAAGAAAATAAGATATTATTACAATAAAAGAGAATAAATGAAACTTATAATTAATGGTGAAACAAAAGAGTTTAATGAAAATATTACTCTAGAAAAAGCACTCGAAGAGTTAGGTTTGAGCGGCAAGGTTATGGCAGCTGCTGTTAATATGGAAATTGTAAAACAAGATAAGTGGAGTGTCCATATACTTTGTGATATGGATAAATTAGAGTTGCTTGATTTTGTCGGGGGAGGCTGATTCGACTACTACAACCGCTATTGCATAATCCCCATCATGTGTAATAGAAAGACTGGAATCTAATATATTAAAATTATTTAGCAGCTTTTCTGATAACTTTAGCTTTGGCGCTCCGTATGATGTTTTATAAATTACAATATCGCCAAAGTTGCACTCGTGACCTATGCCAACACCAAGAGCTTTTGAGCAAGCCTCTTTAGCTGCCCAAAATCCAGAAGCGGTTTTGTAGTTTTTAACAAGAAGTATCTCATCCGGAGACAAGAATTTTTGAAGTGCCCTCTCACCAAACCGCTCAATTAAGCGATTCATGCGAGATGTTTTAATGAGGTCTATACCAATCATCTACTGTATAACAAATTCCGTAAAATAGATACCTTTTATGCTGCCATCAGCAATCATAGCATTTAGTGTATCAATAATCTGCTCTGAAATTTTTTGCTTCCCTTTTTTTGAAGATATCTCTTCCAATGTTTTAGAGGTTAAAATTCTTATAATTCTATCTCTTATAACAGGAGCCTTTTTGTCAAGTTCCATGCTTAACTCTTGACCGTTTAACTCTAGTGAAATAGTAGCTTTTAGGTAGCGACGTCCGGCGTCACTTTTAAGGTTAACAGTAAAAGTGTCAAGTGGGTAGAGAATTCCTATATCGCTTAATTTTCTAGTGTCCATTTCGTCTGAATCTTCTCTAGATCTGCTTGATGAAGCTTTTTGGTGAGCTGGAGGAGCGCTTTGTTCTACGACAGGCGCAGGTGCAGGTGCATGCTCTTCTTCATTCATTAAAATAAAAGCGACTGCTGCTCCACCAACTATTATAAGCACCAAAACAGCAATTATAATTATCATTAATTTACTGCTTGATTTTTTAGTTTCTGTAGTTGCCTCTTCTTTTGTCTCTTTACTAGACATTATTCATCCTTGAGTTTAGTTTTGTTAGTATATCGAAATTTATACCGGTTTATAAAATTGCGACTCTCTAGTCACATTTTGTTATATTTAAAGTTCTTATAATTTCTTCAAATATTACACCGGCTTCACGGTTTATATCGTCTTGATATTCAATGACTACAACATCTTTTTCATTAGATATTTTACAAGTATATGTTTCAGGTTTTATTTGATATTTGGAAGTAATTTTGTCAATAGTAGAGCATACATACTCACCTTCCTCTTTTCCTTCATATGATATAGATATTTTGGAAAACTTCTCTTCACTTCTTACTTGGGCATCCATACGGCGACTTCCTTTGAAAATATTTAAATTCGCAGATTATACTATTAATAGAGTAAAACAGATTTTAATGTTTCTCAAATTAGTACCATTCTAAAAGTTTTGTAACTTCATCGACAATAAAAGTCTTAATATTTGATTTTTCCAATGGTTTTTTACAAACAAGAGCTTTTGAGATATTTTGCATACTCGCCTCTCTTAGCCTGACATCCATTCCAAAAACCTCTCTTACGTCGCCTACAAGAGAAACTTCACCTATAAAAATTGTTTTTTTTGAAATAGCACGATTACGAAAACTGCTGATAATTGCCGCCAAAACAGCTAAATCGGCTGATGTTTCGGTTATTTTAATTCCACCCGTTATGTTAATAAACACATCATATCCAGAGAGTGGAATTTCAAGCTTTCTCTCCAGCAGAGCTAGCAACATGTTCAATCTATTTGTATCAAAACCGGTAGCCTGCCTCTTTGAGTTTGCGGTGTGTGATTCTGATACAAGTGCCTGAACCTCAAGTATTATAGGGCGGGAACCCTCCATAATAACGGTAAGCGCAGAACCTGCCTGTTCAGAATCACGGTTAAAAAATCTTGAGCCTACATCGGTTGCAGAGACCAACCCGTCGCTTCTCATCTCAAAAACACCTATTTCGCTTGTTGGTCCAAAACGGTTTTTAAATCCTCTTAAAATTCTTAACTCTTGTGACGAATCGCCCTCAAAATAGAGCACTGTATCCACCATATGCTCCAAAACTCTAGGACCTGCTATTGAGCCCTCTTTTGTGATATGCCCTATAATAAAAATTGCTATATTTTTATCTTTTGCTATTCGCATCAGCTCAAAGGTAATTTGTCTTACCTGAGTTACCGAGCCTGGTGCCGAGGAAATATTTTGGGAGTAGAGAGTTTGAATGGAGTCAATAATTATAAAATCGTAGTTACGATGTTCAAGTTCAATTAGAACCTGCTCAAGTCTTATCTCGCTAAGCAGATATAGAGAGTCATGATTTGCATTTAGGCGGTTTGCACGAAGTTTTATCTGTCCGCTCGACTCCTCTCCGGTTACATAAAGAACATTTTGCCCTCTAGAAGCTATGTCGCCGCCGACTTTTAAGAGCAGAGTTGATTTTCCGACACCGGGACTTCCGCCAATTAGCGTAAGTGAACCGGGAACAACTCCCCCGCCGAGTACAGTGTCTAACTCTTTGCTTCCTGAGCTAAATCTAAATACCTCTTCCTCTTTTATGTCATTTATACTTAGCGCTTTTGCGGATGAACCGGATGTTGACTTTGTCTGCTTTACAACCTCTTGCTGATGTTCGCTGAGTTCTACAAAAGAGTCCCACGCTCCGCAATTTGTGCATTTTCCCATCCATCTTGGAGTTGTTAAACCACAGTGCTGACACTCAAAAAGAATCTTTTTTTTGGACATATTTTTAGCCTTTTAGGAGGATTTGAAGAATTATACACTTATAGAATCTGAGATGTTTAAAATATGGCAAATTGACATATGTAATGTAATGATTTTGTAATAATTGAGATATACAATTCAACAACAAAATAACAGAAGGTAATAAAAATGAATAGTTTAATAACAAGACTAGAGACTCCGCAGGTAGTTTACACACTCTCTTTTATATGGTTGGCGATAATAACAACCAATATAGTTATATCTTCTATTCTTCTTGCTGAGTTGGTTTAGTTTTTTTTACATTTAGCAATATGTAATAGTCAAGTAATAATTGACGTATACAATTTGGCAATAAAAAAATAACTAGGACTATATGGATGAAAAAAATCTCCATAAAAACACAAATTCTTATTCTTACAACAATATCTCTAACGCTGCTTGCGATAATAGCCACTTATATATCAAGCTCAAAAAGCAGAGATGCTTTAATGAGTAATGGTTATGCTAACTTAACTACAATTAGAGATATGAAAAAAAATCAGATAGAAGGTTTGTTTAAAAAGTGTGTTGTGGACATTGATGTCTTGGCAAACAGTGACAATCTTCAAAGCATTACGTGGGATATGCTTAGTCTTTATGATGAACTTGAAGTTGGCGAGAGCGAGCCGTTTCCGGTAAAAGAGTCCTCCGCAAAAGAGATGAGGCTTCCGCATGAGGTCTATTTTCAAAAATATTTAAAAGAGTATGGATACAGCGATATATATGTTATTTCTGCAAAGCATGGACATGTTATGTACAGTGCGGCAAAAAAATCTGATTACGGCACAAATCTTACATATGGTTCATTAAAAGATAGCGGGCTTGGTGAAATTTATAGAAAAACTCTCCAAAACAAAAGACCAACATTCGTTGATATGAAACCGTATGTGGCAGATAGTAACGCTCCATCCATTTTTATTGGAACGCCTATCATTGTAGCTGCAGAGATAAAAGGCGTGCTAGTATTTAAAATAGATAACACGTTGATTAAAAAAATTATGCAGTACAGAGGCGGTTACGGAGAGTCCCAAGAGGATTATCTTGTAGGCGGCGACAAATTAATGAGAAGCGATAGTTATCTTGATCCAAAAGGTCACTCTCTTCAAGCCTCTTTTGCAAATCCTACGACAGGTTCTGTTGACACTGAGGCGTCTCGTGATGCGTTGGCGGGCAAAAGTGAGACTAAAATAGTAATTGATTACAACGGCAATCCTGTACTCTCCTCTTTTTCTACGGTCAATGTCGGTGAAGATTTTAAGTGGGCGATACTCTCAGAGATAGATGAAGCAGAGGTTCTTAAAGTTCCAAACAGTATCAGAAATACTCTTATTATTGACTCTCTAATTCTGCTTGTTATTATTGTTGCTATTGCTATTTTCTTAGTAAACAGAAGCCTTATTAAACCAATCGAGCGTTTCAAAGAGACGCTAACAAATATAGGAAACAATAAAAATCTAACATTAAGCGTAGATGAAAACGCTCCGCTTGAACTCTCACAAATGGCTAAAAGCTTCAATGATTTAATAAAAGCATTAAAAGATTTGATAGAGACCTCCAAACAGTCCTCAAGCGAAAACGCTTCCATATCACATGAGCTCTCAACAACAGCCATGGGTGTCGGAGAGAATGTTGAGAAGTCTGTTGTTGTTATTGATGAAGCTACCAAAAAAGCAAACAGCATCAAAGATGAAATAAAAAATGCTATTTATGATGCCGGGGAGAGCAAAAAAGATATTATCAGAGCAAATGATAACCTTGACCTTGCAAGAGATGAGATAGTTAAGTTGACACACAAAGTTCAAAGCTCTGCAGAGCTTGAGATTGAACTCTCACAAAGAATGCAGACACTCTCTCAAGAAGCAAACGAGGTTAAAAATGTGTTAGAGATTATCTCAGACATTGCAGACCAGACAAACCTGCTTGCACTTAACGCTGCCATAGAAGCTGCTCGTGCCGGTGAACACGGAAGAGGATTTGCCGTTGTTGCAGATGAAGTAAGAAAACTTGCAGAGAGAACGCAAAGAAGCTTAACAGAGATAAATGCTACTATCAATGTCATAGTTCAATCTATTATAGAGGTAAGCACACAGATGAACTCTAACTCGGAGGAGATTCAGGAGTTATCAGAGAGCGCAACAGACGTTGAGAGAAAAATAAACGAGAGTGTCACTATCGTAAAAGATGCTGTAAAAGCAAGTGACAAAACTGTAAGTGACTTTGAGAAGACGGGAAGAGATGTTGAGTTTATTGTCTCTCAAGTTACTCAGATAAATGAGATATCTTCTAAAAATGCAAGAAACGTTGAAGAGATTGCTGCGGCGGCAGAGCATCTAAACTCAATGACGGATGAGTTGCACGCGAAGTTGGAGACTTTTAGAACTTAATCCTAGCTCTCTTCTTCAACATAAATAGCGTCGAGCAAGCCATCAACAAACTCATATTTGTCAAACGGTGTCAGATTTTCAGGCTGTTCGCCTGTCCCCACATAAAGTATAGGCAGTCTGAGCGCATAAGCGATACTGAAAATACTGCCGCCTTTTGCTGTTCCGTCTAGCTTAGTGATGATAATGCCGTCGATTCCTATCATCTCATTAAAGGCTTTTGCTTGAGCTATGGCAGAGTTGCCTTGCGTTCCATCTATGATTAGTATGGTTCTATGAGGTGCGCCGCTGTGAGCTTTGCCACAAATTCTATGAATTTTTTTAAGCTCATTCGCCAGATTTGTTTGGGTATGAAGTCTTCCTGCCGTATCAATAATAACGTTGTCAAAACCTTTTGATTTTGCAGAATCAATTGTATCGTAGGCAACAGCAGAGCTGTCATGTCCCTGTTTTGAAGCTATTATCGGAATATCTAGTTTTTTTGCCCAAAGGGTCAGCTGCTCTATTGCAGCTGCGCGAAAAGTGTCTCCTGCGCCAAGAATAACCTTTTTGCCATCATTTTTATAGCGGGCTGCAAGTTTTGAGATTGTAGTTGTTTTTCCTGCACCGTTGACTCCGACTATCAGCTCAACAAACGGAGCCGTAAACTCAGGCTCTTTGTATGTACTATCAGCAAGTGTAGCGAGCAGCTTTGAGCGAAGAATATCGCGGGTTACTTTGCTTTGGTATATCTCGTTTAAAATTATCTCAACAAGTGCATACTCGACATCAGCTTCTAGTAGAATAGTTTCAATTTCATCTTTTGAAAATGATATTTTCCTTTTTGGAACTACTGATTTTATGGCCTCAGCAGTTTTGCTGAGAGATTTTTTTATGAATCCAAACATTAGTTGCCTAAAGCATTTCTAATATCACTATCTATAAACTCTTCTTCCGTTGCGCCGACGTAATGGTTGATTAATTTTCCGTTTTTGTACATTGCCATAGTAGGAATAGGGAATCTCTCTCCGAGTTTCAACTCTTTTACAATCGCACTGCTTAGACGGCGATTTTGTTCTGAGTTTACTAAGATATATTTGGCACCGTATGTAGTTGCAAACTCTTTAAGTTTTTCATCTAAGATATTCTCTTCAATTGTTATACCAATAATAATAAGTTTATCTTTGTATTTCTCTTTGAGGGAGCTTAGATGCGGTGCCGCAGCACGACAAGGAGGACACCAAGTTGCAAAAATATCAAAAATTACTACTTTATCCTCCGCACCCTCAAGCATAAAACCATTGGCAACTTTTTTTACGATATACTCTTTTTTGTCAAGAGCACTCAATTTGTACTCATCTGTTGATATCATATCATTACCGTTTGATTTATCGGAACAACCTTGAAATAGAAGTGTTAAGAGTATAGATAGAAGAAAAATAGACTTTTTAAACATTTGCTTACCTTGTTTTCTGTTTTTGGAGTAAAATTATCGAAATTATAGCCACAAAGATTTTATATGCCTCTTACAAAATCAATTTTTAGACAAAATTGTTTGGATAAAATAAAAAATAGCCCGAAACATAACCGCATATATAAAAATGCAAAGATAAATCAAGTGCTGATAAAAGAGCTGAAAAAATTTAAAAATTTAAAAATACTTTTTTACACATCTCTGCCTTTTGAGGCAAATACGGCAAAATCAATACAAATTTTGAGAAAAAAATATGAAATTTTTGTGCCGTTTATGGAAGGCGAAAGTTTTAAGATGGTACCATTTAGGTTACCGCTTAAGAAAAAAAAATTTGGTATTTATGAAGCGGGAAACAGTTTAAGAAAAATTAAAAAAATAGATGTGGCCATAGTACCAGTTGTCGGTGTAGATGGAAATTTACAAAGAGTTGGTTTTGGAAAAGGGATGTATGATCGTTTCTTTGCAAAGTTAAAAAAGAGACCGTACACGATTTTTATACAATCAGAATTTTGTTATACAAAAGAGCTCATTTGTGATGATTATGACATTACATGTGATTTGATAATTACGCCGCACGTTAAAGTGCAAAATAAAAATATGGCTATAAACAGGAAATAGGATGTTAAACGAGATACTAATCGGCGGCTCCATAGCCTCCGTTAGTGGGCTTGTTGGATTTTTCATCTCTAAAAAAATAACTAATGCTAATTTTGATATATATGTCGAAAAAGCTAAAGCTCAAGCCGGTGCAATTGAAAATGAAGCACAGATGCTTTTGTATAAAGCTAATATTAAATCTCAAGAGATAGAGCTAGAAGCTACAAAGTTGTATGAAAATGCAAAAGAGAGAGCTAAAGCAGACCTTAGTCAAAGAGAAGACGATATTATAAAAAAAGAGCAGAGCTTTAAACGCTATAAACAAAATGAAGATAGAAGACTTCAAGATGAAGTAGCTACTTTAAAAGCTAGACAAGTTGATTTAAAAAGAAATGAAAAATCTCTAAACTCACTGAAAAAAAGATATGAAGAGAAGATAGATGAAGCACTAAATGCTATTGAGCATTATGCAGGTATGACAAAAGATGAGGCTAAGACTGTTTTGCTTGAAAAAGTAGAGGAAAAGTCGCGCGCTGAGATAGCACATGTCGTCAGACGTTATGAAAACGAGGCGAAGGTAGAAGCTAAGAAAAAGGCAAACTACATCTTGGCTCAGGCAACAAGCCGTTTTGCCGGAGAGTTTGCCGCGGAGCGACTTACAAATTTGGTTCATCTCTTTGATGATGAATTAAAAGGTCGCATAATTGGCAAAGAGGGTAGAAATATTAAAACCCTTGAGAATCTTTTGGGTGTGGATATTATAATTGATGACACTCCAAATACAATTTTGGTAAGCAGTTTCAATCTTTACAGGCGTGCAATTGCAACAAAAACTTTAGAGCTGCTGATACAAGACGGTCGTATTCAGCCTGCGCGCATTGAAGAGATTTACGGCAAAGTTTGCGAAGAGTTTGAAGCTAGCATTTTGACTGAGGGCGAAGATATAGTAATAAACCTTGATATCGGCATTATGCATCCAGAACTTATAAAGCTCATTGGCAAGCTTCGCTACCGTGCAAGCTATGGGCAAAACGCTCTCGCGCATACTCTTGAAGTTGCACATCTGGCTGGAATTATGGCTGCTGAGATGGGTGGAGATGCTAGGCTTGCAAAGAGAGCAGGGCTACTGCATGATATTGGCAAGGCACTTACTCATGAACATGAGGGAAGCCACGTCGACTTGGGCGTACAAATCTGTAACCGTTATAATGAACATAGTGTGGTTATAAATGCTATCTATGCTCATCACGGGCACGAGGAGATTAACTCTATAGAGTGCGGTGCAGTTTGTGCCGCAGATGCGCTCTCAGCTGCAAGGCCTGGTGCCAGACGCGAAGTGTTAGAGAGCTTTTTGAAAAGAGTTACTGCAATAGAAGAGATAGCGTCTGAGCATACGGGCGTTAAACAGGCTTATGCGATTAATGCAGGTCGGGAGGTCAGAGTAATCGTAAACGCTTCTCTTGTAAATGACGATGAATCTATTTTGATGGCTAAAGAGATAGCCAAAGAGATAGAGGAGAAAGTTCAATATCCAGGTGAAATAAAAGTAAACGTAATCCGCGAGAGCAGGGCAGTGGAGTTTGCGAAGTAATAAAAACCAGACATAAAGCTGTCAAAACTCTTCTCTATACTTCTCCTATAACTATTTTATAGGAGCTTACAATGCCAAAACAAACATCCTCTTTTACTACAAATTATAAACCAACCGACTTCATTGACGCGGAGTTAGTTGATAAGGCTTCGTTGTGGATACTGCGTATTATTGTGAAAACACATGGATATAGAGAGTTTCTGGATGAAAAAGGCAACTTTGAGTATGTCAAACGAACTCTAAAATTGGGCACAAAAACTTCAAGCAAAAATCTATGAAGTTAGCTATACAAACAGTGAAGAAGAGTCTATTGATGGAAATCAGCGTTTAAAAGCCTATAAAAGCGTGCAAGCACTCTTGAGTAATGAGAATACATTACTCATGTATGATGAAGCTGAAGATATTTTTGAGAGTAGTGGTGGCTCTTTTTTTGCACCGCGTCAAAGACAAAAAGACAAAGCGTGGATAAACCGTATATTAGAATCTAACACTATCCCTACGATTTGGATTACAAACAACGTTGAGAGCGTAGACAGCGCTATTGTTAGGCGCTTTGATATGAGCATAGAGGTTCCCATCCCTCCTAAAAAAACAAGAGTTGAGATTATTAAAAAATATAGCGAAAATATGTTGGATGAAAAAACACTCCAGATGCTGGCGGCAAATGAAAATATCTCTCCTGCGGTCATCTCAAGCGCGACAAAGGTAGTGGGCAGTTTACAAAATGCTAATCAAGCGGAAGCATTTACGCACCTGCTTAACAACACGCTAAAAGCGCAAGGATATAGTGAGATCAATAAAAACAGCGGTGTATTGCTTCCAAGTAACTACAATCCTGCATTTATTAACACTACTACAGACCTAAATGCACTGGCATCTGGCATAAAAGAGAACAAAAATGCGCGTCTATGTCTTTATGGACCTGCGGGAACAGGTAAGAGTGCATTTGGCAAATATATAGCAGAGGTAATTGAGCAGCCTATTCTTTTAAAAAAAGGTAGTGACTTGATCTCTAAATGGGTGGGTCAAACTGAGCAAAATATAGCAAGAGCGTTTCAAGAGGCAAAAGATGAAAAAGCAGTGCTTGTTTTTGATGAAGTAGATACTTTTTTAGCCGATAGAGAGAGTGCAAAAGCAAGTTGGGAGATAACGCAGGTTAATGAGATGCTTGTACAGATGGAAAACTTTGATGGGGTGTTTATTGCCACGACAAACCTGATGGACAATCTCGACCGTGCTAGCCTAAGACGCTTTGACCTAAAACTTGAGTTTGGGTACCTGCAACCAAAACAGGCATGGGAGATGTTCTGCTCTTATGCAAAAGAACTGGGACTTGCTAAACCTCACATGAGTTTTCAAAGCCAAATAGGTTATTTGAGTTATCTCACTCCAGGTGATTTTGCGGCGGTGATGCGTCAAAACAGATTTAGACCCATAAAAGATGTGGGAAGTTTTGTAGAGAGACTTAAAGAGGAGGTTGCCGTTAAAAATACGGTTGGGAAGAAGATGGGGTTTTTGTAAGATGGACAGTAAAACAAGACATAAAGTTGTCGCATGTATGAAGTAGACTATCATTAAAATATAAAGGATAGTTTATGGAAAGAAGAAACTTTTTTAAATTTGTTGTTGCAATATATGGACTGTTTGGCATAAGTGCAAATGCTAAAGAAGCCAAGCAAGTTAAGCACATAAATTCACCAACAATGGATAAGTTATGTATTATTGGAATTGGTGGAGGAGGCACTAACATTGTAAAAGAGATATTAAAACTAGATAATACACATATACCCATCTATCTTAGCAGTGACTATGACTTACTTAATCAAAAAAAGTCTAAACATCAGATTATGTTGGGTTGGAAAGAAAAATCAGGGCTAGGTTGTGGAGGTAACGCGGAATATGGAAAAAGTCTAGTAAATAATGACATAAAAAACAAACTTAACGAACTGACCAAATCCATGGAGACAGTTTATGTCATATCGTCGCTGGGAGGTGGAATTGGAAGTGGAGTCACTCCAGAAATTGTAGAGCACTTAAAAACCTTGAATAAAAAAGTTATAGCGTTTGTAACCATTCCCTTTAGTTTTGAAGGAAAGAAACGAATGGCTGTAGCAAATAATTCAATGATAAAAATAAAAGAATATTCAGATACTCTTGTTATTTTTAATAACGATTCTTTACTTAGTGATGCTAAAGGCAGAGGTGTTAAAGATACTTTTAAATTAACATCGGGAACATTTTATAGAATGATGAAGTCTTAAAAGATGAATGAAGAAGATATATTAAACGAGATTATTAACAATCCGTTTATAACAGAAGAAGGTGATGAACGATATCTAACAGACAAAGATTTTATGTTTTACGCTTGCAAAAAATATAGTTGGGTATTTGAATATGCAGGCGCGGAATTAAAAGCCGATAAAGAGTTCTTGCTTGAAGTTATGAAATATTCTTCTTCTTGTTTTCGGTGGATAAATAGAGTGTTAAAAAGAGATAGACAATTTGTGCTTAAAGCAGTAAGAACAAATGGTTTGATTTTAGAATACACTCTTAAAAAATCAAAAATGGATAGAGAGATTGTACTTGAAGCAGTTAAAGAAAATGGTAACGCTTTACTGTTTGCTCACAAAAAATTTTTATCTGATAAGGAAATAGTTCTAGAGGCGGTAAAAAATACTATTAGTTCCTACTACTGCTTAGATAAAGCATCCTGTTCAAGCGTCACAGGTTCATATGTAAAGTATTCTCAATCGTTAGGTGTAGCTTGTGAAAAGTTGAGAGCTGATAAAGATGTCGTGTTGGAAGCTGTCAAAAGTAATGCTTGCGCTTTAGAATATGCCAGTGATGCATTAAGAGATGATATGGAAATTGTATTTGAAGCCGTTAAGAAAGATGGCAGCGCTTTGGAATATGCCAGCGATAGATTAAAGGCTAATAAAGAGATTGTCTTTGAAGCAGTACAAAACGACATATACTCTTTAACGCACGCAAGTATAGCATTGTTGCTTGATCAAGAGTTTATTTTTAAAGTAAGTGAAACAATTGGGATTGGTGTAGAGTTTCTAAGTAGTGGGTCCATAGAAGATTTAAACGATGCAGAGGCTATGCTCGAATCAGCTAAAAATAGTGGCACTGATATATATACTGCTAGCAAAGAGTTGAAAGATGATAAAGCATTTGTGCTCATGGCCGTCACAAACGACGCTTGCTCTTTAGAATACGCAAGCGAGTACATAAGAGCTGACAAGGAAATAGTATTGGCAGCTATATCTAATAATGGCTTAGCTTTACAATACGCTAGCGAAGCATTGAAAGTGGATAAAGAAGTAGTACTAAAAGCTGTCAAAAACAATGGTCTGGCTTTACAATATGCAAGTAAAATATTACGGGTTGACAAAGATATTATCTATATAGCCGTTAAAAATAATATATTAGCAAAACGATTTATTTTTGGTATGTCACCTATACAAGCAAAAAATAAAATGCAATAGTACATATTAGATATAATAAAAAATAAACTTTAAGGAACTCTATAAATGCAAGCAAAAAAAGAAATTATTTTGCAAAACAGTCTTGATGAACTGTATGTAAATGTACTAAATAAAGAAAAGCTAAATAAAGAATTTGGAGACGATACTAGTGTGCTTTCTGCTCCATTCTTAATTAATGTGCCACAAACATATGCTACGGCAAACAAAAAGGTTTTATATATTGGTAAAGAAACTAATATTTGGTGGGGCAAATTAAAGCATTTTATTGATTATGATGACTCAATTGATATTTTAAAACAAAGATATACTGCTGAATTTGAAGGAGGGTCTGTAACGCAGTCAAAAGATCCTCTTGGAAAACCAAAAGAGTATATAGGAGAGGATTGGAAAAATAATGCATTTTTTTCTAAATATAAATACTTTCGAGAGAATATAATCGGGGCTTCAGTCCTTTGGACAAATCTTTTAAAAATGGACGATGGAGGCAAAGGCTATGCAAAAAACTCAATTCATAACCAAAAAGTAAAAGAATATTCAAAAAATATTCTTTTGCAGGAGATAGAAATTTTAAAACCTGATATTATAATTTTTGTAACAGCGACCTCTACAAATTTAAAAAAGTATGACGATGCAATAAAAAATACATTTGATAATAATTTTCAAAAGTCAAAGGTTTGTGAACCAAAACAATTGTGGATTTTTGAATATGATGGCATAAAATGTTATAGAACACTCCATCCGCTCAGTCATCAATTTAGAAAACTAGAACGAGATTATTATAAAGAGATAGCGGAAGATATTAACAATGGATTTCCTCTGTTTAAATAAAAAACTATAAGTGATGAGGAGTAACTAATATTAAAGTTTGGTATAAATATTTTGAAGAAAGGCTAAATAAATATAAATGAAAATACTCCACACTACTGATTTACATTTCAATAAACATTGGTTTGATTGGATAGCTACTCAACAAAACAGCTATGATATTTTTTGTATTACCGGTGATTTTTTGGAAAGCTTAAAAGAAGAAATTTTAGGTGAGCAAATAGCGTGGATAACAGAGTGGATGAAAAATTTTCAAAAACCTCTTTTTGTGTGCAGTGGGAATCACGACATAGAGGAGCTTGATAATGAAGATTGGCTATCAAAAATCTCAAATGTTTATAGTGACAATACTATCAAAACCATAAATGGCATTAAGTTTGGATGTGTACCTTATATAGCGCCTGATTTTATAGATTTTGATGAATGTGAAGTTATTTTGTGTCATTTGCCACCGGCATTGTCAAAAACTGCTTTGCACTGCACAACAAAAGCCGATTGGGGAGACAAAGAGATAGCAAGACTACTTCAAAAAGAGATATTAAGACCAAAAGTACTTTTATGCGGACATATGCATTACCCACAAGCAACTACAGACTGGATAAAAAATACCATTATCTATAATCCTGGGGTTGATAAGACAAAAACAGTTCCTCTTCATCATATTATAGAAATTTGAGTAAACTTAACCAGACATAAAGCTGTCCATATAAACTATTATACTTCTAAATAAACTTAGGAGTCAAAAATGAATAAAGTTAAAATAAAAGATATAGCGGATGAGCTAGGAGTAAGCACTAAAGAGGTGTTACATAGAGCTGTTTTGATGTCTATAGATGTTAAATCTATAAGAAGCACTGTTTCACTTGAAAATGCACAAAAAATATTTGATGCAATAATATATAATCAACAACCTGGCGCAGATAATCTAGATAGTTTGTTTTATAAAAGCAAAAATCTTAATATTTACCTATCTGAAAATAGTGTTGATATGATTTTTTTAAATAATATATCATTGCCATACATCGACCAAGGTATGGACAACTTTTTGCTATTTAGTTACAACTTTTCTGACGATAGACTTCAAGAACTATACTCTATGTCGCTGGATAAATTGAATATTGAAAAGTATTTAAAAAAGAAATTTGACGACAGTGATTTTAAAAACTTAGCAGAAAGTGTTAAAAGCTTTTCTAATGATTTTGATATAAGTTTCATAGATAATAAACCGCTTGATAATCTAAAACTATATTGTAGAAAATTTAAGCCTCAATTAATATCTATAGAAGGAATAGATTTTTCATTTATTGAAAACAACAACTTTGAAATTTTTAATACTATCAAAGAAATGACGCTATTTGGTATAAAGTTTGAATTGGGCATAGTTAATGTAAGTATAAATAAAAAAGACATATTTAGAAATAAACTTAATAATCTTTTTGAGACCGTTTGTTCACCTCGTTAAAAATAGCTTAAATTAATCAGCTCAGAGGTATCAATGAAAAAGAAGCAGTAATGGATTTGGCAACATCCTAAGTATCCAAAATTTTTCCACCAAAACCAGACATAAAGCTGTCAATGAAATATTTTATACTACCTATATCAAAACAAAGGGCGCATATGTTATTTGATGAAATCGTATTTATAGTAGAGACTATTTTACATGAAGGTCTTGAGCAGACAAAGCAAACAAGAAAGGCAGGATATCTATATCAAAACAAGTACATGTGCCGTGCAGGTTATGATTTGTATCTTGTTATTGAGTCTATCTATGGTGCTATGAAACTTTCGTTAAAACACTATTTTCCTCATAATTATGAAGTTCTGTGTGAGGGAACGAAGAGCTTTTCGTCGCCAAAAGAGAAGTGGGAATATTTTACTAATGAAGATTTCAGCTACCTTACAAAAGTGATGATAAAGTTTTTAAAAATAGCACAGAGTTATCATAATTCATTTATCTCAATTAGTTATGGAGGAAATTTGGAAGAATTTTTTGGATGTAAAAACCAGTGGCAAGAGCTTTTTTCTAAAACATATTGTTCCGGTAAAATAGAGAACGATATGTTAAAAGTAAGTTATTTGCTATGGGCAAAACCGCTAGAGAGAAAGGAGTGGGATAGTAGAGCGATACACCAAGAGCCTGTCTTCATTGTTTATGATATCTCAAGCTTAGAAAAACGCAAAGAGATAGAGAAGCTTGCACAGCAAAATATACAAAAAATTCAAATCATTATGCGAGAGCTAAAAGATTTTATGCTTAAACACTGCACACTTCAAGAGATGCTTGAAAACAGAGAGCTACAGCGATAAAAGAGAGGAAGATAGAGATGATAGAAGAAGCAAAAAAAATCATTGACGCAGCAGATGCTATTCTCATCACTGCTGGTGCCGGAATGGGTGTGGATAGCGGCTTGCCTGATTTTAGAGGAAAAGAGGGCTTTTGGAGGGCATATCCTGCTGCTAGAGAGCTAGGAATTAGTTTTTCTCAGATGGCAAACCCCAGCTGGTTTAAGAGTGACCCAAAGCTAGCATGGGCATTTTACGGACATAGGTTGCATCTCTACCGCGATACGAATCCTCATATTGGATTTGCGATATTGCAAGAACTGGTTCAAGCTAAAAATCAAAACTATTTTATCAATACTTCCAATGTTGATGGACAATTTCAAAAGGCAGGCTTTGATGAAAAAAAGATTGTTGAAGTGCATGGAAGCATTCACTTTGTTCAATGCAGTGGACACTGCAAGGGGATAGAGAGTGCTGAATATATCGAAGTTGCTATAGATATGCAAAAATTTGAAGCACTGAGCATCCCTTTGTGTCCACGATGCAGCGAAGTGATGCGTCCAAATATTTTAATGTTTGGAGATTGGACTTGGTGGCAGAACCGTACAGATGCTCAAGAGCAAAGGTATAAAAAATGGCTCAAAGAGAATTTTTCAAAAAAAATAGCTGTTATTGAACTAGGGGCTGGCACAAATATTTCTACAATTAGGCTAGAAGGAGAGAGGATTGTTAAGAAATTTCCTGATGCAACTTTGATTCGAATAAATCCTAATGATTATGAGATAGAAAGTACCAATGGTGTTAGCATGCCATACGGCGCAAAACATGCTTTAGAGTTGATTTTTAAAAAAACAGTGATTTTGAGATAAGGATAAGGGAAGAAAAATGGGTTATATATACTATGATTATGAATTTAAAACTGATGAGTTTAAAAAAAAGTATCTATATTTTTTGCAACATATAGATGAAGAGATACGTCTTTTTTATCGTAAAAATGCATCAATGCTACAAATATTAATAACATACAAAAAACTATTTGGTATGACACCCATCTCTTTAAGAAGTAGAAGTGACAAAGAAGCGATAGAACATAGAAATTTTGTTTTATATCTGTTAGTGTATTTCTCTAAAGAATCATTTACAAGCATTACAGAATATTTCAATGTTAGTGAAGAGTTTTTGCAAAAAATGAGAGACGATGATAGTTTGCATACAATATATGAAGAGAAAACAAAACTATTTTTTGACCTTCATAGAGAAGAATATATACTTAACAAAAAAGCCCAAATTGCATTAGCGGAAGAAATAAGTATGACATTGCGTATTGAATGCAAAAAAAAGTAAACCAGACATAAAGCTGTCTAAAGCACTTCTTATACTTCTACATATTAGAAGAAAAGGATTTTATTTACATGTTAACAACTCCGGAAAAAACACTGCAACTTTGGAAACTGAGCGATGAGCAAATAGCCAAAATTAAATCTATCGCACAGAGATTCTTGGAACTTGAAAATATTATTAGACAAGAAAGCCAAAAGATAAAAAGCGCCTTGGATATAAGAGTATTAGACCAAGATGATTGGGTACAAGATTTTGAGATAGAAGCTACTATGACATGCTATATCAGTGAAAGTGATATTGATTATGATGTAGATGAAGATAATATCTTGTGTGTTGTTCCGGACTATAACATCAAGAACCAAAGAGATTGGAACGAGCAACTAGACTCAAGATTTGTTGGTAATTTTCACTGCGGAAGCTTTTGGTGGCTTTATAGTGCCATGCAAATTTCATGGGAAAATATCTTGAGAATAGACTCTATTTATTTAGATCTAAATGTTGTGTATCAAAAAAATTTAAAAATACTATAAAAGGACAATCGATGCAGAAAATACTTAAAAATGTAGTTTTACTATCAGGCAGACCCGCAAGTGGAAAGACGCAGATATTGATAGCTTATGCAAACTATTATCCAGAGACGACATTGTTTATCTCGAATGAAACTACAAGAGAACAACTTACGCAAAGAGGTTTAGATAAAAAGATTGCATACTGTACCGCCTTTGATAAAATTGATATAGCAAAGTTTGAGACAATTTGTATCGACTATTTAGAGTTGTTTGATAAGGATGCAATTATGCAGTTTATAACAAAAGCTCTCGAGAGTAACATAAGAGTTGTTGTTGCAACACAAATGAAACGAAATGGTGCAACAAATAATATATTTGAAAACATATCAGAGTGAAAAGAAGTGTTTCTTTGCAGTGCTGATGCGTCAAAATAGATTTAGAGCGATTAAAAATGTGATGAGCTACTAATAATTATTAAATAGCTCATATAGTGATACGATTACCATATGTAGCCCTATAGAAAAATAAATATGCTATAATCTATCTTTTAAAATAGATAAAATATATTTAAACGGCTTAATTTATCTAAAAGGATATATTATGATAGAGCTTATGAGTCCACATGAGATAGCTTCAGAGTTTGTACAAATCATAGAAAAAGAGCGTATCAGGCAGGATCTGAGACAAAAAGACCTCTTTGATGCAGCGGGCATCTCATCTTCTGCCTATGCAAAGTTTTTGAAAAATAAAAACACATCGTTTGAAAATATCATCAAACTTCTTGTGGCACTTGGGATGCACGCCAACATTCAAGGGCTTCTTTTTAGTCAAAAGTTTGCTTCAATAGAAGAGATTAGAGAGGCTAAAGCAAAAAAACGCAAACTTAGAGTAAAAAAGGCAAAAGATGCAAACTAAACTTACAGAGATTGATGCGTTTATATATGGTCAAAAAATTGGAACGCTTATCTACCATCAAGGCGCTATCTACTTTGAGTATGATGCAGCGTTTAAAAAATCTTCTTTAGAGATTTCGCCGCTAAAACTTCCTCTTGCTAAAACAACAGGTGTTTATATAAACCCAGATAATTTTTATCTTTATGGCGGATTGGCGGGCGTGTTTTTTGATTCGCTTCCTGACAAGCATGGCATGGCTTTTATAGATACTTATTTTTCAAAAAAAGGTCTTAAGCAAAACCAGATTACACTTTTGCACAAACTGGCATTTATAGGCGACAGAGGGATGGGAGCCATAGAGTACCGCCCTAAAGAGCATGAAGAAAATCAAAGTGTTTTAGATGTGTTGGATGCAAAAAATGCCTATGAGAGCATGAAGAAAATTTTAAACGAGAAAGACGAGATAAGCTCCATAGAGAGTTTTATGAACATTATCGATAGCGTCTCTCCGCTTGGCGGCGGCAGACCAAAAATGCTCATCACCTACAACCCCCAAACTAAAACGCTAAGATTTAACACAAAAGCTATACCTCATGGATATAAAAGAGCGATTATTAAATTTGATGAAATCTACTATGAAAAAGAGAGCCTCAATTTTACAAAACTTGAGTATATTTATATGCTTATGGCAAAAGAGTGTGGGATTATAGTGCCACCTATTTACTTGCATGAAGAAAATGGGGAGCATCACCTTATAATAGAGCGGTTTGACAGAGATTCTAATGATGAGAAGTTGCATATCGCTACCGCATCGGCTCTTATGCACATAGACATCTCAGTGCCTCAAAGCAGTTCGTACGAGCAGCTATTTGCGCTTACAAGAGTGCTTTGTAACAACCAACTTGAACTTGAGCAGCTTTTTCGTCGCATGCTCTTTAATGCGCTTGCTTATAACTTTGACGACCATGCAAAAAATTTCTCCTTTATCATGGATAGATTTGGCAAATGGAAACTCACCCCCGCCTATGACATAACCTACTCTAAAGGGTTGGCTACGCAGCACATCACCACTATCAACGGCAAAGGGCTAGATTTTACTATGGATAATTTTTACGCTATAGCACAAAACCATAGCATCAAAAAAAGCAGAGTAGATGCTATGCTTAGAGAAGTTTTAAAAGCGTTAGAGTCATTTCAAGAGAGAGCACAGGCGATAGGGATAGATGCTAAAACCATCAAAGAGTGTAGCCAAGATTTGCAAAGACAAAGAGAGTTTTTAGATTTTTCTCATTGATGCAGACATAAAGATGTCAACAAAGCATTATAAAGTTATAATCAGTTTATTTTAAACAATTTCCACACAAAGAGCAAACATGGCATACAAACACGACTACGACAAGATACTTACAAGGCTCTCGTATATCCTCTCAAGACTAAATGACGGAGAGGCTCTTTCAGTCAAAGACCTCGCAAAAGAGTTCAACACCAGTGAGAGAACCGTGCAGAGAGATTTTAACGAGCGACTTGTCTCTTTTCCAATACTACAAGAGGGTAAAAAGTGGAAGATGCAAGATGGTTACAGGGTTGAGAAAACCAAGTCATTGGAAGATGAGATAGTTTTAGACATCATAGAGAAGATCACCGAGAGCATAGGCGGCAAGTTTGCATTAAAATCCCATAAGCTGCTCTCAAAAATAAAAAATCAAGATTTCAATCCCATCTATGCAAAGCTTAACATCGAAGACATCAGCGACAAGTTCGGCGAGATACAGATTATAGAGGGTGCCATAAAAGCAAAAAAAGAGATAGAGTGCTCTTATGATGATGAGAGGCATGATATTTTCAAGGTAACACTTCAGCCCCTAAAAATTGTAAATTTTGAGGGGTTCTGGTATCTGGCTGCACTCCAAGATGAAGTGCTTAAGAAGTACTACTTAAAAAATATATCCAATGTAAAAGCGACTGATACGGCTTTTTTGACTGATGCAAAGCTTGAAAATCTGCTTGATAGCTCCATATCTGTATGGTTCCAAAAAGATGTAGAACCGTTTGAAGTTAAGATTTATGCCAACAAGATTGCCACAAAGTACTTTCAAAGAAGACCGCTTCCGACACAGAGCATAGAGTCGCTCCACAAAGACGGAACAATGGAGTTTGTCATAAAGATAACGCATGAGATGGAGATACTTCCCATCATCAAGTATTGGCTGCCACATATGAGAGTCATAGAGCCCGAGTGGGTACAGGAGATGATAGACGAGGATTTAAAGGGTTATTTGGAGATGAGAATAAAATGAGACTATCCAAATCGCTCTACATAAGAGGACTTCAATGCACAAAATCTCTTTGGCTTAAAAAGTATAAAAAAGATGTTCTGACTCCGCCTGATGGCTCTGTGGAGGCTATATTTGAAACAGGAAACGAAGTTGGCGCTTTGGCATGTCAGCTTTTTCCTGAGGGTAAGGAAGTGCCTTATGAGAACACAAGCTTTGAGGAAAAAACAGCGCTTACAAAAAAGTGGATAGATGAAAGTGCAACAAACATCTACGAGGCGACATTTGCGTATGATGACATAGTTGTGATGGTTGACATACTTCACATCAACAGCGACGGCACGCTTGAAATATATGAGGTCAAAAGCTCAACTGAGGTAAAGCCAGTCTATCTTGATGATGTCTCCATCCAGCAGTATGTCTTAAACGGTTTGGGCTACACTGTCAAGAGCGCAAATGTAGTCCACATCAACAACAAGTATGTAAGAGGCGATGAGCTTGAAGTCGAAAAACTCTTTAGTGTTGTAGATGTGAGCGATGAAGTTTTGGAATGCCAACACAACATCCCAAGCTACCTAAAGCTTTTTAAAACAGAGTTGAGTGATAGCGAAAATATGCCTGAAATTGACATTGGCACGCACTGCACAAACCCTTATGAGTGTGACGCTATGAGTTACTGTTGGAGTCATGTTGCGAGTTACAGCATTTTTGACATCTCAAGACTAAAGAGCGATACCAAGTTTTCTCTCTACAAACAGGGCATCGTAAATTTTAGTGACATTGCAGATATATCGAGTTTTTCGCTCTCACAGCAGATACAGATAAACTCTGAACTTGAGAACAGAGAGATCATCAACCGTGAAGCGATAAAAGAGTTTGTAGATAGTTTAACTTACCCGCTTTATCATCTTGACTTTGAGACATTTCAACAAGCAGTGCCGCAGTGGAAGGGCGTTAACCCCTTTATGCAGATACCGTTTCAATACTCTTTGCATGTAGAAGAAAAAAACGGAGATTTGAAGCATTACGAGTTTTTGGCAGAGGACGGCAAAGACCCGCGATATGAACTAGCAAAAAGACTGGTAAACGACATACCTGCCAATGTAACTGTTTTGGCTTATAGCATGGGTTTTGAAAAAGGAGTGATACGCAAACTGGCAGAACAGTTTGAAGAGTTCGCGCCAAAGCTTCTTGCCATTCATGACAACATAAAAGATTTGATGACACCGTTTCAAAAGAAAGATTATTATACTCCAAATATGAAAGGAAGTTATTCAATCAAAAAGGTACTTCCTGCACTTGTGCCTGAGATGGAGATGGCGTATAAAGAGTTGTCACTTGTACACAACGGCGGCGAGGCAATGCAGACATTTGCAAAGCTCTCAAAGATGGATGATGCAACAAAAGAGCAGTACAGAGAAGCTCTGCTACAATACTGCAAGCTCGATACACTGGCGATGGTGAAAGTTTTAAAAAAATTAAGGGAGAGTGTGGGATGAGTGATGTATTAAAATTAAAATCGATATATGAATTATTATACAATGAAGAAGGCAAGCCTGAAAGTTTTTTTATTCCATCATATCAAAGAGGTTATAGATGGACAAAACAACAAGTGGTGGAGTTGTTAGAAGATATTTTCTAATTTGACAAAGATGTCCAATTAGAAAAAAATAAAGGATTTTATTGTTTACAACCAATCGTTGTTAAAAAAAGCAAAAACCAAGAGTATAGATGGGATGTTATAGATGGACAACAAAGGTTAACTACAATATTTATTATTTTAAAAACAGCAGATCTTGGATGACATAAAAAATTTTCAAATTCAAATAGTTTCTGATGATGAAATTTATTTAAATAAAGGAAAAACAAGTGTAACAAGTTGGGAATGGTCAAGAGTTGCAGAACTTAGAAGCTTTTATGTCTATAGGATGCTGAAACTAAAAGATGATAGTGTTCACTACTATTCAACAAGCGAAGTAAGAGATGTTTGTTTATATTTTGATATAAAGCACAATAATAAAGACTTGGCTTTGGATGTAAAATATGATACAAAAGAGGAAAATTTTACATCTAAATTATTTTATAGAGATGGGAGTGATTTACCTGAAGATTTAAAAAATAAAAAATTAGAAGAAATTATGTTGTGTGGCGAAAACAATAATATTGAAACATCAGTAAATAGTATTATAGAGTTTAAAAGCAATATTAACAAAGAGTCTTGCCAATGACCATGTCTAAATCTAAATATGAAGCGTTAAAAATTCAGTGTCAATCAGATAAAACAAAATTTATAGTCGATGGTATAGATTTATCTGGGAAGTTGGAAGCAAAAAATGATAAACCAAAATTTCATGAAATAGCCGAAATATAAAAAGCATTTATTGGAAGGATTAGAGAATTTACAAACCAGACATAAAGCTGTCAAAACACTCCTGTAAGATTACACTAAATCAATAAAGGAGCTGCAAAATGCAAACACAAACAATCAAAGTACGACTTAACATAAACGGATACGAGGCTCATATTGGGTATTAATTTTTAGAAGGTATTACAAGAAATTTGCCTGATATTTCCAAAAATCAAACTATATTTGAGCAATTGGCATATTCAGACAATCCAGAAGTTAGAGTATACTGCCACCAATAATTCAGACAACATATAGAAGAACGTGAAGCAAGCTAAATGTGATTTTTAATACAAATCTTCTGCTTCATTAATCTCTGAATCATCGTACGGGTCCATATGTATAAGTACATGCACCTTTTTATTTTCAAAAAGTTTTTTTAGTTTAGCTTCTAATTTGTCAGATATAAGATGTGCGTCATAGAGTGATATACTAACATTAAAAACAACATGAACAGAGATAAAGATATGCGAGCCCGACTCTCTGGTTTGAAGATGGTGATAGTTTGTAGTAGTTGCATCATTTTCTATAATATCTTTGATTTTTTGTATATCCTCTTCTGATAATGCGGCATCGAGGAGCATTAAAACACCCTCTTTGATGATAGGCATAGCAGAATAGATCATGTAAATACCAATACCGATGCCAAGAACGGAGTCAATTAGATTCTCACCCGTAAAAAATACAAGCCCAAGCGCCAAAAGAACTGCGCCGTTTGAAAAAAGATCTGTTTTGTAATGAAGCGCATCGGCTTTTATGACCATATTGCCTGTTTTTTTGGCAACACCGTTTAAAAATAAAACTAACAAAGATGTAATTATTATAGAGATGAGCATAACAAAAATAGATACACCCATGTATTCCATCTCTCTCGGATGAACAATCTTAACAAGCGCTTCGTAGAGGATAAAGAGTGCCGACAGTGAGATTATGGTTCCCTCTATAACTGCTGCAAGAGGTTCTATCTTACTTCTTCCATGGTGGAATTTATCATCCGGATCTTTTTCAGAATTATGAAGAGCAAAGTAGTTAAAGAGAGATACTGTTAAATCCAGAAGAGAGTCTATGGCTGATGCTAAAACGGCTATTGAACCGCTTAAAATACCGACTGTCATTTTTATAACGACAAGCAGCGCAGCGACGGACGTTGATATGACAGTCGCTCTTTTTTCTATTCTCATTTTAGTCCTCTGTGTTTTAGGGTACAATTATAATAAATTTAACATATTATAGTAATTAAACAAGGTGAATTGATAAATGAATCTGCAAGAGTTAAAACTAGAGAGACAAAAATGGCTCAGTTGGAAAAATATAGCTCCGCTTAGAGAGGCTCTGAAGAGCTTGGAAGAGGGTTCTTGGGAAGTTGAGCTCGGCGATGCAGTTACGGTTAGCGGAAGTGCTCCAAAAAATGTCGAAGAGATTGCCAGACTGATGATGCCTTGGAGAAAAGGACCGTTCAAGCTTTTTGACACATATATAGACTCTGAGTGGAGAAGCAACATAAAATATAACTTTTTGCGAAAACATTTTAATTTAAAAGATAAAAGAGTTGCCGATATAGGGTGTAACAATGGATATTATCTTTTTAGGATGCAGGAGGATTCTCCGAAGTCTCTTATCGGTTTTGATCCATCGCCGCTCTATAAAACACAATTTGATTTTATAAACCATTTTGTAAAAAGCAGTATTGTTTATGAGCTTTTGGGTGTTGAACATCTGGAGTTTTATGAAGAGAAGTTTGATACTATCTTTTGTCTTGGCGTTCTTTATCATAGAAGCGACCCGATAGGGATGCTGAAGTCACTCTATAAAGGTTTGGATAAAGAGGGTGAAGTTATTTTGGATACTTTTTATATTGAGGGTGATGATGAGATGTGCCTCTGCCCTGAGTCTTCCTACTCTAAGATACCAAACATCTACTTCGTACCGACTATAAAAGCTTTAAGAAACTGGTGTTTAAGAGCTGGATTTGACAGTTTTGAAGTTTTGGAAACTTCTAAAACAAAGAGCAGCGAGCAGAGAAAAACTTCTTGGATAGAGGGGCAGTCGCTGGAAGATTTTTTGGATGAACATGACAGCAGTAAAACAGTTGAGGGGTATCCGGCACCTGCTAGAGTATATGTAAAATTGACTAAGGAAAAAAGATGAGCGAGAGAAAAGAAGAGATTTTAGATGATGATGAAGAGTTGCAGATAGATGAATATAGAAGTAAAAATGATGTTATTTTAAAAACCCATGAAAATATAAATCAAGATTTATGCGGAGAGATAGAGAAGCTTGAAAACGGATATGTGCAATTAAAATTAGTAACAACTCATGAAATGATTGTTGATTCTAAATACTTGATCCACAGCGGGTTTATATTTAGTGCTGCTGATTTTGCTGCTATGGCTGCGGTAAATGAAAGAAATGTTGTTTTAGTTGCAAGTGATTGTCAATTTCTTTCTCCTGTTAAATTTGGCGATATAGTAAATTTTATTGCTAAAGTTCGCCATAAAGAGGGCAGAAAAAGAAATATACATGTAACGGGGTATGTTTTAGATATCAAAGTTTTTGAGGGTGAGTTTAAAACGGTTGTAACTGAAAGACATGTTTTAAAATTAAAGTTAAGCAGCGAAGAAGATAACGAAGAGTAGCAAATCAGTTACAGATTTGCTATCCAGTAGTCGCTGTATTGCTGCTCCTGCTTGATGGTTGTGGCTCCGCCATGTCCCGGGTATATGGTCTTATCATACGTGAGTTTTTTAAATCTATCAAGAGACTCTCTCATTGCTTCAGGTGAAGAGTATGGAAAATCCGTTCGTCCGATAGAGCGTTCAAATATAAAATCCCCGCTAAACATAGCATCTTCTATCTCTATGACAGAGCATCCGGGCGTGTGCCCAGGAAAATGGCTAAATTTTACTTTTACACCGTTAAAATCAAACTCTTGATTCGGCTCTACTTCAATATCCGGCTTTGAAGGCGGCAAATCTGGGCTCCAGCTGCTTCCTTGAAGAAACATGACATCGCCCTTTGGCGTATAAAGAGGGACTTTTAGCTTCTCTTGGAGCTCGGCATTGCTCCAGACATGGTCAAAATGGCCGTGCGTGTTTAGTATGGCGACCGGATTTGTGACATTTTGGACAACCCATGCAGTAGCGCCGATGCCAGGGTCTATAATAAAATCCATCCCATTAATGGTTACTATATAACAGTTGGTTTGATATTCGCCCATAGCTCTTGCTTTTATTTTCATACTTAAAACTTCTCTTTTTTTAAGAAATTGTAACCTAGTAATATAAATAGATGTAAATAGCAATGTTTTACGCATAGTTACCAAACTTTGATATAATCTTATTTGTTAAAGTTCCTTAAAGGTTAGCGATGAAAAAGTATGAGCAGATTACAGAGTATCTGCAACATTTCTTAAGTGACGAAGTCCGAAAAACAGGTATGCAAAACGTTGTTTTAGGTCTTAGCGGCGGGATAGATTCTGCCGTGGTCGCTCTGCTTGCCCAAAGAGTCTTTAAAGATAATTTGCTGTGTGTGAAGATGCCATCGCAATACTCTTCACAAAGTTCTCTTGATGATGCCGATGAGCTTTGCCGTGATTTTGGACTAAATGTTATTACGGCTTCGATTGAACCGATGCTTAGAGCTTATGAAGAGTTAAATCCGGATATGGACAATCTAAGAAGAGGGAACCTTTCAGCGCGTCTTAGAATGAGTACTATTTTTGACATTTCCGCAAAACAGAGAGCTTTGGTTTTGGGAACAAGCAACAAGAGCGAGCTTATGCTTGGGTATGGAACCCTTTACGGCGACCTCTCAAGCGCACTCAATCCCATAGGTGATCTGTATAAGAGTGAAGTTTACGAGTTGGCGGAGTATTTGGGCGTAACTAAAAGTATTATAAAAAAAGCTCCTTCTGCCGATTTGTGGAGCGGGCAGAGCGATGAGGCTGATTTGGGCTACACGTACGCAGAGCTTGATAAGGCTTTGAAGCTCTATGTTGAAGATAGATTGAGCAAAGAAGAGATAGTTGAGATGGGATGTGACAGAGATATGCTCGATATGATAATAGAGCGAATATTTCGCAATCAGTTTAAGAGAAAGATGCCTCTTATCGCTAAACTGACATCCAGAACGATAAACCACGATTTTAACTACCCAAGAGATATAAAACTATAAGGAAGAAGCAATGAAAGTTGAATTTTGTAAGTATGAGAGCAGCAGAGAAGCGCATTCAAACGTAAGTGACGTTTTAGACGGAGAAGATATTGATCAGGTAAAAGAGCTAGAGGAGGAGTTTATCTCATATATAGGCTCAGAGTATGCGCTTGCTACTTCGCACGGGACTTCTGCGCTTCATTTGGCGATGTTGGCACTGGACTTAAAACGCGGTGATAAAGTAGTCTGTTCTGTAAATGCGCATCCAAAAGTTCCGGAGGTTGTTCGCCACTTTGATGCGGAGCCTGTTTTTATAGATATTGATTCCCAGACTTACAATATAAACCTTGATAAACTAGAAACATATCTAGAAGATAACAAAGCTAAAAAATTAAAAGCTGTTATAGTCACTCACGTAGCAGGGCAGTGTACGGATCTAAACAGATTGTACAACATGGCGAAAATCTATGATGTAAAAATCGTAGAGGATGCAAGCGAAGCTTTGGGTGCAACATATCAAGGTAAAAAGATAGGCTCGACAGGAGCTGATATTACATGTTTTAACTTCTCTTCTCACCTGAAAAAAGATGTTTGTAACGGCGGTATGATTGTCTCAGACAGCGAGGAGATAATAGAGAGTGCTAAGCTTTTAAGTTCTCATGGAATGACAAGAGACAAAGATTCGCTTGATTATGTTTATGACGTTGTCGATATCGGATTTGACTATTCAATGAGCCAATTAGATGCCGCATATATAAGAGCAAAGGTTAAAGAACAGGATAAAAACCTAAAGAGGATTAAAGAGATAGCGCAAATGTATAACAAGGCTCTTGATGGTGTCGCTCACGTAACAATACCAAAGCCAAATAGCGATGAACATCCATACTCTCTCTACATAATTAAAGTGGATAAAAACAGGGACTCTTTCGCGCTTGAACTTAAAAAACACGGTATTGAGGTCGGTCTGCACTACATACCGCTTCACTTTTTATCGTACTACAAAAATAAATATGCGCTAAAAGTAAATAATTTTCCAGTCGCGCTTACGACTTATCAACAGGTTATGTCTCTTCCGATACATGCGAGCATGCAGGATAAAGAGGTGCAGTTCGTTATAGATAAAATTAAATTAGTTGCTTCGACAAGAGTTTAAGTTTATGCTAGACAATCTGCCGCTTTATGCGGCTAGCTTCAGTGCCAGAGCGGCTAGCGTAGCATTAACGGACTTGTTCGTTAATGCGTAAAAAGGTCGTTTTTTGGGTTGAAGAGTACTTCTACAACCCAAATCCCATCCAAAAATCAATCTCCATTTTACTTTTGCCGCTTAGCTGGCTCTACTGTTTTTACATGCACCTGAGATTTAAGAGCTTCAAGAGCAGAGATTTCGGCATAAATATTATCAGCATCGGAAATTTAAGTGTCGGCGGGAGCGGTAAAACGCCTCTTGTGACTGCTCTTGCTTCAAGATACAAGGATGCGGCGATAATTCTTCGCGGATATGGACGTAAAAGCAGTGGTCTTGTGGTTGTAAGTGATGGCAATAAGATTTTATGCGATGTAAAAATAAGCGGTGATGAAGCTATGATTTATGCGCACAAACTCCCTGGCGCAAAGGTAATAGTTAGTGAAAACCGAAACGAAGGTGTTTTAAAAGCCAAAGAAATTGGTGCAAAAATTCTATTTTTGGATGATGCCTATTCAAAACACGACATAAAAAAACTTGACATCATTATAGACGTGCAAAGCAAAAACTCATCTTGTCTGCCATCAGGACCATTTAGAGAGAGGCTGTGGAGCACAAAAGAGGCTGTTATCGTAAAAGAGGGAATTGATTTTAAAAGAGTGGTTGAACTTAAAAATAAAAGTGATAAAATGTCACTCGTAACTGCTATAGCCAGACCGCAGCGCTTAAATGATTATCTGCCTGAGGTTGTGAGCAAAAACTACTTTGAAGACCACCACCCGTTTGTCAGAAATGAGGTTTTGGGTATTCTTCAAAGAGACGGCTCAAACTCGATTTTGGTAACATACAAAGATTTTGTAAAACTCCAAGAGTTCGACATACCGCTCTCACTTTTGGATTTACATGTAGAAGTTAATGAAAGTATTTTTAAAATTATAGATAATTATATAGAGGGTAAAAATGCAAAAAAAGATTGAAACGGTTCAGACGCTTCTTGAAGCTCTGCCGTTTATAAAAGAGTTTAGAGGCAAGACGATAGTTATAAAATACGGCGGCTCGGCTCAGGAGTCACCGCAGTTAAAAGAGAAGTTTGCAGAGGACATTTTGCTTATGTATCTTGTTGGCATTAAGCCTGTTATTGTTCATGGCGGCGGCAGACAGATAAACGAGATGCTTGATGCGCTCAAAATTGATACCAAGTTCATTGACGGTCAGCGTGTGACTTCAAAAGAGGTTATGCGAATCGTTGAGATGGTTTTAAGCGGAGAGATAAACAAAGAGATAGTTTCTCTTTTAAATTCTCACGGTGCGAAAGCGATAGGTATTAGCGGAAAAGATGCTCATTTCATCTCTGCAAAAGCAAAAGACTTTGCAAAATGGGGACTTACAGGAAATATTACTGACGTAAAATCTGAGGTTATAGAAAATTTAATAACTGAGAAATTTATTCCGGTAATTGCTCCTATTGCAGCTGGGAGCGAGATGGGTCACCCTGGATTTAACATCAATGCCGATTTGTGCGCTTCATATGTTGCAAAGGCTATCGGGGCCAGCAAAATTATATTTTTGACAGACACGGCAGGTGTTTTAAACAAAGATAAAGAGCTTTTCAGTACGCTTACAAAAGATGAGATTGATGCTCTAAAGGCTGATGGAACGATTCACGGCGGAATGGTGCCAAAAGTCGATGCTTGTCTTGAAGCGGTTGAGGGCGGTGTCCAAAAAGCTCATATAATTGACGGAAGAATAGAGCACTCGATGCTTTTGGAGCTATTTACCTCTGCCGGAGTTGGAACGCAGATAGTTCAATAACTCTAAATTCTGTTTATCAAAAAGGGATTTTTTATGAAAAAAAATATTAGTTTGTTGCTTCTTCCCATGCTTGTAAGTGCGCAAATGAGCATTACTACTACAGAACAGGTTTCTCAGTTGCTTACACCGGATGTGTTTCAAGGTTTGCTCGGATTTGATGAACAATATAAAAATATAAACAGTATTAAAACAGATTTTAATGCTATTATTGATGAAGTTAAAAAATTTGACCCCGCAACGCAATATTGCAATGGCGGCGGATACAATATCTCTCCAGTATATAACAGTAAAAGCCAAAAAAATGAGTTTCTTGGATACAGCGGGCATCTGCAGTTTAATTGTGAATTTAATAGGGTTGAGCAATATAATGCACTGAATGAAAATATTAAGAAAATTATTTCAAATCGTGTCCGCATAGCACAGGGCGCTTTATTGTGGAATGTCAGCAGTAAAACAGAGGCATCTGTTGAGCAAGAGCTGCAATTGGTTTTACTGAAAAAAGCTAAGGCACAGGCAGATAGTTTTTCAAAAGAGACACTGCTTGAATGCGAAGTTTCTACCGTAAAGTTTAATGATGATACTCAAGCTAAACCTGCGGCAAAGAAGATGAAAACAAAGATTAAAGATATACCTGCCCAAAATCCGAGACAGAGCAATAAAGAGAGTGTTCTAAGTGCGACCGTATTATATAAATGTAGTAAAAAACAGTAGTTACAACTTGCTTTTTCTAGCCATTTTATAAAAAAGCTTTTCAGTTGATATCTCTTGTGGCATCGGCTCATTGTATAGAATATTTTGAGTCAGTATTTTTGCCAGATATGGTCCAAAAACAAACCCTCTTGAGCCTAGCGCATTTATGAGATACAGGTTTTGGAAATACTCCAAACTCTCAGGCGGGATTTTTGTCCCGTTTTTAATAGAGGGATACTTTTTTAGAGTGCTTTTGTGCTCAACCGCTTTGCCAATTACCGGAAAATAGCTTTTTATGGTGGCTCTAGCTCCCTTGTAGCTCTTTATAACTTCCAAATCATCAAGTTTTATAAGCTCATCTGCTTGCTTTAAAAGTGTTTTTATCTGCGCTTCATCACTATTTACATAAAAAGAGCACTTGTCGCAGGTTGTCAAGCACTCCATCATCTGGCTGTCGTGCCTCTCATGCGTTGCGCCGATGGAAATGGTTCCATCTTGTTTGTTTGTCGAGATTGAGATGGATTTGTGGATATTAAATGGAACTTTTGTAGTTGTTTTGACATCGATTCTTAGTCCAAAAATAGGTGATATTTTCATATATGGAATCTCTACCAAAGATTTGCTCACGCCTTGGGTCAGAATGACATTTTTGGCTTTTATATTTTCTAACATGTAAAAATCGTTTTCAAAAATCAACTTCTCTACATCTATTTTGTAAAAATCACATCCCTCGGTTAGTTTATAGCAAATTTGTATCGGCTCAATTACTGCCGCATTTTTGTAAAAATAGCCTTCAATATCTCTGAAATTTTTTGAGATACTATGGAGTTTTTTAACGTCAAAATAGTCATATTTTATGCTGTTTTGTGAGAGTTTATCTTCATCAAAATTATCATTAGCAACCCTGAGAACGCCTTTTTTGTCCACCGCTTGGGGGAGCAACTCTTGGTAAAAGTTTAAAGAGAAATCAAGGGCGGTGTTAACAAGAGAGTTGTAGAGGTTTTTTTGCCCTGGAAGCGGTGATAAAAAGGCTCCTGCAGCTCCGCTGGCACCTCCTGCAATGCCTTCTCTGTCAACCAGAGCCACGCTTTTGCCATCTTTGTGCAAAAAGTAAGCCGCAGAACATCCCGCACTTCCGGCTCCGATAATTAAAAAGTCATATATTTTCATTTTCGTATTATATAAAATTATGACTTAATGTCAGGCGTTAAGCGATTGTTACAATAGTGATGTTATAATCGCCATAATATTATAAACAGGATGTGGAATGTACGGACTTTTTGAAGATGAAGATGATATATTTATGGGCTCGCCTAAGAGCAAATTGATGGATGTCATTTTTAATGCAAACAATGATGTTGTAAGATATGAGTTGCAAAAGTTTATAGACAGAACCGCAGCAATCGAGCTTATGATGGCAGATAAATTTAGCCAAGATATGGATAGAGAGATTCAAAGCTTTATGCACTCAAGGGGCGATGAAGTTGAGAATCATGCGAAAAGCTTATATATCGAATTGATGGGTGCGATTTTATCACAAAGTGAATAATTGAGAACCTTTTTACGCCTAATTGCCATTTTATCACTTGGTTTTAGTTTCATATTTGCCAGTGATTATAGAGAAATCAAAGAAATTGTGCTAAAAAAAGATGAGCAAAAGAAAATTCTTGTAAAATACGCTGACAAAGAAAAACTTTTTCAATTAAGATGGACTCTTTACAAGAACGGCGGACTTGTTCTCTTTAGGTCATATGATAAAATTGTTGCACAACATGTACTTTATTTGAGACATGAAAATCAGAGTTTTAGAGTTGAGTTGATGCCAAAGGGTGCTGATTATAGCAGTGCGGCATATGTGCTCGTTAAATTCAAAGAGTTTAAACAAGAGAGCAAAGAGGCCGTGTTTGAGATGATTCTCTTTGATAGCAAAGGGCAAGTAGTGTTAGAAGATTTTAAAAAATAGATGAAGTGAGAGTATGCAAAGAGTTGAGAGCGAAATAGCAAAACTGATTAAAGAGATAAACTATGACGAAGTGAGCCGTCTTTTTGGGATGTTATCAGGAGGAAAAAGGCTTCGTGCAAAGTTGATTTTAAAAATCGCGCCGTTAAACGAAAAAGCGCCTCTGCTCGCTGCAATAGTAGAGCTTATACACGGAGCAAGTCTACTTCACGACGATGTAATCGATGAAGCAACTCTTAGACGCGGAGTAGCTTCTGTAAATGCGACTGATGGAAGCAAAACGGCCGTAATGCTCGGCGATATACTCTACTCAAAAGCTTTTACAGAGCTTGTGGCGTTTGAGAGAGATATTGCAAGAGTAATTGCATCTTCCGTAACAGCACTTAGCAAGGGTGAGATGATGGATGTGAAGATGGCGGGTGAGTTTAACGTGGACGAAGAGAAGTATCTTGACATGCTGTATCTAAAAACCGCAACTTTAATCGAAGCTGCCGCTGAAGCTTCGGCTATTTTGGCGGGCAAAGATGCCACGTCTCATGCGCTATATGGAAGAAATCTTGGACTCTCCTTTCAAATCATAGATGATATTTTGGATATCACTAGCGATGCGCAGACCCTTGGAAAACCGTCAATGAATGATTTTGTAGAGGGCAAATGTACGCTGCCGTATATTTATCTCTATAGAATTTTAGATGATAACGACAAGCAGAAGTTACTCTCTCTGCACGCAAAAGTATTGGATGAAGAAGAGACTCTTTGGATTAGAGAAAAGATGAAAGAACATAAAACAATTGAGAAATCTTTTGAGTTGGCAGAAAAATTATCAAATGAGGCAATGAACGTAATGAAAGATGATGTTGAACTCGTAAATATTTTACAAACTATGATAAAAAGAAGTTACTAATGCACTATTTAAACATAAGTTTTTCACATAAAAATTCGACTATGGAAGTCAGAGAGAAGCTCTCTTACAAAGATGACAACTCTAAAAGAGGGTGTCTGACAAAGCTAAACTCTAGCGAGGCGATTAACGAGTCGATTCTGATATCAACATGTAACCGCATGGAAGTTTTTTGCAGCTGCAGTGATGTGGCTTTAGCTACACAGCATATTTTTGAGATGCTCTCTGCAAGATCCGGTATCTCCATAGATGAGCTAGAAGGAAGAGCAAATATATATGACGACAGCAGCGCTATTCATCATATTTTTTCCGTTGCTTCATCGCTTGATTCTATGGTTGTAGGCGAGACGCAGATTGCCGGGCAACTGAAAGATGCCTTTAGATTTTCATACGACAAGGGGTATTGCGGTCAAAAACTGGCTCGTGCCATGCATCACGCTTTTAAGTGTGCGGCAAAGGTCAGAAACGCTACGGATATATCTTCAAAACCGGTCTCAATCGCAAGTGTTGCCGTCGCTAAACTAAAATCAGTTCTTGATAGCGTTGAGGGCAAAAAAGCTTTGGTTATCGGCGTTGGAGAGATGTCTGAGATTACAGCAAAACACTTGATATCCAGCGGTGCAGATGTTTACATAATGAACAGAACAAAAGAAAAAGCTCAAAAACTGTCGCAGGAGTGCGGCGCTAAGGTTTTAGATATGAGCGAGCTTCCAAAAGCGGTAAATGAGTTTGAGATTCTTTTTACGGCTACATCGGCTTCTGAGCCTATAATTACGGATGAGATTATTGAGCAGTGCGATTTTGACAGATATTGGTTTGATATGGCGATGCCTCGCGACATAAACTATCACAAGGGCGAGCGAATAAATCTCTATGTTATTGATGACTTAAAAAATATTGTGGATGAAAATATCTCTCTGCGTGAAGACAGTGCAAGAAAAGCTCACGGTATCGTAGGACGAAGCACGGTAGAGTTCTTTGAGTGGCTAAATACGCTAAATATCGAGCCTATGATTAAAGAGATATATAAAAAAGCCTTTGATGCGGCAGCTGCAGAGTGTGATAGAGTTGTTAAAAAGGGCTATGTTCCAAAAGAGTATGAGGCTCAAATCCGCAAGATGGGCGAGCAGGTCATGAAGAGATTTCTGCATGAAATGACATCAAAAATGCGCGACGTATCTGAGGATTCAAAAGCAGATATGATAACAAGCGCTTTGCAGTTTTTAATACAAAAAGATAAGAGTGACATGCCTGACAAATACAAGTGCGAGCATGCCCTAAACATTATAGAAGGAAAATAATTGAGAAGAAGTAGATCATTTATACCTACCGCAAAAGAAGCGCCGTCCGATGCAACTCTGCCGTCGCATAAATTTTTAATAAGAGGCGGTTTTATCAATCAACAGGGTGCTGGACTTTACAATTTTATGCCGCTTGGAAAGATAGTATTGGAAAAAATCAGAGCGATAGTAAAAGAGGAGCTGGACAATGCCGGCTGCTTGGAAGTGCAGCTTAGTTTTGTAACCCCTATCGGCTTATGGGAGAGAAGCGGTCGTTCTGAGGCTATGGGAAAAGAGATGCTTCGCATAAAAGACAGGCATGAAAATGAGTTCGTACTCAGCCCGACAAACGAAGAGGCTATGGTAGAGTTGGTAAAAAACAGAGCAACAAGCTATAAAGACCTGCCTCTAAATCTCTATCAGATAAATACCAAGTTTCGTGATGAAGCAAGACCTAGATATGGGCTTATGCGAGGTCGTGAATTTCTAATGAAAGACGGATACTCTTTTCACTCTTCTGTGGAGGATATGATAAGAGAGTTTGATCTTATGGAAGAGACATATAAAAAGATTTTCACAAGACTGGGACTTGATTTTAGAGTAGTAGCGGCTGACAGCGGAGCAATAGGCGGAGAGGGAAGCAAAGAGTTCCATGTATTGGCAAACAGCGGCGAAGACACGCTTGTCGTATGCGGGGCATGCGATTACGGTGCAAATATCGAGACAATTTTTGATGCCGAGCAAACGGATGTGCTGAATCAAAAATCTTATGACGAGCTTCAAGAGTTGAAAATCGATAAACGCTGCTCATGCGGTGCGTCACTTCACTTTAAAAAGGGGATTGAAGTCGGACATATCTTTCAGCTTGGCACAAAATACTCTGCAGCGCTAGAAGCACATTTCAGTGATGAAAACGGCAGAGCAAAACCTTTTGAGATGGCAACATTCGGCATAGGTGTAAGCAGACTTGTAGCAGCTGTTATTGAGCAAAATCATGACGAAGATGGCTGTATCTGGACAAAAACAACTGCGCCGTATGTAGTCAATATTATGGTCTCAAACATCAAAGACGCCGCACAGATGAGCTTAGGCGAAGAGCTTTATGAGAGACTTAAAGCTTCAAAAGTGGACGTTATGCTTGACGACTCAAAAGAGAGATTCGGTTTTAAAATGAAAGATGCCGAGCTTATAGGGTTTCCATATACTATTATCATCGGTAAAGAGCTTGAAGGCGGCTTGGTTCAAATATTTGATAGAAAAACAAAAGAGAATATTCCGGTAGCCGCGGATAATATTTATAGCAAAATAATGGAATTAGTAAAATAATGATCTATTTTCTTGTTTATCTATTTTTTGAGGTTCTGATTTCCGTAAACATATCATCGGCAATCGGCGGATTGGCAACATTTTTTGAAATTATTTTAAGCGCTCTTTTTGGCATAGCTATACTTATGAATTTTAAATCAACGCTTAGGGAAAATATTACGGCTGTTTCATACAGCTGTATAGACTTAAAACAGTTTCAGAGCCTAAATCTCTTTACTATCTTTGGAGCAGTTTTGCTTATTGCTCCTGGATTTTTAACGGATATAGTAGGTATTTTATTACAATTTAGCGTATTTACGACTATGTTTGTTAATCGTTATAATGTAAAATCAAAATGTAAAACAGATTATGAAAAAAACAGCAGAGAAAAGGATATTGATGTCATTGATGTTGAAATTATTAGCGATAACACTTACACTAAGTAGTTTATTAAGAGCGGATGCTTCTAGCGCGGCGGTTGAAAAATTTTTAAAAGATACGTTTAGCGTAAACCCGAACATACTATCTATAAACGTTAAAGTTACAAATGTAACCGAGGTTAAGGGGTATAAGGATTGGAATGCGTACTATGTTGAACTGGATGCAATGCTAAAAAAAGAGAAGCGCCAAGTTGTTCAAAAAATGGTTTGGTTCTCTGACGGTAAAGTTGTAACTAAAGAGTTGTTTGATTTGGATAGCGGTAAAAACATGAGTGATTTAGTCTCTCTCCCATTTAAAAATGAGTACTATAAAAAAGAAAATTTAATCTATGGCAATCCTAATGCAAAACATAAAGTGGTAATTTTTTCAGACCCGCTCTGTCCGTTTTGCAGAACATTCGTTCCAGAAGCAGTAGAGTATATGAAAAAAGAACCGAATAAGTTTGCCATCTATTACTACCACTTTCCGCTTGATTCGCTTCATCCGGCCGCTGTCGAGCTGGTAAAAGCCGCTATAGCGCTTGAGTTAAAGGGTAGAAAAGATGTTGTTCTTGACCTCTATAAGGTTAATGTAGATCCAAAAGAGAAGAACAATGAGGTAATTTTAAAAGAGTTTAACAAAATTATGAAATCAGATATCAAGATGTTTGAACTTATGTCAAAAGAGGTTGTAGAGCATTTTAAAAATGATTTGGAAGTTGCTGATGCGCTTATGGTTAACGGAACTCCTACAATGTTCTTTGACGGAAATATGGATAAAACAAAAAGTAAATATAAAGAGGCAAAATAGATGAAGAAGTTAACAATAGCAACGAGAACTTCAGATCTTGCCCTTTGGCAGGCGTATCACATTAAAGCCAGGATAGAAGCCTCTTATCCGGAGATTACGGTTGAACTGAACAAAATCGTAAGCAACGGCGATAAAGTTCTAGATAAACCGCTGGCTCTAATCGGCGGAAAAGGTCATTTTACAAAAGAACTTGAAGATGAGATGCTAGCAGGAAATGCCGATTTGGCTGTTCATAGCTTAAAAGATGTTCCTACATATATTCCTGATGGTTTGGAATTGGTTGCAGTGACACAGAGGCAAGACCAAAGTGATGTTTTTTTGTCACACAAATATAAGTCCCTTGAGGAGTTGCCACAAGGCGCCGTGGTAGGCACTACAAGTTTAAGAAGAAGAATGCAGCTCTTAAATCGCCGTCCGGATTTGAGAGTAAAAGATTTAAGGGGTAATGTAAATACAAGACTTAGAAAACTCTCTGAGGGTCAATATGATGCGATTATTTTGGCGTTCATCGGTCTTCATAGATTGGATTTGCTAAAAAATATTCCATATACCCAAAAATTATCGCTTGACATGATGATACCTCCGATGGGGCAGGCGGCTCTTGGAATAGAGATAGTTTGCAAAAATGAGAAGGTAAGAGAGATAGCACTAAGCCTTAAAGATGAAAAAACATTTACATGTACAAAAATAGAGAGAGATTTTATATCAAAAATCGGAGCAGGATGTTCCGCACCGGTTGCTTGTAACGCCGTAATAGATGGTAGTATAGTTACTTTTAGAGCGATGATTGGATTCCCAGACGGTACAAATATTATGCAAGAGAAAATAGTTAGAAATCTTGAACAGAGTGACGGCTTAGGGTTTGAGATGGCTCAGGTTATGATAGACAAAGGCGCTTTGGAGTTGTTAAAAGGTGCACAAATGATAGCATTTAAAGATGAAATGCCGCAAAGATTATAAAAAATTTATCAAATAAAATCAAAGAATAATTATGAAAAGAACTATCGAGTTACTTAAAAAAAATGATGAACTAAGAGTTATTGATATAGAACTTGATATATATTTAGAAATTCCGCACCTTGCTTACGCAGAAGTAAAGAAAAAAGATGGCGGCAAGGCACTGCTCTTTACGAATGTTGTAGATAAAAAAAATGGCATAAAGTTTCAAGAGAGCGTGTTAATGAACGTTTTTGGTTCATATAAACGATGTGAACTTCTTTTTGGCAGAACAATAGAGTCTGTCGCCGATGAGATAACCAAACTGCTCCATATGAAACCTCCTGAGGGTTTTTTAAATAAGCTCTCTATGGCAAGTGAGCTTTTTTCACTCAAAAATATATTTCCAAAAAAACTCAAAGGCGTCGGCGCTTGTCAGCAGATAAAATATTTAGAAGACAGTGTTGACCTCTATAAACTCCCTGTTCTTACTACTTGGGAGCAAGACGGCGGACCATTTATAACTATGGGGCAGGTTTATACTCAGAGTCTTGATGGCGAGATGGTAAATCTTGGAATGTACAGACTGCAAGTTTATGACAAAAATCATCTTGGCATGCACTGGCAGATTCATAAAGACTCTTCACATTTTTTTGACCAGTACCAAAAAGCAGGCAAAAAGATGCCAGTCAGCATTGCTATCGGTGGAGACCCGCTTTACACTTGGTGCGCGACCGCTCCTCTTCCTTATGGTGTTAATGAACTTTTGATGTACGGACTTATAAAAAAAGAGCCTGCAAAACTTGTAAAATCATTAACAACTCCGCTCTATATCCCGCATGATGTTGATTATGTTATTGAGGGCTGGGTGGATACTGCAGAGATGAGAGTTGAGGGACCGTTTGGAGATCATACAGGTTACTATACTTTAGAAGAGCCATATCCTGTTATGGAAGTCAGTGCTATCACAATGAAAAAAGAGCGCACGTTTTTGGCTACGGTTGTCGGTAAACCGCCACTTGAAGACAAATATATGGGATGGGCTACCGGAAAGATATTTTTTCCACTCCTAAAAACAACGGCTCCTGATTTGCTTGATTACCATATGCCTGAAAATGCAGGTTTTCATAATCTTATTCTTGCAAAGATGCAGCCGCATTATAAAGGACACGCAAAACAGTTTATGCACGCTTTTTGGGGTGCGGGGCAGATGAGCTTTGTCAAACATGCAATATTTTTAGATGAAAAAGCTCCTAAACTAGATAGCTATGAGGCTGTAACTGCATATATCCTTGATAGATTTACGCCAAAATCTCTCTTTATAACAGAGGGGATTTTAGACGCGCTTGACCACTCATCTCCTGAGTCGCTAGTTGGCGGAAAACTAGGAATAGACGCAACTGCAGCACATAAGGTAGAAGCTCCAGAACTGCTTGGCGATGAAGAGCTGCTTATAAGAGTTAAAAAAATTATTCCAGATGCGCTTAATCTTCATCAATTTATGAGAAGAACAAATAATCCCATCACAGTAATATCTGTAAACAAAACAAAAAATGTAAAAGAGTATTTTGACGCACTTGTAGAATTAAGTATGTATATCAGGATTGTTGTTTTTGTGGATGCAGCTAAAAATGATATATTTAATGACTACATGTTAGTTTGGAGAGTTACAAATAATATAGATGCTCTTAGAGATATTTTTATCTCAGGATTAATGGTCGCAGTTGATGGAACAAATAAAAATATATTAGACAATTTCAGCAGAAGATGGCCCGATGATGTAGATTGTACTTTAAGTGTTGTAGAGTCGCTAAAGAGCAAAGGAGTTTGGGATTTAAGTGAAAAATTGTATGAAAAGTTTCAATTGTGATAATTTTATATATTTTTTATTGACTATAAGGTTAATATAATAAATAGTGATGTAACATAAACCATTATTATAAGGGATTCTGCGCATGAATAAGTTTTTAATTTCCATCTTGTCTATATTTATATTTTCCTCACTGACTGTGGATGCGGCGGTGTATAAAGGGCAGAGTGAATATGTAAAAAAATGTGTTAAATGTCATAAGGCTGGGCAAGCTTTTGTTGCAACAAAGAAAAAGAGAGAGTGGAGTGTCCTTATGAAAGATAAAGGTCAAAAATTGGCCGAAATTCATCTGGAGAGTGAGGTAAAGGGTGTGGAAGATTCCCATGAATATTTCGAAAGCAAAATTTATAGTAAAAATTCAAAGCATTTGCAAGATTTTTTATTTGAGTATGCGAGCGATAGCGGCAACGTACCCGCTTGTAATTAATCCCTCTTTTTTTATAATTTCAAGATAGAAAAATCTATCTTGAATTACTATCTTCACTTTGTAAAATCATTTAATTTAGCTAAAATACCAAACTTTTTAAATAACTTTTTATAAAATAAAATCAAGGGAACTATTATGAACAAAATGTGGTCAGGTCGTTTTTCTGCGAGTGCATCAAGCCTTTTAGATCAATTTAACGCTTCTATTATGTTTGACAGAAAACTATATCGCGAAGATATTGAAGGTTCTATTGCACATGCTGCAATGCTTGCTAAACAGGGCATTTTAACTGCCGATGAACTATCTCAGATAACAAAAGGGCTCTCTCAAGTAAAAGAGGAGATAGAGTCAGGCGTGTTTGAGTGGAAAATATCGGATGAAGACCTCCACATGGGGATTGAGAAGCGATTAACTGCTATTATCGGTGACGCCGGCAAGAAGCTCCATACGGCAAGAAGCAGAAACGACCAAGTTGCGGTCGATTTTCGCCGTTATGTTCTTCGTAAAAATTTAGAGATAGCGGGTGCACTTAAACTTTTAATGCATGAGATATTAGTTATAGCTTCAAAGCACACAAAAACTCTTGTTCCGGGAATGACGCATCTTCAGCATGCACAACCGATTAATTTTGCTTTTCATCTAAGCGCTTATTTAGCGATGTTTAAAAGAGATATTGAGAGATTTGAGAGCTCACATGAGAGAAATAACGTCTCTCCGCTTGGATGCGCGGCACTTGCAGGAACACCGCATAAAATAGACAGAGATATGACGGCGGAGCTTTTAGGATTTGAGAGCGTGAGCGTAAATTGTCTCGATACCGTGAGTGACAGAGATTTTGCGTTAGAGATTTTGTTTAACATCTCAACCATGATGATGCATATTTCACGTCTTAGCGAAGAGCTTGTTATGTGGTCTAGTTATGAGTTTAGATTTATTGAACTTAGCGATGAGTACTCGACAGGTTCATCAATTATGCCGCAAAAGAAAAATCCGGATGTTCCGGAGCTTCTTCGCGGTAAAACAGGTCGGGTTTATGGTTCTTTAATGGGGCTTTTAACCGTTATGAAAGGTCTTCCGCTTGCTTACAACAAAGATACGCAGGAAGATAAAGAGGGCGTCTTTGATGCGGTTGAGACTGCTGAAATTTCACTGGAAATACTAAAAGAGGCTCTTAAGAGTATGCAGGTTAAGGCTCACAATATGAGTAATGCTTGTAAAATGGGGCATCTGAGTGCTACTGATTTGGCAGATTATCTTGTTCAAAAGTGTGATATTCCCTTCAGAGAGGCTCACTTTATCACCGGAAAAGCGGTAGCAAAAAGTGAAGAGCTAAAAATTGATTTGAGCGATATTGAGCTAAAATATCTCCAAGAGATTGATAGCAGAATCGGCGAAGATGTTTTGGCATTTTTGTCAATTGAAAACTCTATGAATGCAAGAACTTCAGCAGGCGGAACGTCTACGCAAAGAACAGAAGAACAGATCTCTTATTTTAAAAACTTTTTGGAGAAATAATTTTGAAAGTAGTTGTATCACATTTGAACGAGATGAAGTTTGAGGCAAAAACAGATAAAAGCAGCTTTATAATCGATGCTCCGCAAATATCTCCGCTGGAGTATTTTTTATCTGGAATCATCTCATGCAGCGCTACGGATATGGTTTTGCTTCCTAAAAATCAAGGCAAAACCGTTTCAAATCTTGTTATAAGTGGAGATGCCACCAGAAACGAGGATTTTCCAAAAAAGTTTAACACTCTTCATCTTGATTACAGTTTTGATTCGGACGCGGATGATGTTGTTGCAGCAAGATGGGTTATGGCTTCACTGGAGACATACTGCTCAACAATCAACACCATAAGAGACGGTGTTGCCATAAGTTACTCCATAACTCATAATGGCACTAAAATCAGAGAGAACGAGAACATGATATCAGGCGGCGGAAGTAAAATAGATATGGGCAAGATAGAGAGCTGCCCATCATAATAAATTTACTAAATCATACTCTTTGGGTTCGCATCGCTTAAGTGCGACCATGACAGTTTAGCTCCGCCAAATATATGAAAATGGAGGTGTTTTACCTCTTGGCCTCCATCTTCACCGACATTTGTGATAACCCTGTATCCACTCTTGTCAATATTCATCTCTTTTGCAATATCTTGTATAAATTTAGTCATATTTTTCATAATTTCCGGAGTTACTTCATTGAAACTATCTACATGTATTTTTGGGATTGCTAAGACATGAACGGGAGCTTTTGGATTTATATCGTGAAATGCCAGAAAATCCTCATTTTCTAAGATAATATTTGATGGTATTTCTTTGTTGATAATTTTACAAAATATACACATTATTAGCCTCTTTTTTTATTTATTGTAGCATATAAATTGACAAATGAAGCTGTATATAAATTATTTTTGACTATAATCATCCTAAAATTTAAGAGGGTATTTTCCTCTAGTATGGGTGAGTCTATTGAAAGAATGGTATGACGAAATAAAAGGGGCACAGAGTGTTGATAGAATCGAAGAGATTCGCATATCTGTATTTGGCAAAAAGGGTGTTTTAGCAGCAGAATTTGCTAGAATGAAAGAAGCCCCAGACGAAGAGAAATCAAAAATAGCACAAGAGCTGAATTTACACAAAAATGCGCTTATGAATGAGTTGAGCGCCAAAAAAATAACTCTTCAGACATTAGAACTGCAAGCAAATATGATGGCAGAGGCAATCGACGTTTCTATGTTTGGACAGAAGCCTGAATGCGGCGCGCTGCATCCCGTCATGGAGACAATGGATAAGATCGTAGAGTACTTCTCTTCAATGAATTTTGCAGTAAAAACCGGAACTATGGTAGAGGATGATTTTAACAATTTTGAAGCTCTAAACTTACCAAAATATCATCCTGCGCGTGACATGCAAGATACTTTTTACTTCAAAGACGAAATGCTGCTTCGTACGCACACTTCACCGGTTCAGATAAGAACTATGATGAGCACAAAACCGCCAATCCGTATGATAGCCCCGGGTGCAGTTTTTAGAAGAGATTACGATATTACTCATACACCTATGTTTCATCAGGTAGAGGGGCTTTTGGTTGACGAAGAGGGTAAGGTATCTTTTGCAAACCTAAAGTTTATTTTAGAGGATTTTCTTAAGTACATGTTCGGCGACGTAGAAGTTCGTTTTAGACCTAGTTTCTTTCCTTTTACGGAACCTTCGGCGGAGGTGGATATCTCTTGTGTATTTTGTAAAGGTAGCGGCTGCAGAGTTTGTTCAAAAACCGGATGGCTTGAAGTTTTGGGTTGCGGAATTGTAGATCCAAATGTTTTTGAAGCAGTTAAATATGAGAATGTCAGTGGATATGCTTTTGGTCTTGGAGTTGAGAGATTTGCGATGCTTATTCATCAAATAGGAGATCTTCGTTCACTCTTTGAGGGAGATATTAAGTTGCTGGAGCAGTTTCAATGATAGTTACTAAAAGTTGGTTAAACGAGTGGATAGATTTAAGTGCGATATCTACTGATAAATTAGTAAAAACACTAAACTCAATAGGCTTGGAAGTAGACAGCGTCTCAACTTATAAAATTCCTGAGAAAATAGTATTCGGCAGAGTAGTAGATTGCCAAAAACATCCAGAAGCGGATAAATTAAATATTTGTCAAGTAGATATCGGAGAAAGCGTACGTCAGATAGTTTGCGGTGCCTCAAATGTCAGAGCCGGACTTGATGTTGTTGTTGCAACCTTAGGTGCTGTTATGCCCGATGGTATGGTTATTAAACCTGTAAAACTTCGCGGGGTAGAGTCTGAGGGTATGATATGCTCTGCGAAAGAGATTGGTTTAGGAGATGTTCAGGATGGAATCATTGAACTAGACAGCAGTATCGGAAAATATAAGATAGGCGAAGAAGTTTCTACAAATCCAATTTTTAGCGATGACATAATAGAAATAGAGTTGACTGCAAATCGCGGCGACTGCCTAAGTATTAGGGGTATTGCAAGAGATTTGAGTGCAGCTTTTGATAAGCCTCTCAGAGAGAGAAACAAAAAAGAGGATGAAGATAAAAGGGTCGGAATAGGGCGAATTTTAACGTTATCTCATGAGAACAATCTGGATGTAAATATCAGATATAAAGCAATAGATTTAAAAAACTTAAATCTGCCGTTTGTAATAAAGCTTAGACTTGTGCAAATAGAAGAGAAGAGAGAAACAGACATAGAGTCGCTTATTCTTTATGCAACTCATAGCAGCGGCGTTATTATAAGAGCATACGGTTTTGGTTTTTTCTGTGGGCAAAATGAGACTATGGCAAAAGCGTCACTATGCAAAGATGAGAATGGCTTTGCGTCAATTATGTCAAAAGATAAAAAAGCTTCTATCGTCGGAGTAATTCAAGCTGATGATTCTAAGGTCTCTTACAGCGAAGGTACCGTTTTAATCGAGGCTACCTATATTCCGCCGGATGTCATATCTAAAAAAATGCAAGAAAATAAGATACCTGCCGGAACTGTCTATTATAGAAGTTCAAGGGGCAGTGAGCCGGATCTGAATCAAGGTCTGGATTATTGTATCAGTATTGTTGAATCATACTCTGATTCTACAGTTTTTGGCGGTACAATTGAGCTTGGCGAGCCGCATGAAGATAAAATGATAAGCGTTAGCAAAAAAGAGATAGATGATATAATCGGTGCAAATATAGACAAAGCAAAGATAACAAAAATACTTAAAAATTTAGGTTTTAATACAACAAAATCATCAGGCGACAGTTTTGTAATTTCTGTTCCAAAATTTAGACATGACATTGTCAATAGACAGGATATTGTTGAGGAGATTGTTCGTTTGGTCGGGATTGACAATATTCCCTCAAAACCATTCACTTTCACAGAAGACAATAGACTCGGTGATGATTATAACAGATACAAAAAGAGACAAACATACAGACATAAAGCGGCTTATAGCGGTTTTTTTGAGTCTGTTCATTTTGTTTTTGATGAAAAGAGAGTCTTAGAAGAGTTTGGATTTGAGACTATTGATGAGAGTAAAGAGTTGCTAAACCCTATCGTAAATACGCTAGACACGCTGAGACCTACACTGCTTACGGGCTTGCTCAAAGCTGCATCCAATAACAGTAAAAATGGGTATTCGTCTGTAAAGCTTTTTGAAGTAGGTTCGGTATTTAACTCCCAAAGAGAAGAGTCTTTAAAGATGGCAATGCTTTTTTGCGGAGACAGAGAGCTTGATGGTCTATCTAACTCCGGAAAACCTGCTAAAGTAGATTTTGCTTTTTTTGCGCAGAAGATTTCTGACATTATAGGAGCATTTGAGTTAAGTGCGTTTGAGACTAGACACGCACTCTCACACCCATTTGCGTCTGCTAAAGTATTAATTTGCGGTGAAGTTGTGGGAGAGTTGTTCCGTGTTCATCCAAACGTCCAAGAGAGTTATGATTTAGATGTGACATATATGTGTGAACTAGATTTCGAAAAACTGCCTTGCAGTCTAAAAACAGCAAAACAGACTTCAAAATATCAGGCATCTTTTAGAGATTTAAGTATTGTAATGCCAAAAGAGATGAGTTATGAAAATGTTAAGAGTGTAATAGACTCATCCGCGACTAAAGAGCTGGTACGCTTTTATCCCGTAGATAAATATAGCGACGCATCTCTGGGTGACAATATGAGTCTCTCTATCCGTTTTGTTCTTCAGTCGTTTGAAAAGACATTAGAAGAGGATGATATAACAAATTCTATGGATGCAATTTTAAATGCACTTAAAAATGAGCTTGGAATAGGAATCAGATGAACAGTGTAAAAGTTGTAAAAACCTCACCGTTTTCACTTCGTATCTCTGAGATTGCGCCAGATAAATCAATATCCCACCGCTGTGCAATGTTTGCAATGTTAGCAGACGGAACAAGCGAGATAGAGAACTTTTTAAGAGCTGAAGATACTCTAAACTCTTTAAATATAGTAAAAAACCTTGGCGCAACCGTTGTTGATGACGGCATTATTATTAAGATAAGTTCAAACGGCATAAAAGAGAGCAGCGAAATACTCGATTGCGGCAACTCAGGAACAGGAATAAGACTTTTTTGCGGGCTTTTAAGCTCGGCAGAGGGTCATTTTGTACTAACCGGAGATGAGTATCTTCGTCGTCGTCCTATGAAGAGAGTAACGGCTCCGCTTCGCGATATCGGTGCAAAACTTGACGGCAGAAACGATGGCGACTTGGCTCCGCTGAGCATAAGAGGAGCATCTCTCAAGGCATTTAATTACGAGAGTAAAATCGCTTCGGCACAGGTTAAAAGTGCCATGATTTTGGCGGCTCTTAGAGCTGATGGCGAATGCAGCTACAGCGAACCTGAACTTAGCCGCGACCATACCGAGAGAATGTTAAAAGGTATGGGTGCTGAGATAGAAGTAAATGGTTTAACTACTAAAATAAAACCTATGAAAAAGCTGCTCTCTCCGCTAAAAATTAGAGTTCCATCAGACCCATCAAGTGCATTTTTCTTCGCAGTTGCAGCCGCAATCACTCCAAACTCAAATGTTGTATTAGAAGGTGTCACTCTTAACCCTACCCGTATTGAAGCATTTAAGGCGTTAGAGAGAATGGGTGCCGACATAAAATATGAGACGACTGATAATAAGTATGAGCCAATCGGAAATATACATGTAAAATATGCGCCGCTTAAAGCAATTACGGTTGAGCATAATATATCTTGGCTTATAGATGAGCTTCCTGCTCTCTCGATAGCTTTTGCATGCGCAGATGGTGTTAGCGTTGTGAAAAATGCCGAGGAGCTTCGCGTAAAAGAGAGCGATAGAATCTCAACAGTTGTAAACGGACTTAGAGCTTGTGGTATTGAAGTTGATGAAGTTCATGACGGTTACAGTGTAAAAGGCGGCGAGATGAAAGAGGCTACAATCGATAGCCACGGCGACCATAGAATAGCTATGAGTTTTATTATTGCAGGGCTTAAGTGTGGAGTGAGCGTGAATGATGTTGATTGTATAAATACATCATTTCCAAACTTTTTTGAACTTTTACAAAAAATTACAAAAATAGAAATTTCTTAAACTACTCTCACCGATAGGTGTAGCTTTAGTGATAGGAATTTACAAAGGAATTACTTCCTTTGTAAAGGAGATAAATATGCGTATAGAACTTGCTGAGAGTTACGGTTTTTGTTTTGGTGTTAAACGAGCTATTAAAATAGCAGAAGAGAACAAAAATTCATCAACCTACGGACCTCTTATCCATAATTCCAAAGAGATTGAGAGACTCGAAAAAGATTTTAAAGTAAGCCTGACTGATGATCACAGAAGTTTTGCTTCAGGTGACAAAGCGGTAATCCGTACGCACGGAATACCAAAAAATGAGTTGGCAGAACTAAAAGCCAACAACGTAGATGTTGTAGATGCAACATGCCCATATGTAACAAAACCACAGCAAATTTGCCAAGAGATGAGTGAACAGGGGTATGATATTATTATTTTTGGCGATGAGGCTCATCCCGAGATTAAGGGTGTTAAGAGCTATGCAACTTATGGAGCAAGAGTAGTTACCTCCCCAAAAGAGCTTGAGGATTTAAAGCTGAAGGAGAAGATAGCTCTAGTCGCGCAAACAACAAGAAAAGTTGAAGATTATATGGAGATTGCGAACTATTTGATTCCTCGCTATAAAGAAGTAAGGGTTTTTAATACTATCTGTAACGCAACATTTGAAAATCAAGAAGCAGTTAGAAAAATCTCTAAAAAAGCTGATATTATGATAATTATCGGCGGTAAAAATTCATCAAATACCAAACAACTTTTTAGCATTTCACATGATAATTGTGAAGATAGTTATCACATAGAAGATGAAAATGATTTGGATTTTTCATGGTTCAAGGGTAAAAGTTTTTGTGGAATCAGTGCAGGTGCATCTACACCTGACTGGATTATACAAAATGTTGTTAATGCAATCCAAAATAATCATTAAATCATTATTTTTTAATAAATTATTTCTTCTTTTAAAGCTCTGTTTTTGCATAATTAATGAAAAAATTATCAATAATTGGATATACTCACGAAATTTTTATGTAACAGAGGATAGGTAATGGCGTTCGATAACGAATCATTTGAAGAAGAAGAAAATTTTGCAGAGATGTTTGCTGCAAGCGAGAAACAACAAGAAACAAGTCGCATTGTAGAGGGTGAAATTGTTGAAATCCAAGTGGATGAAAACAGAGCATTAGTAGGGGTCGGCGATAAATTAGAGGGTATTCTTAGCTTAGATGAAATCAGCGAAAACGGTAAATTAAAGTTTAATGTCGGCGATAAAATCAGAGTAATGGTTACAGGATACTATAATGAACGTCCTAAGATATCATACAAAAAAGTTTTAGAGCAACAAAAGACAATAGATTTTATTGACAAATACAAAGAAAACTTCGAAGATATAATTATTGATGGTGTTATTACTAAGAAAAATCGTGGTGGTTATGTAGTAGAAGCAGATGATGTTGTATTCTTTATGCCTCGTTCACTAGCTGCTTTTAAAGATACTGATGAAGTAGTAGGTCGCAAAATCAAAGCTCAAGTTGTTAAGATTGATGAAGAGCAAAATTCTATTGTTGTGTCTCGTCGTAAACTTTTCAATGATGAACGCAAAAAGAAAAAAGAGATTATTGACAAGCTTTTGGAAGATGATGCAGCTGTTGAGGGAACTATTAAAAAAATCACTAGCTACGGTATGTTTGTAGATGTTGGCGGTGTTGATGGTTTGGTACATTACAACGAAATCAGCTACAAAGGTCCGGTAAATCCGTCTAAACTTTACAAAGAGGGCGATACAGTACTTGTTAAAGCTATCTCTTACGATAAAGACAAAAGACACCTTTCACTATCTATCAAAGCAGTTCAATCTGATCCTTGGGCAGAGGTTGAGAGCGAGTTAGATGAGGGCGACACAATTACTGTAACTGTTTCAAATATTGAAGCGTACGGCGTGTTTGTTGATTTAGGAAATGACATTGAAGGTTTCTTGCATATTTCAGAAATTTCTTGGGACAAAAATGTAAAAAATCCAAATGATTACTTAAAAGTCGGTCAAGAGATTGACGTTGAAGTAATTGAGATAAATCCTAAAACTCATAAGCTTCGTGTTTCTTTAAAAAGACTTTTAGCAAAACCTTTTGATGAGTTTATGAAAAATCACAAAGAGGGCGACGTAATTACAGGAACAGTTACATCTTTAACAGACTTTGGTGCATTTGTTCGTATTGATGGCATTGAAGGTCTTCTACACAATCAGGATATCTCTTGGGATAAAAATGTTAAGTGTAGAGATGTGTTAAAAGCAGGCGATGAAATTGAAGTTAAGATTGCTAAAATCAGCCCTGAAGATCAAAAAATTTCACTAAATAGAAAAGCACTTTTAGAGAGTCCTATTGATACATTCTCAAAAACTCACAAGTTAAACAGTATAGTAACTGGTACAATTCGTGATATCAAAGATTTTGGTGTGTTTGTATCTTTAGAAGATGGTGTTGACGCGCTTATCCGTGATGAAGATCTTTCTCCGCTAGAGAAGAGTGATTTAGAGATAGGTCAAAAAATTGAAGCGGCAATAGCTGTTATCGATACTAAGCGTGACCGTATTCGCTTATCTGTTAAAAAATTAGATTACATAAAAAATCAGGCAATGCTTGATGAAATTAATGATGACAAATCACACTCTTTGGGCGATTTAATTAAAGATAAATTTAAGTAAAAATTGTGCAAAAGATTTTAAAATGGCTTACCCCGCTCATTGCAGTCGGGGTAGCTGTTTTTATTATTTTATTTCTTATTTCAATTAACTCAAATGAAACTTCTATAAAGTTAGCCCCGCTTGAACATAAGAGCGGCACGGCAGTAGATGAAGAAGAAAAAGATTGGTTAAACCATTTTTCTAAAACTGAAGAGTCGGGATATTTTTATCCAGTTAATGAAGTTTTTATCCAAGTTGATTTGAATGAGAAAACAGAAAGCAAGCCAGTATACAAACTCTCAGCCCCTTTGTTAGATCCATATCAGCTTTTCTGTTTAAAAGAAGAGCTAAAGCAACATCAATTAAAGTATTATCTTAAAAAAGATAAAAGCGGTGCAGAGTTGTTAATTTACTCAAGTGATAGAGATAAATTAAACTCCCTAGTTGAAGTGTTAAAAAATTATGAAATTTCAGCCAAAGTCGGGCTGTATAAAGAGGATAAATAATGCAAAAATATACCATAGTTGTTTGTGACCATATTCACGAAGCCGGTTTAGAGATGCTCCGAAATGATGAAAATATAAATTTTGTTATGGCGGCAGATGAAGACAAAGTAAAACTTTTAGATATTATCAAAGATGCAGATGTTGCTATTACAAGAAGTTCAACTGATGTTGATGATAAATTTATAGCTCATGCAAAAAATATGAAAGCGATAGTTCGCGCCGGTGTCGGTGTTGACAATGTTGATATTCAAGGGTGTTCAAAAGAGGGAATAATTGTTATGAATGTTCCTACTGCAAACACTATTGCGGCAGTTGAGCTTACGATGGCACATATGCTTTCATGCATGAGAATGTTTCCGTATTCTCACAATCACTTAAAAGAGCAGAGAGTTTGGAAGAGAGAAAAGTGGTATGGATATGAGTTAAAGGGTAAAAAGCTCGGTGTTATCGGTTTTGGCAATATTGGCTCTCGTGTTGCTAAGCGTGCTCAGGCTTTTGAGATGGATATTGTTGCTTATGACCCATATATTAACCCGTCAAAAGTAACGGACTTAAATATGGTTTATACTAAAAACTTCAATGATATTTTAGATTGCGATATTATCACTATCCATACTCCTAAAAACAAAGAAACAGTTAACATAATAGACAGCAAAGAGATTGCAAAGATGAAAGACGGCGTAGTTTTAATCAACTGTGCCAGAGGCGGTCTTTACAACGAAGAGGCTCTGTACGCTGGGCTAACAAGCGGTAAAATCCGTTTTGCGGGAATAGACGTTTTTGTAAAAGAACCTGCAACAAACAACCCTCTTTTAGACCTTGACAATGTTACCGTATCTCCTCACTTGGGTGCAAATACTTATGAGTCTCAATATAACATCGGGGTTCAAGCAGCGGAAAACGCAATTGCTGCGGCTAAGGGCATTTCATATGCTCATGCCATGAACCTGCCTATTGATGAGAGTAAAATACCGCCATTTGTTAAGCCGTTTTTGGAGATGGGACAAAAAATCGGCTTCTTAGAGTCTCAGCTTAACAAGTCACAAATTGTTGCCATAAAAGTCAGCGGACAGGGCGAGATTGCCAAATATGTGGACTCCCTTGCTACCTTTGTTGCAGTCGGTGCAATGAGTCAAATCAGCGACGATACGATTAACTATGTAAATGCTGAGTTTATAGCAAAAGAGAAGGGTATTAAAGTAGAGTTTGAAGCACTTCATGACTCATCTGTTTATAAAAACCTTATTACTATAAAACTGACTACGGCAGAGGGCGGAACTACTACAATCAGCGCTACTATTTTTGATGATAATGTATTTAGAATCGTATCGATTGACGGATTTGATATTGAAGTTGCGATTAAAGGCGATATGATAATACTCAAAAATCAAGATGTTCCCGGTGTTATCGGAAACATCGGTTCAACTTTGGCAAAACATAATGTAAATATAGCAGACTTCTCGCTTGCTAGAAATGACAAAAAACAAGCTCTTGCGGTTATTTTGGTTGATAGCATTATAAGTGAAGCAACGCTAAGCGAACTGCTAAAAATTGATGCTTGTTCAAGCGTACAATACGCTAGACTGTAATCTATTTGGAAGTGAGGCTTTAGCCTCGTCCAGAAGTTACTGTTTTTTGCGGGGCTAAAGCCCCACCTCCCTTTTACTCATCATCCAAATTAAAATGTCTATTTAAATCAGCTTTATAGAGCAGTATTGGAACGATAATCAAAGAGGCAATAACCGCCGCAACAGTTCCAAATATAAGAGCAACTCCAAGACCGCCAAATACTGCGTCACCGGCTAGAAGCGTTGAAGCAAGTATTATCGCCGCGGCGGTAAGAAAAATAGGTTTGGCACGTGTTGCCGCTGCGTATGCAATCGCCTCTGCTTTGCCCATCTTGTTATCTCTCATCAAAGAGGCTGTAAAGTCAATTAATAAAAGAGAATTTCTTGAGCTTATCCCGATTAGCGCTATAAAACCGATAAGCGATGTAGCCGTTAAAAAAAATGTATCTTTTGTAAACAGATCCATAATATAGTGCCCCACGATTACGCCGATGATTGATAGGAATGAGCCTAGAAGTATTATGCTGCTAAGTGTATAGCTTTTATAATAAACTACCATTAATAAAAATATAAGCACAAGTGCGGCAATAAACGCAGCTCCCAGTTCAACAAAAGTATCAAGTGTAACTTTCATCTCTCCGTCCCAAATCAGCTCATAAACTTTTTTGCTTTTTTTATCAGTTAGCATAAGATTAAAGAGACCGATTTTTTCTATCTCATATTTGTCGCCAAAGCTCTCTAGCATTGCATTTCTGGCATCTATTAGAGGATAAACCTGTGAAACCATATCCGTCTCCGCCATAACGTTAGTCATCTGATGGAGATTTTTGCTCATAATCATAGGATTTGATTTTTTCGGCACGATAGTTACCAACTCTGTGATTGGCGTCATCATTCCCATCTGATTCATAAGTTTTAGAGATGAGAGTTTTGCTTTAATGGCATCAATATCTTTTGATGAGAACTTTTTAGACTCAAGGCTAAGAGATAGATAGATTGGAATCTGATCATTAACTACATCAGAGTTCTTAACGGCTATCTGCATCCCCTCAAACGCCAAATATAGCACATCATTCAGCTGTTTTACATTTACGTCTGAGAGGGCGACTTTTGTACTGTCAACTTCTACTTCAAATGTATCATAAATCTCATCTTGCATAACCTCTACGTCAACAAGTCCATTTGTATTTTCAAACACCCCTTTTACTCTGTTTGAGAGTTCTCTGATGCCATCTGTATCTTGGCCGTATATTTCCGCCACTATTGCGGCTAAAACAGGAGGTCCTGCGGGAGGCTCAACAAATGTTATAGTTGTGTTGTTGTAGAGTTGGGCACAGCTTTTTTGAATAGAGGGTCTTATTCTTTGAACCATAAAGTATGATGGTTCGTCACGGTGATGCTTTTTTGTAAGATTTACAACAATTTCCGCAACATTTTCAGAATTTTTAAAGTGAGAGCCTTTGATAAGACCGGCAAAATCAAGCGGAGCTCCCATGCCTAAAAATATCTCAAAATTCTCTACGTTTTTCTCTTTTTTTATAAACTCAGATACACACTCAGTTACCCTGTTAGTCTGCTCTATGGAGCTTCCCTCTGAGAGTGTTGTGTAGATAGTAAACGTATCGTTATTTTTTCCCGGAAGCATTTTTGCCAAAACCATCTTGCTTGGCGCAATCATAAGCACGGATAGCACAAAAGCTGCAAATGTTGCCGCTAAGATTAGGTTTCTCTTTTTTGGGTTTTGAATACCCTCAAAAACTTTGTCTTGAAATTTTTTAAACATTAATGTTTCTCCTCGCCGCTATAATCAGGTTTTTTTAAAATTCTAACCGCTAGATACGGTGTGAAAATATATGCAACAAAAAGCGAAGCAACAAGAGCAACAGGAACATTTGCTGGAATCGGTTTCATAAACTGCCCCATCATCTGCCCGACAAACGCCATAGGAATCATCGTCATAATAATCGCCAGTGTTGCTATGTTTGTCGGCGGTCCAATCTCATCCGTAGCCTCTATCATTATGTCGTCAACGCTTTTGTTTGCCGACTCTTTTGAGTGGTAGTGTCTGTGAATATTCTCAATAACAATAATCGCCGCATCGACTAAAAGTCCGAGCGAGAGAAGGAAGGCAAAAAGAGTAATCCTGTTGATGGTTTGACCACTCAGATAAGCCACAAAGAGCGTAATTGCCAAAATCGCGGGAACTGTAAACGTAACTATGAGAGACTCTCTCCAGCCAAGCACGATAACAAGCAAAATCGCTATGATTACAATGGATAAAAGAAGGTGAAAAACAAGCTCATTAACAGCCTCATTTGCTCTTTCTCCGTCATTTCTGGTAATAACATATCCGATACCGTTTTTGTTTAAGAACTCTTTGTGGCTCTCGAGTTCATTTTTTACGGCATCGGCAATAATAACCGCATTTGTGCCTTGTAGTTTTGATACGCTGAGTGTTACTTGATTTTGCAGCGGTGAAAACTCTTTACCCTCATCTTTTTTGCTTATGCTTGCAGACTTGAAGTTTTGTATGTCGTAAGAGCTTGTAACTTTTGCGATTTGTCTTAGGTAAATCGGAGAGCCCATATATTTTGCAACTATTATGCTTCCGATGTCATCTGCACTCTCGATGGCATTTTTAACGCCAAGAATAACTATCTCGTTCTCTTTAGTTCTGTTTTTTACGGCAGGTACGCTGTAAGAGAGTGACTGTACCGCTTGAACAATTTGACCCATGGAAATGTTATAGCCGGATAGTT
>JBAZDX010000009.1:0-76486 GCA_041654255.1 Sulfurimonas sp.
TTATCGGTGTTTCAGTTGACAGCCAGTTTTCACACTTTGCATGGAGAGAGACTCCGGTAAATAACGGCGGTATCGGCAGAATCAAATATCCGCTTGTTGCAGATTTGACAAAACAGATTTCTAAAGACTACGATGTTCTTTTTGGTAACTCGGTTGCTCTTCGCGGTTCATTTTTGATTGATGCAAAAGGTATCGTTCGCCACGCGGTAATCAATGACCTTCCGCTTGGAAGAAACATTGATGAGATGATAAGAATGGTAGATGCAATGCAATTTACCGATGAGCATGGTGAAGTTTGTGCCGCAGGATGGCAAAAAGGCGATGAAGGTATGAAGGCGAGCACAGAGGGTGTTGCTGAGTATCTTGCAAAACACGCAAACGAGCTATAATTAGTTCTAAAAACCAATAAGCCGGCTAGTGCTTATTTGCACTCCGGCTCTTTGGCAACCACGTAAAATTTATTAAAAAAGGGGATAGTTTGAAAACTATATTATTAATTTTTTTACTCTCCATTTCTCTAATTGCCGCAGAAAAAGAAGTTCCGAAACCACAAAATGCAAAACAAGAGTTAACTTATATTATAGATGCCAAAAATTATGTATTGATTGACGCAAAAAAAGCATTTTTTGTAGTAAACAGCCATAAATACGGAACAATGCAGGACTATTTTGCCTTTGCAGATGAAAAAGATGCAAAAGAGTATGTGGAAAAAAATGGCGGAAGCGTAGTGGATTATGAAACATATATGAAGTTTGATGAGAACAGCACAAAATAGCTTGTCTAATCCTACTTTTTTACAAAGTCCAAAGCTTTCTGATTTACAAAAACTATATCTCTCCACTGCTTTTTTGGGGCTATAAGATTTAGGCGTTTAGGATTTGAGCTTCTAGAAATCGCCACATAAAACTGTGAGGGTGCGAAAATCTCATTTGTCTCGATTATCAAATCCACAATAGACATACCCTGCGATTTGTGGATTGTTATGGCATATGCAAGTTTTATGGGGTATTGATAGACGCTAAAGAGGCTCTCTTGAAGCATCTCTTTTTTACCTGCGACACCTTTTTCCTTCCATACTTCTTTGCTTTGAGCAACCGTCTCAAGCTTTACGACAACGCCGTCTCTTTTTTGTACATACACATAGGTCGCGTCTATATTTATGACAACTCCGCGCTCGCCGTTAAAGTAGTTCCAAGAGTTTCTGGTAAAAAGAACGGGAACGCCAACTTTTAGCTCCAGCTTCCTCTCTATCCTCGCATCATCCATAAAACGCTCTATCTCAAGCTCTTTTACACTTTTTACATGTTTGATTATTCCAGCCTCTTTAACATGCAGATCACTATCAACAAACTCCAGCTGATTTTTATTGTGAAGTGCTGCGGAGTTGTTTTTTCCAAACAAAAATGTAAACTCGCTCAAATCCTGCGGCAGAGGTTTTATAAACTCATTTAAGGAGTTGTGTACCTCTTCATCTACAAAACCGTCTCTGACATGTGCCAAAAGTTCTATAAAATCTCTGTCGTCTGTTCTGTATATGTGCGTGAGCTCTATGGTATGAAATGCAAATCTCTCCCATGAAGCGCCCTCAAACGCAAATCTGACCTCCGCATATCCGCGCACAACCGGAGGAAGCTGAAGAAAATCTCCAACGACTAGAACAGAACCTTTAAAATCAGCCTGCTTAAGTCTTAGCTCTATCATATCAAGCAGAGTATCACTCACCATGGAAATCTCATCTATGACAATCAAATCCATGCTTGAGACAAGCTTTTTAACTTTTTTACTTATCTCCATTTTGCCGCTTTGCGAGAGTTCATTTAAATTTCCCGCAATTCCCAAATCCAAAAAACTGTGCAGTGTCTGTCCGCCTATAAGCGTTGCAGCTATTCCGGTAGAGGCAAGTTTTGCGACCTTCTTTGCCTCCGCTTCATAAAACTTTATAACTTCTCTTGTAATCGTCGTCTTTCCAACACCAGCTCCACCGGTTAAAAAAACGTTCTCTTTAGCTTTTAATTTTTCAATAATATCTTTCAAATAATCCATAAAAAATTATACTATAATATAAAAAAATTTATGAGGATATTACGTAATTATGGAGAGAATACTAGTAGTAGAAGATAACAAAACCTTAGCAAAATTAATATCAAAAAAATTGAGTACCGAGCTTGATTTTGAGGTAGATGTCGCTTACAACATGTCCGAGGCAAAGTTATTTTTTAAGAGATACAACTACTTCTTGGCTCTTCTTGATTTAAATCTCCCAGATGCCCCAGATGGCGAGATTGTAGACTATGCGATAGAGCATAAAAACCGCGTAATCATCCTAAGCGCAAAAGTTGACAAAGATTTCAGAAACAACATGCTCAAAAAAAATATTATTGACTATGTAAACAAGAGCGGCGTGCACGATGTAAACTACATTATCCAGATGATTACAAGGCTTCAGAAAAACCAAAATCATACTATTTTAGTTGCTGATGACTCGATGGTCTTTAGAAAACAGCTCCAAAATATGCTTGAGAATATGTTTTATAAAGTCATAGCGGTCGCGCACGGTGAAGAAGCACTTAATATTCTGCGCACAAACCAAAATATCAGCTTGGTGCTCACAGACTACAATATGCCCGTTATGAACGGACTTGAACTCACCTCCGAGATAAGAAAAACTTACTCCAAAAATGACCTGAGCATCATTGCCATCTCCTCAAGCCTAGATGACGACACCACTGCACTTTTCTTAAAAAACGGTGCGAACGACTACATCAAAAAACCATTCTCCAAAGAGGAGTTTTCATGCCGCATAAACAACTCAATCGAAGCGCTTGAAAATATACATGCCATAACAAACCACGCCAACCGCGACTTTTTAACCGGTCTTTACAACAGAAGATACTTTTTTGCCGACATGCAGAGCTATTTTGAAAAAGCAATCAAAGATAGTGAGCATTTTGCAATCGCTATGATAAATATAGACAATTTTAAGAAAATAAACGACACCTACGGGCATGAGAACGGCGACAAGGCTATAAACAGCGTAGCCGACATCTTAAGAGCAAATACAAGCCAAAATGACATTGTTTCACGCTTTGGCTCAGAGGAGTTTTGCGTAGCGCTTAAAAATGTATCAGCCGACAAAGCGCTTGAGATTTTTGAAAAGCTGAGAGAGAAGGTGCAAAATTCAGTGACGACCTCTACTAGAGGCGAAGAGATAAGATTTACTATCTCACTCGGTGTTGCGCTTAACTATGAAGATACGCTCCAAGAGAGCATCAATCAGACTGATATGCTTCTTTATGAAGCGAAGCAAAACGGCAGAAACAGGATTGTGCACAACTAATCTCTCAGGATTATAACCTCTCCAAAGGGCACATCAGCTTCTTTTGGAGAGACCCATTTTACAGCGTAATTTGGCTCCTCTTTTGGAAATATGCCCTCCAAATCGCTAAAATAGATAAGCAGTTTTACATCTTCCAGCTCTCGTTCAATAAACTCAAACACGGGTCTAAAGTCAGTCGCGCCGCCGCCCTTTATTTTAGCTTCTAAAATATCGCCGCTATAAAAAGTTTTATGTAAAAGTATTTTATCATCGCATAAAAGCAGCTCTATCTGGTAATTTGAAATGGTGTTTGTGACAAAATTAAGCTCGCTTAAAAATTCATTTAGAAGTTTCTCATCGACTGAACCTGAAGTGTCAATCGCAACGACAAGATGAAATCTCTGACTTATAGATGACGGAATGTACAGGTTCATATGTAGAAATTTTTTGCTTGGCGGAAGCAGCGTATAATCATCCTTGTGAAATCGCTCTAAAGCGGCTTTTAGCTCATCTCTCCAATTTATTTTGCCACTGCATCTGATTTTAAAAAATCTATCAATAGAGCTTGGAGCTTCACCGTTTTTTATCTCCTCTTCAAACACCGCTTTTGCAAACTCATCATATAGCTGCTCCTCTTGAACCTGCTCTGAGGATGAGTTTTTGTTCTGCACATCGTCAATATCATCTGCCTCATACTCAAGCTCGTCACGCAAAATATCATCTTGAAGAAAGGCGTAAATCTCTTCGGCATAAAGACCGCTGAAACGTTTTGAGTAGTGGGCTTCATCTGGACGCACAAGGTTGTTTTCAACCAGCATGTCATTTATGGCATAGTCCGTTGCCATCTGCCAAAGCCAGCCGCTTCTGCCGTTTTTTCTCTGCTCATGGGAGAGTGAAGCGTGCATAGCTCCGTTTGCAAAGACAAACTCCATCTCAGCGGATGTAAGCCGCGCTAAGAAGTCGCTGTTATATTCAAGCTTTATGCCGTTGCTCTTAAAACTCTGTATGTCGTCGTTTTTGACAAGCTCCAGCTTTGAAGCGATTGTGCCAAAGAGCGGATAATCTACTAAAAGTTTGGCTTTTGCCTGAGAGATTTTATGCTCTAGCGACATCTGTTATCCAAGAAGATAAGTAAACTTCTTGACCCACTCTTTAAACGTGTCTGAGTGCTCCATTCTAACACCATTTCTTTGCAAATCCTGCACTATCATAACCGCAAATTCGCTCTTAAGAAAGAGCGTATATCTTAGAAGATTTTCAAGCCTCTCTTCGTTTTCATTTTTTAAATATCCGCTTACAAGACCCGTACTTAGTGCATAAAGAACATCCACCTCATCGCTGTACTCGCCGCCACTGCCGTTTAATATAGCTTCAATATCGGGCAGCCTGAGAGCAACCTTTGCAAACGCCAAAAATGAGACAGCAACGTCACGCCCCACGGCTCCGCTGATTGTATCCAAAAGCAGCTCTTTAGTAATCGTACTTTTTAGTATCTTGTCCACATACTCCCAGCTTCTGGGTGTTGCGAAGCTTTTTATATCACTCTTTGGATCAAAGGTGAACAGATGCTCACTTCTGTATGAGATGTAGGAGATTACTCTTTCATCAAGCCCTTTTTTATACGCCCAAAGACGCCAATCTTGGATATCTACTTCCATCTCAAAGTGAACAAATCTGTTTGCCAAAGGACTTGGCATACGGTAAGTAACACCCCTGTCACCCTCGCGGTTTCCAGCTGCTACTATTGCCCAGCCATCTGGAAGCTCATATTCCCCTACTTTTCTATCGAGGATGAGCTGATATGCCGAGGCTTGAACGCTTGGAGGAGCGGAGTTTAACTCATCCAAAAATAGAATTCCCTCGCCACTTTTAGGCAAAAAAGCAGGAGGTGCCCAAAGTGCGGTATGCGACTCTTTGTCATAAAAAGGGATGCCTTTTAGGTCAGTCGGGTCCATAAGAGCGAGCCTTAAATCAATAAACCCTACTCTCTTATCCTCTGCTATCTGCTTCACGATGGATGATTTTCCAATCCCCGGTGCACCCCATAAAAATGTCGGGACTTTCTGCTCTACCAGAGATTTTATAGTAGTTATTAAACTTGTTGCTCTCACATTTGCCATCCTATGTTGTCTTGTTGAATATGTTTGCCGAATGCCGGATTTTCCATAACAGAGCGGGCATATTTTGAGTCCAGCTGGAGCTGGTACAAAATCTCTACCGGAGTGTTCTCATTTTTTGCTATCTCTTTAAGATATTTGCCGTTTCTATAGGCTTCTTCAAGTATTTCTACAGCTGTTTTTTTGTTTTCATACAGAGCCGATTTTATCTCTTCGTTCGTGCTCTCTAAAAGCAGATTTAAAATCTCCTCATCAATAGAGTTATTGAGTGCCAGCGCGTAAGCTATCTTCTCATCATCATAACTCAGCATCTCTCTTTGCATCCTCGGAGTCAAGCTCTCATTGAGTGCCAATCCTATCTTGTTTGCTTTAAAGAGTTCAAAAAGCTCATCATTCAACTCTATATTTTTAGCTACATTTATTCCCAGTTTTTCATCTTTTAAAAACTCTTCAATTAACTCTCGTTTTAAATTTTTGTTTTGTGAGAGAGCCTCTAGCACGTCTTGATTATTGGTTTTGAAAAGCGATTCCTGCATCTCGTCATCAGAGTAGCTGCTCATAGCAATTGCAGCTTGAATCTTAGGATTCTGTTTTATAGGCTCAAGCAGTGAGATAGCTTTTAGAAGCTGTGTACTTTTTGTCTGCGAAACAAGATGCATAAAGCCTGTTGTTGCGTATTGGACATTGTGGTTTCGCTCAATATTTTCGTAAAATCTCAAAATAAAAGCAGCGCTGACATCGCGGTTAGAGTCATTTTCAAAAAAATCCTCTCCGCCCCAAGAGTACATGTTCAAAAGCTTAAAAAAGAGCTCATCCTTTATCATAGGGTTTTGTAAAAAACTTTTTAGTCTCTCTTTGTCGTGGCTCAGTTTTAGGCTCATCAAAAGCGTGTCTGCGTCTATGTGCGAAGCCAACTCCTTTTCTAGAACATCTATGGGGACAAACTCCAACCCATGATACTTTTTTTCATACAACTCACTGCTTGCTTTTTGCTCGTAAGGAGTCATCATTTTGCCTTCAATAACCAAAGCAACGCTCTCATCAAACTCGCTAACCAGATTGATTTTATGAAACCTTATTTGTGAAGCAAATTCATCACTGCTAAAAGCACGGCTTTTGCCAAAAAACAGTATGGTTCTATCTTTTAATTCTTTTAAATTCATAAACCGATTATAGCATCCATTTTTTAATATCTTTGCTTATCTGCTATAATACGGCACTCGATTAAAGGAATATTTATGAAAACAATCTCTCTTATTTTGCTTCTTGGCATCTCTCTTTTTGCCAACGACTCGGCTCACGACTTTGCACCGAGCAAAGAGTGCCAAAAATGCCACACTCAGATATATGATGAGTTTTATGGCTCAATGCATGCTAATGCAACCGTTGATAAAGATGTTATCCATAAAGCAATCTGGAACAAACAAGTAGCCATGACGAAGACGGAGCAGTACAGTTGCGGCAAATGTCATACTCCCGCTGCCGACAATCTTGACAAGATGTTAAAAGAGGGTGAAAAAGCGCTGCCGGATGCGAAAAATGCTACCCACCAAGAGGCTATCAGCTGTGCGTACTGCCACCGCATTGAAAAGATAGAGGAGCATAAACAGAGCAATACGAACATCATAGGCAAAACTTCAAAAAGCTACTATGGAACCGGCAGAAGCTCTCTTGACTCTCCGTACCACAAGATTAAAACAGATGAAAATAAAAATTTCAAAAATGGAAATATTTGTGTCGGATGCCACTCACATAATGTGAACAAAGCCGGTCTAAACCTATGTTCCACAAACGTTAACAAAGAGATGAATGATGCAAACTGCGTAAGCTGTCACATGCCAAAGGTAGAGGGCAGTTTTTCATCTATTATTGAGACAAAAACTCACTCTTTTCATGGTTTTGCGGGGGCACATAAAAACTCTGACATGTTAAGCAAATATGTTGATATATCTTTGCTTAAAAACATAGACCACTTTATAGTAAATGTTGACAACAGAAGCTCCCATGCGCTTCTTCTTCATCCTGCTCGTGTAGCCGTCTTGAAGATAAGTGTGACTAGAGACGAGAAGACTACGGAGCTTGAAAAAGAGATTTTTGTAAGAGTTATAGGAAAAGGCGGCGAACCTTCAATGCCGTGGATGGCTGATAGCGTCATAAAAGATACGATGATACAAGCAAATGAAAAAAGAGCCGTAAAAAGGGACTTTAAACTTCAAGAGGGCGACAGAGTAGATGTAGTTCTTGGCTGGTTTTTAGTAAATCCAAAAGCACTCGAAGCTCTCGGACTTCAAGATGAAAAAGTGGCAACAGAGTTTAAGGTGTTTAAAAAACAATCTTTTACTTTTTAAGTGAAATTTCACATCCGTTAAAGGTAAAATCCAGCTCGTTTGAAGGCTCTTTGTAGAGCAGCGGGCTGTCCAAATCTACATACTTTATAACATCGCGATAGGCAAACGCCAGATAGAGCGCCATGTTTATGGAGTATGGTCCCTCAAGCATAGAACCGAGCATACAAGGTACTTTTTTTTCTCGCGCATACTCTAAAATCTCTATCGCTTTTGTAACCCCGCCGCACTTCATGAATTTTATATTTATCATGTTTGCACTTTGTGATTCAACAACCGCCTTAACGTCTTTGAGTCCAAATGCCGCTTCATCAGCTAGAATTGGAATATGTGAAAGCTCAGTTATCTTTTTCAACCCATCCAAATCAGAGGCAATAACAGGCTGCTCAATAAGCTCAATTTTCACATCTTTCATATTTTGGATAAAGAACAGCGACTCTTCCAAACTCCAAGCCTGATTTGCATCGACTAAAATCTCCGCTTGCGGCAGCTCTTTGGATATTTTCTTTACCACTTCTATAGCATGTTCTATATCTTTGCCGACTTTTACTTTTAATATCTCCATACATTCGCCATAAGCCTTTTTGGCATCACTTAACATCACGGCAGCCTCATTTAGACTGATGGTAATATCCGTTTTTATAGGCGTAAAATCCTCTATGCAAAAATGCTCTGCCAAACTACGGTTTTTTTGTTTTGCATCCAAAGATACAAACGCCATATCAAGAGCCGCTTTGGCACTTGAGCCGATTTTTTTAGTGTGTAGCACCGCCAAAGACTCTTTTGGCGACATACCCATAAAATACTCTTTTACACTCTCAATTGAGTTTAAAATATCATCTATATCTTCGCCCGTAATAGCCTTTGTAGCGGGCGCTTCACCGATGCCGACTGCTCCGTTTTCATCCGTTACATGCACTCTTACAAACTCCACATGCGTGGCAGTTCTAAGAGCCGTTTTAAAAGGAGTTTTTAACTCAATACGCCTTATCTCTGTTTCTATTTTTGTTATTTTCATTTGATTAGCCAATGTCCGCCCTTTGCCCCACCCACTCTTTGAAGCAAACATTGCTCTTTAAGTTTTGCTATCTGTTTTAATATTGCTCTTTTGGATATATTTAAAGCTTCAGCCATTTGCTCGGTTGTGATAGTGTTATCTTGAGTAATCATATCCATTATTTTTTCTTCAGTTTTTGGTGAACTTTTTGGTGAACTTTTTGGTGAACTATCTCCAACCTTTTCACCTAACTTTTCATCTTTTTGTTTTGGGTATCTGCTCTTAAACTCCACATTTAAGCCGTTATCCCAAGTAAATATCGGAACAACACCGTTATATGCCTTTGAGGCCTTAATAACTTTTTCTACACCCCTACCCCATGATTCTATAAGACCCATTTTGAAAAAAGTATTGGCTATATCTGGATTATGCGGTTGTGAACGGTGCGACGAAGTAATATTTTCTATAGTCCAAAGTTCCGGTAATTGACCGCTGTTATAGATAAACAACTTATCTTTAAACACTCCTATCTGAATAGGCACACCGCTGCTATAATCTTTATGAACAAGTGCATTGTAAACAACCTCTCTTAATGCACTCGGCTCATAATCAAACTCTTCAACCCTTTGCATCCCCTCATACGATATCAAGGCTTTTAGGTATTTTGTAAAAAGCAAGTCAACCACTCTATTTGCTTGTTCTACCAAATTTCCCTCGCAAACATCTTGGTACAAAATATCCGCACTATCTTCAAAAAAAGCTATTTTGGTATAAGCTCCCGTGAAAAATCTTTGAGGGTCTTTGGCAAAGAGAAGCACACCCGCCCTTTTCAACTCACCTTTTTCGACAAGTCTTAGCTTGTCAAGCAACTCTAGCGAATCTTGTGGAATGTCATCTGCATCCATTCTTTTGGATTTTATAGCTTTTGAGATAAACAGTTCAATGCTTCTTGTGTCCATGTCTTTGAGAGTGGCATTGGGCACAACGACACTATCCCAGTGAACCCCTTGTTTTTTTAGTAAAAACCGCTCTAGTGCCAACCCTTTTAGCTCTTGAGTGCTGCTTCCGCTTCTGTAATAATACGAGCCTTTATAGCTTATAGCCGATGGATAACTCTGTGTAACAATCTCAAGATACTCTCTTTTTTCTTCTACATGTAGATTTACATCCACCAAAATACCGATGATGTCTCTTACTTTATTTGGTATATCTTCAAGGAGTTTTTTGGCATTTTCTATTCCCACTATCTCGCCGTTATCATCAACCCCAACATAAAGCTTTCCGCCGTCACTGTTTGCCAATGCACTTATGGTTTTGATGTAATCGTCTTTCCAGATTTGTTTGAATTCGATGGTTTGGGATTCATTAGTGTTTAGGTTCATGTTATTTTTCTTTATTGTAAAGATATTTAATGATTATCTTCATTTATTGTCTCACCATTCAAAATTTTTATAAATGTTTTATTTCTTGTATCTGCATCATAAGCAATAGAACCATAATCTAAAAAATTAATTATAATATTCTTAGTTCCGCTCATTATATATTTTCTAAATTAGAATTTTTGTAACTTTTATTATTTACATAATTTTCTATAGTATTAATATACTCATCAAGAAAAAGAAAAGTTTTATCTTTCCAAGCAAGAATTTCAGTAAAAGAAGTTAAATTCATGCAATTAACAAATGAATCTTCACCATGTGCTAAATTATTTCTTTTCATTTTTATTTCTCGTAAAACATATTCCGATTGATTCATAGTTATATCAAATCTTTTTTTCAAAATATCATCTCTGATAACACTTGAATCTAAAGATCCAGCCGAAAAATAACTGGCATTTTTTTGTCTAAATTCATCTAAATTTAACTCAATTGTAGTTAAATACTTATTCTCAATAAATTTTATAACTTCTACAGGATGTTCCAAATTATCAATTTCAATTTTTTTCATTTTAGGAACATGATGTTTATACCAAATGATTTTAATTTTTTCATTAACATTCAAATAACTTAAAGCATCGTCATTTATTTTACCAAATATAAATTCAATACCTTTATTTACGGTTCCTTCTACTAAATTGTAAAGCATCAATATGCATTGACTCTTAAAGTTTTTCTGTAAATTATCATTGATTTTCATAGAACGATTATCATCTATAGTAAGAACTTTAGTGGTTCCAGTATCTATCTGAAAAAGCTCTAAAAACATGAAATAATTATCAATTTCTTTTTTTCGTTCCTCAAAGAACATTCTCAAATCACTCATTTTTAACTCAACAAAAGATTTTTAACTAATTCAACATTTTCTTGAAGTTTATAAAATCCATTACTTTTTGCATTTTCAATAAATTTGTCAGTAAATATTTGTTTTGTTGTGATATTTGGATTTTCTTTTAATGCTAATGTTGTTCCAATATAAGCTGCTAATAATCTATTTTTTCTATTAATTGAAATATCTGCGATCAATTTATTGTCACTTAAAAATGAAAGCATATTTTTAAATTGTTCTAAATAACTATCTTTTATATTGTCATCTACAAATTCAGCATTTTTTGTATCAATATAACTGTCTAAATAACTATTAATATAATCATCAAAATTTATATTATCACTAAATGCGAAGTACTTAACTAAAAATTCTTCTTTATAAGCTCTCAATTCATCTTGTTTTGTAAATCCAGATAATTCATTAAAAATACTATAATCTGCACATTCAGAATATATAAATTCTATAAATTTACCTTCTTTTGCACCTTTTTTGATTTCCATGTTTTTGAGTATTTCACCACCAGTATTTAATCTTTCAAAGATTTCATGGCGGATTCCTAAACTATCTTTTTCAATATCAGTAACTACAATAGCTCTTAATGAAACATTATTGATTTTTCTTTTTCGTGAACTGCTAAAATCATTAAAACTAAGTCCATTTAATTCAGATAATTTCTCAAGTCCTTTAAGTTTAAGTTCATTTCGTAAAAATCTATTAACTGTCCTAACTCTTTGCGAACCATCAATTACTTCTAATATTCCTTCTTCAACTTCAGCAAAATACATTGGAGGAATTGGTAAGCCTATCAAAATAGATTCTATGAATTTTGACTGTCTTTTCTCGTCCCAAACAAATTTTCTTTGATAAAAAGGTATATAAATTTCAGTTGATTTATTTTCTTCAATTTTCCTATTAAATTTAGAAACTAACAATTCAAATGTAAACTCTTTTGTATCATAATTTACATTTTTTCTTGCACTATTTATAATCTCATCTTGCTCTTCAAATGTAGGTTTAGCCATCTTATATTTCCTCTTTTTTTATTACTCTTTGCTGATTTAGAATATTTTTTTCAAATTAAATCTATTTTTTTGCATGTTTTCTAATAGCATTTACAATTGGATCTGTATTCCATCTTACAACTTCTTTGGCTCGAATGGATACTACTTGAGAAACCCTTTCTTGCCCCCAAGGTGCAACACCAACTATTGGCACACCTAGTTCTAATGCTTTATCTAATTCCCATTGCATCCATTCACTATGACTCGCATAAACTCCTGCCAAAGCTAAAATAATGTTTGAGTTTTCAATTCTCTTTTTTAGAGCTTGTTTTATATAAAGTGCGTTAATTGAGTTAATTGGTTCATCTTTTGTTGCTTCTTCAAATTCGACATTAAAATAACCTTTATCATTTAAAAGCTTTTTTAAATCTTTATGATGTTTATCATTATCCCAAGAGTGACTAATGAAAATCGTGTATGTATATGCCATTTTTTATCCTTTTAGTAAATTTAAAATTTTATCTATAACTTCGTTTCTACCAACTAGATGGGAGTATAACTCGATTTGTGTGTAAGTAGATTTTTTTTGAAAATAATTCGGTTTATGCAATTCAATGATTTCATTAAAATTTTTATCCAAATCAAAAAAATCGCTACTAATAATTTCACATTCTAGTAAAGTAGAATCAATCCACCAATCTTTACTTTTCTCATGTTTCCATGTTGAACTAATATAGTTCGCAAATTTAATTCCTTTGCCCTCTTCTATACCGCCAATTATTTTATATAAATAAGCGATATTAATCGCTGGATAATAATCCTCTATATCTAGCCTAAATGCTTCAATATACAAACTTAATGCTCTTTTCAATAAATCTGAATTTATATTTTCCTTATCTAGTAAAATATTTTTCTCTGTATATAAAGCTCTTCTCTTGTATTGAGCTGCCAACATGCTTAAAGTATCAGAATCCTTATTATTTAATTGCCAAACTCCATATATAAGATTAGATGCTTCATCATATTTTCCAAGCCTTGTAAGACAATTGGTTTCTGTCTTCATTACTTCTTTTTGATATTTGTATAGCACAACATCAATGCCATCTATGTCTCTAGTTTGTTTTTTTATTTTGTTAATAATTTGTAAAGCTTCTTCGTATAATCCAAAATTTTTACAAAGATTTGCATTTTTTAAAAGATAGTTTTCATTAATAACCTCATCAGAAATTAATTTGTCTAAATCTAAATTTTTTTTAAATAGTTCAATCGATGGGGAGTTGGCAAGATATTTAAGTGTTTCTATTTCATCCTTACTAATTGCTTCTGCTTCTGGAAGCATTTTTGATAAGTCTTGCTCAACTATCCTATCAATTATTTTTTTATCTTCATCTTTTTTTCTTAGTCTAAAAAGATTATAAGTTCCAAAATTTTTCGCTAGTGGTATCTCTCCTAATTCATCAAAATTAATATCAATATTATTGGGAGATTTTTCGATTCGATCTTTAAAATCTTCTGTGACATAAATTTCATTAGGTCTAGTAATAGGTTCTATTCTAGCTGTTGTATTGATATTCTGTCCAAAAGCATTATTTGTGCCGCCTAGTAAAGCATCTTTAATTATCTCAAATCTTCCAAAATGCCCTGCAATCCTAGGAAATATTGGATTGATATTTTTAGCTTTAAAATCATAGTTTTTGAAAAAATCTCTATATGTAAAAACAAGTTCTATTATTTTAGTCTCATCTTCAAAGATCGCTACCAAAGCATCACCCCAAGTATTCCATACTAAAGATTCTTCTTTTAAATGAATGATTTTGCTTGCCAACTCTGGCAAAACCTCACTGTAAAAAATTCTTATTTCAGGCTCAGATAATTTTGAAAACCCTTTTAAATCAGTAAAAACAATATAGGCATTCTTAGCATCCATTTATAGTTCCTCCAAAAGTTTTAAAGCTTCATCTTCATTCTTCTCAATAGCCACTTCAACTGCTTGTTTTGCCAAATCTAAAAGCTTTTTTGACTCTTCTTTTAGTTCAAATGATTTTATAATTTTTTCTTCAATTTGAGTTTGAATTGAATTATCAATAATTGGGATTAAAACTTCTTGTATTTCTGATGGTTTCCAATGCTTGATAATTGAACCTCCCGCATCTCTATCTGCTTGAAGCTGCACAATCAAACTATTTAAAACAAGTGTCAAATATTCTGGCATTACATCATCTCTTTTAATCATAAGATGCAATAATGCACCTGAAGTTATCATTTCTGTTTCATTTTTTATTTTATAAGCAATACCTACTGTTCCATCTTTTGATAATAAAATAGTATCTTTTATAGGATAGAGTTTTTCTAAATCTTCGTCTTTTAATATATCTTTTGATAAATGTATTTCTGTATCTGTAATACCAGATTTTGTAATATTTGAAACTCTAATAAATGGTATCCCCTCATCTTGATAAGCTTCACTTCCAGGCTCTATGGATTTTTTAATATCTACAATATTGTCTAATTTATCAAATTTAGTTTTTTTGATATGTGTAACTAGTTCATCATATTTTGGTTGATAATACTCACTATCAAGTCGTCCACTTGTTCCAAAACTATTTTTAAAAGATATAGTAGCGATATTTTCATCTGATGGTTTAAAATCCAATAAATCAAGTTCCTTTAAAAGTAGCTCTTCCGCTTCTTTGTAAAGTGTTTTACTCTCTTCAAGTTTTTTATGAGATAAATTAATTACCTTGGTAATCTTTAATTGAAAGGCTTCAGATAATTTTGGTATGTATAATGTTTTAATGGCAAGTTTGTCAATAGTTAATGGAACTGTTCCATTTATTTTTCTTTCAATAATTAGTTTTCCCAACTTTGAGTTTAAAAATGCCCATACAAATTCTTCTGTATAGTGGAATTTCTTCGATAACCTAATCATAAATAAATTCATACCTAGCGATATAGGCATATTTAATTTTGGCATCATATAAGTTCTGCCAGGACTACCAATTTTATTGATGAGAATTTCACCACCAAATATTTGAGATTTTTTTAAAAAATTATATGAATGTTCATCAATATATTTTACATTTTGTATAAAGTTTTGATTTTCTAAATCAGTAGTTCTTACCATATATGCATAGTTTTTTTCATCTAATAAGGTAAAATTATTCGCAATACTTTCGTAACTACCATTTGCACTAAAGTCAGTTAAAGTATCAGTAATATCCCCTAATTGTTCATTTGGCTTACTTTTTATTAAGCGATACACAATTAGGTACTCTTTTTTGAAAAACTCACTATCAAATCTAAATTTTTCATTATCTTCAAAAACTTCACTAAGTTTGAGTTCAACGGCTTCCAGCCCATCCAATAAAGCTTTATATTTAGCTTCATCAAATGGGCAGATTACTTTCCCGAAAAGCTTAAGCCCTCTTTTTTGGCAAACTCTAAAAATGCTTCCGCTATTCCATCTTGTGTAAGTCCATCATGATTATAAAGGTCATGGTCAACTATTAAATGGTCGTGGCTATCAAGTTTATTTGTACCGTCTGGGTTTTTGACATAGATTTTTTCACCTGAGTTATCTTTACTTGGTTTTTGCATGGTTGCAAAAAATATCGGATAGTCCTCTTTTTTAGGGCAAAGTTTATCGTCCCATTTTTGAACAATTAAAACACTTGTTTTCGTACCTGTATGAGGTTTAAAAACATTTCCATGGAGTCCTACAACGGCTAAGATTCTGCATTTTTCAGCGATAAAGTCTCTTATATTTTTATCACTTGAGTTGTTAAATCTTCCCTGTGGTAAAACTACTGCCATTCTACCACCAGGCTTTAACATCTCTAAATTTCGCTCGATAAATAAAATATCTCTTCCAACTTTTGATTGAAACTTACCGCTTGCATTTTTACCTAGTTCGTATCTGTGAAGTATTCGGCTCTCTTTTATATCTCCTGCAAAAGGAGGATTTGCCATAACGATATCGAAATCATAAGCTTTATCGCTGTTTTTATCGCTTCTTAGTTTTTTAAGTCTTCTCCATCCGTCAAAATAAACATCTTGCCAATCTTCATCTTTGGTGGTTTCTTCCCATCTGTCAAAATCAAGACTATTCATGTTGAGTACATTAGTATGTCCATCTCCTGCGATTATGTTTAACATTCTGCTAACTCGTACGCTTTTATCGTCAAAATCTATACCAAATACTTTCTCTTTTACATACTCTAAAGCTCTTTCATGCTTTTTTTCTGCAGTAAAAAGATGTGATTCTTCTATACCTAAATCTCTATATATTTTTCTCCAAACATCAAAAACAGTATGAATTGGAAATCCGCAACTACCGCTTGCTGTGTCTATCATGTACTCGCTCTCTTGAGGATTTAGCATTTTTACCGACATGTCTATAACATATCGTGGAGTAAAGTACTGCCCCTTTTCGCCTTTACTGGTTTTATTGACAAGGTATTCAAAAGCATCATCTATAACATCAAGGTTTGAATTAAACAGTTTTACATCTTGAAGCGAACTAACGCAAACGGAAAGATGAGACGGCGTAAGTCTTATTTTTTCATCATTATTAAAAATACCGCTCCATGCTTTTTTTGCCTTGTTAAAGATATCTTCTATTTTTACTTTTAGTTCACTGTCACTTTCGCCATAGTTTCTAAATTCTAAATGCGCTGTGAGTTTTCTAGTATTTTGAAGTTCATCAAATAGTTTGATAAATATAAGCTTAAAAACTTCTTCAAATACATCAACCCCTGCATTTGCCAAAACCTCATCTTCCATATCCAAGATGATATTTTTTAGGCTTCTCCTCTGGGTTTTTAAAATATCTATTTTTATCAGATCTTCTATTGTGACTCTTTCAGTCAAAATATCTTTGAGCTGTTGATTTTGAGAAGGAAGATTTGGGATTGGCTCAAAATAGTTTGGGTCTTTTCTGTGATAATGAACTATTTCTTTACCGTTTGTCCAAACTGCCATAGTAGCACCTGTAGAGTTACAGTAGCTTTTGAGTTGGTCTTTTCCGTCTTTGAGTTTTGGTTTTTTAACTTCGATGATGATGTAAGGAACTGTCGGCTGAATTTTGTCCATGATGACGATGTCTGCACGTTTAACTTCTCGCCCGAAATGCACGGCATATTCAAGTTGCATTCGCTCATACGGATAGCCGTATTCCTCATGAAGTTTTATGAGATAAAGTTGTCTTACGATTTCTTCAGGAGTAAGTTTTATATCTTTTCTTCTTACTTTACATGTGATATATGGAACCAAACCGCTTTTTTGCTCTTTGAGTTCTATATGTAATTCGTTTTCGTATTGTTTTAGTAAATCTATATTGTAACTTGAGTCTTTGAGTATTTCTGCTATCGTCATTATTTGTATCCCTTTATAAGTTTTTCTATTTTAAAAATCTAATTATTTTTGTTATGAAAAGTTAAACCTGCATTTTACCTTTTTTCTCATCAAGATAGTGTTTTAATCCATCCCCAACATAATTTTCACTTGTTTATCAACTTGCGCCATCTCATCATCACTTAATACGGTAAGTTTTTCGTTTATGATTCTTTGATTGTCTATCGTTCTTATTTGGTCGCAGAGTATTTCGCTAGAAGAGTCAAGTTTATCTCTTTTTATCACCCTAAATCTTAAAGGGTAGCTCTCATCTATGAGATGTGTGGATAGAGGTAAAACCGTAGTTGTAGGATGAGCTATCTCATTTAACATGTCTGTTTGATACACTAAAATCGGGCGGAGTTTGCCGACTTCGTTACCTTTTTTCGGATTGAGATTTGCTAAGTAAACTTCACCTCTTTTAAACATTGCCAAGCCCGTCACTTAGCGTATCTTCAAGCTCGCTTGCTATTTTTAAAGATTCGTTTCTCACTTTAAGAGATGCTTTTTTTATCTGTTGTTTGAGCTTCTCTTTTTCTAAAGTTTCTTTGTAGTTTATAATCGCATTTCTGATTAACTCGCTTCTTGAAGTGCCAAATGTCGTCGCCATTTCATTTAGCATCGTAAAAAAATTATCATCTGCTTTAAGTGTTATCGTATGCATAAATACTCCTTTTAAGTATTATATAAATATTACTCTTTGTATTACCTTTAAACTTACCCAGCCGAAAGTTCCTAAAAAGTAAAACCCCGACCCACTTTATCCTCTCATAATCAAGCCAAATACCCTATATGTTTATAATAAGGAGTGTTCAAAAACTCTTTTAACAGCTCTTTTTGGGGATTAATAAAATTTACCATCACATTTGCCCAGATAAAATCAGCAGGATTGTCAAAATCTTTTGTATATATCCAAGCTTTTTCGCAACACTCTAAGATGGTAAAAATATGAATTAGATTTTTTTCATCATACATAGATAAAATCTTTTTTCGCATAATGCTTTACGATTGGATTCATATAATCAAGTGAGACAAAATCAACCTTAGAAACTTTTAGTTCCTTTGCTAGTTTTTCACCAATATTTAAAAAATCCAATCCGCTTTGAAGTTCAAAGTTTTTATCTCTTTCATAAAAGATATCTACATCACTGCTAGTTGTTGCTTCATCTCTTGCATAACTGCCATAGAGTCCAAGCGTTGTAATGCCGTACTTTGCGTGAAATTCATCTTTTTTATTTTTTAGATATGTGATAATTTCGACTTTTGTCATCGTTAAAAAACCTTTTTTTGTTTTGGCTTAAGTATAACATAAAAGCATATATAGCTATATAGTTTTGTGTTTATATTGAAGTTGGTATCACACCTTATTTTAAACCTCAACTTGCCAACCAAACCAAAATATTTCCTACCATTAAACCGACAAAAGTGCCTATGATAAACCCCATAACTGCCATCAAAACACCGACTCCGACAAGTGCTTTGTTGTAAGTAGCCGCCAAAATGGATGCGGATGCAACTCCACCGATATTTGAGAGTGAAGCAACGGCTATACTAAAGAGGTCAAGTTTAAACACCTTAGCACCTGCTACCATGATGAGTGCATGAATAACCAAGATACAAAATCCGGCAATGACATAAACCACGACTCCCTCAAAGTTCTCAAACAATGCCTTTGAGCCGATAAGAGCTATAAGCATATAAAGCATTGCAGAGCCTGTTTCACTAGAGCCGTTTATAGTTTTTAGTTTTGTAAATGAGCCTAAAATGCCAAGCGCGGTTGCAAGAATTACAGTCGTAGTAGTGTAGTTCAATATCTCAAATCCGCTATATGCCAAAAAATTAACACCAAAAGCGACAAGGGCGGAGAGAAGCGACAAAGAGAGATACCTCTTCTCTCCCACAGCAGATATATAATCTATATTATCCAGCTTTTGCATCTGCTCATGCGAAGCGGTAAAAGCGTTAAAGTAGTGTGCAAACGGGGTTAAGAAAAGTAAAAACATCATCCAGAGAGTGTAGTTTACGCTATCGACTATAAGCGCATATCCAAATGCCTCTTGTGAAACGCCAAGAGCCGTACCGACCGCTACCATATTTGCCATGCCGCCGCTCCAGCTCCCCGAGAGTGCGCCAAATGCTCCCGCCATATCTGCATCAAAACTAAATGCCCAAGAAACTGCTATAAAGCCAAATACAATGGATAAAATAGCTAAAGTATAAGCGATGAGCAGAGACTTTCCAAGCTTGAAAAAATCCCTGATGTCAACTTGCAAAAGCATCAAAAAAAGCATGGCGGGAAGCAGATATTTTTTTGTATTTTCATAAACCGTGTCGATAGCTTCGTTTTGCTCAAACATGCCCAAAGAGGCAAAAAGCATACTAAAAATATATATCATTACGACGGCAGGGACAAATTTAAAAATTTTCAGTCTGCTCTTTTGCTCGATTAAAGTAACTATTGCCACTAAAAACATGAGCGATAAAAGATACAGAAACGGAGAACTTATCATTTACAAGGAGCTTTTTTAAAACCGCTCAGATTTGCCCTTAGTTCGTTCATAAATCTAACAGAGGGGTCATCTTTAAATGTTCTATATTTTCCATCTGCTTCAAGCCAAAGCTTATCTGCTTCAAAACATCTGTACTCATAATGTCCGACCACATACTCTATCGTCGGAAATCTTTTTTTCAGCTCCGCTATAAGCTCTATATTTGCCCTTAGCTGCTCTGAAGTTAAGTTATCTTTGGAATTTTGCCCGCCGACATTCTCAATCCCGATAGAGCTGTAATTCAGCCCTATAACATGTCTTGCCATATAGTCAAGCGGCATAAGCTGATGGATAGTTCCATCCCGTTCAACCATGAAGTGGGCAGAGACATTAACCGCCCCGCCATTAACAATTTCCGGTCTGTCGCTTGGCAATGTTTGTGAGGTAAAACGAGAGAGCGAATCATTAAAATCATCAATCGCCGTATGATGAATCACAATAATTTTAGGAACAATTTTTATATCTTTTACATCTAGGTTATAGTGTGATTTTATGTACTTTTTTGTAAGTTCCACTCTCATCTCGCCAAACTCTATCGGTGTCTGTTCTATCTTTAGCGCCGCCAAATAAATAGGAAGAAAAAGAGCCAGTAAAAAAAATCTGTTCATTAAGAATACCTCAAAAAATGTTTAAGCGTAGTATATTACAATAAGTTTTATATACTTTTAATAGTTATAAATATAATATAGTAACTATGAATTCAGATGCAATTATTAAACAAAACTTACTGGCAGAGCCGCTTTCTTCGGATGCGCTTAAACTTGCTCGTGGCATATACCACACATATATTACACTGGATGAAGGGTTCTCTTTAGAGATAAGAATTCCCATATTTTACAAACTTCTCAACCTTCAACCTTCCAAAGAGTCAATAGAGTATGTTCAAAATTTGCTGGAGGAGTTGAACGAACCGCTGGCGATTAGAAATTTTGAGTTTAACGGTGAAACAATCCAGCTTAAATTTGTCCAGTTTTGCAGCTATAAAATTGGGGAAGAGACCATAAAAATCGAGCTAAGCCCCGAATATTTGCATGCTCAAAGCGAATATATGTTAGACTCTTTTCTACTATTTTAAAACGTCCAAGGAAAGAATTTGGCAAAAAGATATATTATTTTAGACACAGAAACAACAGGAACAGGCGAGCAAGACAGAGTTATCCAACTTGGATTTATGGTCTTAGGCGAAAAAGAGATTGAGGTTCAAAATGAGCTTTTTAGCTCGGAGGTTCCAATTGGTTTTGGCGCTATGGAAGTTCACGGAATTACGCCAAGCATGCTTGAGGGCAAGCCTACATGCAAAGAGAGCGGCGCTTACAAAAGACTTCAAGAGCTAAACACAAATGAAAATTATCTTATTATTCATAATGCCCCATTCGATATAAATATGCTTGAGAAAGAGGGATTTAAAACCCAAATGAGAGTTATAGACACACTTAGAGTTGCAAAACATCTTCTTCCTGATGAAGAGGCTCACAGACTTCAATATTTTCGCTACAAAATGGGGTTATACAAAGAGGAGCAGAGAGAGGCGGACGCTTTAAACATTGTAGTTAAAGCTCATGACGCTATCGGTGACGTTTTAGTGTTAAAACTATTTCTAAGCAAGCTGAAAGATATTGTTTTAGCACAATTTCCAAGCGAAAATCCGGTCGATAAAATGGTTTCTTTAACCACAACGCCTATTTTGATAAAATCATTTAACTTTGGAAAGTACAAAGGCAAAACCTTAAAAGAAGTAGCTGCAAGTGACGCTGCTTATTTGCGATGGATGCTTAGCGGCATGGAAAATCTTGATGAAGATATGAGATACTCTATAAACAGCGTTTTAAAAGTCTAGATAATACTAAAAATTATAAAGAGTACAAACGCCACAATTCCGCTGATTAATGCGTAAGGCAGCTGAGTATTTACATGCTCTATAAGCTCACAATCACTTGCCATTGCAGATATGATAGTCGTATCTGAAATCGGCGAGCAGTGATCTCCGAATACACCGCCAGATATAACGGCCCCGATACAAAGTGCAATATTTGCGTCCATTGCAACAGCCATCGGAACGGCAACGGGAATCATTATGCTAAAAGTCCCCCAGCTTGTGCCCGTAGAGAAAGAGATAATAGCACCCAGTAAAAATATTACCCCCGCCAAAAGATAGATGCTCAAATTTTCATTTACCAAAGAGGCTAAGTATTGCCCTGTTTTAAGGCTTGTAATAACCTCGCCTATAGCAAAAGCAAAAAGAAGTATCAACGCTATGGGAAAAAGTTTCAAAGCTCCATCATAAGAGGTTTTGCTCCATTGTTTAAAACTCATATTTTTTGTTCCGACATAGTAAAAAAACATAAAAATAAGTGTCGAAAGCATCGTGTAAAAGATAGAGCTTGAGCCGCTTCCTTTTAAAATATCGCCACCGCCTGTAATATACATAAAAATAAAAACAAGAGCTATCATCAAAAGTATCGGCAATACCATATAAAACATACTGGCATGTTTTATATCACCGTGTGGTTTCTCAACAATGGCAGGTTTTGCATTTTTCATAGCGCCTATATCAATGTTAAACCAGACGGCTGCAAAAGTAACGACAAGAGCCATGATGGCATAAAAATTGTACAAAACAGCGTCTAACAACAAGGATAATGGGTTTATATCAATGCTATTCAGTGCTACTTGAGTTGTAATGAGTCCAAGCAAAAGCGCACCCCATCCGTTTAAAACAATAAGCGAGCTAACCGGTGCGGATGTTGAGTCGCATACAAAAGCAAGTTTTGCACTTGGAATTTTATATTTTTTACAAAAAGGTCGCCCGACTGCGCCGGCTATCAAGGAAGTTATAGACGACTCGACAAATATGACAACACCTATAATGTAGCTTAGCACCAGCGCCGAACGAGGAGAAGAGACAAGTCCTGCCCTGTTTTGCATAAAATCAACAAAGCCCTCAATCCCGCCCGATTTTTCAATGAGCTCCATAATACTTCCGACCAATATAGCAAAAGCTAACGTTTTTAATATCCAAGATTCACTGAGCATAGAGAAAAATAGTTCGAAAGTTGCTATAAAAGATGAAAATAAAGAGAAGTTGTTTAAAATCAAAACGCCAAGAACTATGCCGCTAAAAAGCGACAAAAGCACATTTCTAGTATAGAGTGCTAATGCAATAGCAAGCAGCGAAGGAGGGAGGGAGAGAGCTGAGAGTTCTATGTTAAACCAATCAAAATTCTATAGATAATAAAACTAAACCGGGTCTGCCAAAAATCTCTTTATAAGGATCGCACTCTTTTTGTTTAATCTCTTTAAAACCAAGCTTTTTATAATAAAGCAGAGTCTCCAATGAGCCTATTTCGACTATTGTTTGTGCTATACGATACCCCTTTAGTCTTGCGTTTAGGAGGCTTTTGTGCATAAGTGCTTTTAGGATTCCAACATCCATAAAACCTTCCAGCTCTTCCATATAATCAAAAACAAGCGTTCTGCTATTTAGAGGAAAGCCGCAAATCTCCATAAGTCCCAAATATTCACTCTCTTCGCCGTCAACACCAATCTCACTAAGAGCACCCAAAAACGTCTCTTTTGTTACAATTCTCGGCTCATAGCTAGCAAGCGAGCCGACACTTTTGCCGTCAATCTCCGCAATTAAAAAGTTACTAAAATGACAATTCGATTTTGCTGTTGTATTTGTTAGTTTCTCTAAGTTTTTTAAAATTTGCTCATCATCGGTAGTTTTAAAAATCAAATCATATATACCGATTTTTTTGTCAGCCCTAGTGCTCTGTAAAATCATTTGCGCTAAAAACGGCGCGTCTGCACTAGCTGCTTTTCTTATATTAATACTCATAAACCTTTTCCATCTCTAATAAATTAATCTGTTTCATACTTTAGTAATAGTAACATACTTTATGGTAAAAAGTTTCTTAATTATTACAATTTGTCAAATCTTTCTCTACGCCGGCGAACAAATAGTTTTGGTAGTTGGCAGTGATTTTAACTCTCAAAAAGCACTGCTTAGTTGTTTTGAAGATAATAAAAGAGTTTTTGAGCCTCTTGAAGTAAACCTCGGCAAAAACGGTCTTGGCTTTGGGCTCGGTATAACAGCACTTTCTCGTACTAACAATGAGCCCCTAAAACAAGAGGGTGATAAAAAAGCACCGATTGGCATATTTACTCTTGATTCGATATTTGGTTATGAGAAAGAGTTAAAATTTAAAATGCCGTATCTTCATGCAACTAAAGATTTAATCTGCGTGGATGATTCAAACTCAAAATATTACAACCAAATCATAGAAATCAAGGATAAAGAGCCCAAAAGTTTTGAATATATGAAGAGAGACGATAGACAATATGAGTTGGGAATAGTTGTCGGACACAACAAAGAACAGATTAAAGAGAGAGGTTCTTGCATATTTATACATGTAGAAAAAGCAAAAGATGAACCCACTGCCGGATGCACTTCTATGAGCCTTGAAGATGTTAGAAAAATAGCCGCTTGGCTAGATAAGAGCAAAAATCCGATTTTGATACAAGTTACAAAGTCGCAACTTGGTGAAATCTCAAAGCTTTATCCGAAGCTTGAGCTAGAAGAGTAAAAACTACTCTTCTTCTTTGCTCATATAATCTTTTGCTTCTATCCCCATCAAAGACAATCCCGTTTTAAGGGACAATGCAACCAACATCAAAAGTTTTAGAAGCTTTGCTTCATCTTCTGTTCCTATAATTCTGCAATCATAATAGAACTTATGCAAAGAGGCTGCAAGTGATTTCAGATACTCCGGAAGTTTTTGAACCTGTCTTGTACTAAAGGCATCATCAACAATTTCCGGCAATAATAGTGCATCAAACATCAAAATATCTGCGTTTTCATCTAAATTTTTCAGGCTCGCCGACATAATTTCATCTTCACTCAAATCACTCTTTGAGATGATTGTTTTTATTCTGGCATGTGCATACTGGATGTAGAAAATAGGGTTTGAACTATCCTGTTTTTTAAATTCAGCCAAGTCAAACTCTAAAGCAGTGTCACTCTTTTTTGAGGCAAAAATAAATCTAAGTGCATCAGCACCAATCTCATCAACTATGTCGCTCATAAGAATTACATTGCCAGCTCGTTTGCTCATTTTATACGGCTCGCCGTCTTTTAAAAGACTTACCATTTGAGAGAGTAAAACTTCAAGCTTAGAGCTGTTATAGCCTAAAAACTCTACCGCAGCCTTTACTCTAGCGATATATCCGTGATGATCTGCACCCCAAATGTTTATATAGTGCTCATATCCACGCTCAAATTTTTGGTTATGATAGACTATATCGCCTGCTAGATAAGTCGGACGTCCATCTTCGCGGACAACAACCCTATCTGCGTCATCGCCTTTTAGGGATGATGCTATAAATAGTTTTTCCTCTTTTTTATAGATGCCATCGCCCATTTTTGCCATAACTCTATCCCAGTCATCATAGAGAGATGACTCATAAACAAAGGTATCAAAGAAGATGTTTGTATCTGCTAAATCTTTTTTGATAATCTCCATAACACCGTCTTTTGCCCAGAGTGCAAGCTCTTTTTGGCGGGATTCATCACTTAAAATCTCTATGCCAAACTTCTCTAGTGCTTTTTGTGCCAAAGGTTCGAGGTATTCGCCGCGATAATAGCTCTCTGGATACTCAACACTCTCTTTGAGTATATTTTCACGCCCGTAAAGCTGCAAAGAGAGACCAAGCAAATCTATCTGATTTCCGGCATCGTTTACATAGTACTCGGCGGTTATATCATAGCCCAGATGCTTTGCCAGTCTGTAAAGAGTATCTCCGTAAACTGCTCCCCTTGCGTGTCCTATATGAAGCGGCCCCGTCGGGTTTGCGCTGACAAACTCTAAAAGAATTTTCTCTTTTTTATCCTGCTTTGCAAACTCGGTTGGATTCTCTAATGCCCATGCCCCATACTCATTTAAAAAATTTTCACTTAGACGAAAATTAAGATAACCTTTTACGGGGTCAACACTGCTAAATATATCGGATTCTTGGAAAGAGGATGCAAGCTCATCTGCGATTTTCATAGGAGACTCTTTGAGCTCTTTTGCCAAAGAGAAAGCAATTGGAGTTGCAAAGTGACCAAAAGAGCGATCTCTTGGCTTTTCTAAAACAACTTCACGACCAAACTTTTCGCGCAAAAGCGCCGATACTCGTTGTTTCAAAAGTTACGCTTGATGTGTAGTTTTTGGAGCTTCTTTTGAAGCAACTTCTTTGTCAGATTCAACTTTCTTAGGAGTCTCAGTTGATGCAGTTTTCATATCTTCTGCTTCATCATTCTTCATCTCTTTTTTAAAGTTTTTAATACCCTGTCCGAGACCCTTAGCTAAATCGGGTATTTTTTTTGCACCAAACAATAAAACAATAATTCCAAAAATTAACATTAACTCCATTCCGCTAGGCATACTCATTATCTCGTTCCTCTTTTATTAAATTAAAGTCAGAAATTATAGCCAAATTAGCTGTAACTTCTCTTATGATAACTATTTTATTCTCTTATTACTATATATCTTCCCAGCTTCTAACGAAATCATTTATTTCATTTCCTGGGATTTTAACTCTTGCTGCGTTTGCGATGACCCTAAGCACATCAGCAGCCTCTTGGAGATTGTCATTTACAATAAGAAAATCATACTCGCTGATTCTCTGAATCTCTCTTTTTGCCATATCTACACGGCGCTCAATCACTTCCTGTGAATCAGTTTTGCGTGACTCAAGACGTTTTTTGAGTTCAGAGAGCGTTGGAGGTGTAATAAAAACAGAGGTGGTAATATCGCCAAGTCTATTTGTAACAACAGCGTTTCCCTGCACATCAATGTCAAAAAGAACTAATTTTCCAGCGCACAATGCCTCTTTCACAGGCTTTATTGATGTTCCATAATAATTGCCATGCACAAATGCGTACTCTAAAAATAAATCCTCTTCTATATCTTTTTTGAACTCATCCTCATCTACAAAATGATAATGAACGCCGTTTATTTCACCATCTCTCATAGGGCGTGTTGTTGTTGAAATGGAAAAATAACACTCGCCGATATCATTAATTACTTCATTTAACAAAGAACTCTTTCCTGCGCCGCTAGGACCTGAAAGAACTAAAATAGCTCCAGACTTATGATTCACTACTTGTCACCGAGAGTTATATTTATACTTATTTTCATCCCTTTTAATGAAGCGGCAACGTCCTCGTTTGACAAAGCTTTTAGCAGTTTTTTAAGAGCTTCTACGCCTTCGTTGCCGCTTTTGCTTGAACTGTCTGCATCGTTTGAGAGACCCTTTTCAAACTCTTCATCATGCTGTTCTGCTTCATCAATCGTTTCAGGTTCATCAAACTCTTCATCATTTACCTCTTCGCCGATTGCAAGTTTTAAATCTCTGCTGCTCAAAGAGTCAATGTTAAACAGAAGGTCTTGGTCAACTTCTGTTTGTAAATCTTCATCGCTCAGCGCTTGCACTGCACTCTCAATTTGAGATGCCAAATCTTCAAAATCTTCTTCCAGCTCTTCACTCTTTGGCTTCTTCGGCCCTGGTTCATCTGCGCTAACTTCTTTGCTCTCTAAATCCTCTTCAAGTTTATCAATTTCTTCATTTGATTCAGGTTTTTCTAAACTCTCTTCTTCAAAATCTTCAAGTTCTAAATCGCTATCATCAAACCCTAAATCTTCTTCCATCTCAGTCTCTTCTAAAAGATTCTGTACTTCCTGAAGCTCATCTTTATCTAAAATGCCATCCGCCTCTTTTTTGTCATCACTCTCTACCTCTTCAAATTCGTTATACTCTTCATTTTCATCAAGTTCGTCGAGGACTAACTCTTCTTCAGCTGATTTTGACTTTGGTTTTTCATCCAAATCATCAAGCTGATCAAGCTCGTCAAGGCTTTCAAGCTCGTCAAGACCCTCAAATTCATCCAAATCATCAAGAGCATCAAGCTCGTCAAAACCATCAACTTCATCCAAATCATCAAAAGAGTCAGTTTCTGCGTCATGAGCCTCATCCATCTTGTCAAGCTCAATTGTATCTACCATTTTCCCAAGAGATATTAGCGCTTCAACCAAATCAGTAGGTAAGAATGGTTTTTTAAGAATTCTGGTAAACTCTTCTGTAAATTTAGCCTCTTTGGAGCATATAAATAAAGATTTGTTGAACTTTATCTTACTGCCTACATCTTGCATAAAATTCTCATTATAAAATGCATCATCTACAATAAAAAGATCATAATATTTAGGTTCTATCGCTTCAACACTCTCCGCTATGCTCAGCTCATCTGAAGTCTTTTGCACACTTAAAGTTACTAATTTATTGACTACCGGATTATTGTTTAAAAGTAATATTTTCATTACAGGTTCCCTTTGGAGGCTCTTTTGACATTATTGTATCAAAAAAAACTAAAAAAACATCTCTAAAAAATTAAAAGCCTCTAGCATTTGGCCTTTTAAAATCAACATAATTGTACTAAATGTTGCGATTAATACGACAAAAGAAACTATGATTTTTATTGGAAAACCAATTACAAGAAGATTAAACTGAGGCATAGTTTTCATAAGCATTCCAAATATAACATCGGCAAGCCATGAGAGCGCCGTAATCGGGAATGCAATCATAAAACCGACCAAAAACATATTTGATGTCGCTTTGATGATATAGTTGAAAAGATTTTCGCTCATCATAAACCCACCAAGCGGTATGTTCTGCAGGGAGCCGTCGATAAAGAGCAGCATCCAGTGGTGCAAATCCACCGCAAAGAGTATCATGAGCGCAATTAATGATAAAAACTGTGAGATAATCGGCATTGATATACCAGACTGCGGGTCAATGGCACTCGCCATGGAAAAACCCATCATAAACGAGATCTGCCCTCCGGCAAATGTTATTACATTAAAAGCAAGCTGCAAAATAGTCCCTATTGCCAAACCAAAAAGGAGTTCGCTCAGAATCGCCAAAATTATACTGGGAACCGTAATGGGTATCGCAAGCGGAGGCATTGAAGAGTAAAAAACTATTGTGAAAAAAAATGCCATTGCGGCTTTTATGCTAACGGGAATACTGTTATGAGAAAATATCGGCACCGCCATAAAAAGAGCGCCAAATCTGAAAAAAAGAAGTATAAAGCCGACTATGTAAGTATCGCTAAATACCTGTGTCCAGTTCATTTCTAAATCTCACATAATCTGAACATAGATAACTTATGTCCAGCTGCTATCATTTTAATACCCTCAGCTCTTTGTTTGTAAGTTTGTAAACCTTATGGCATCTGTGCGCAAGCTCTTCATCATGCGTTACCAAAATCATACCGGCATTCTGCTTGGAAATATACTCAAAAAAGATATCCATAACCTCATTTGCAGTCGATTTATCAAGATTACCCGTAGGCTCATCAACAAAAAGCAGACGCGGCTGTTTTGTCAAAACTCTTGCAATTGAAACTCTCTGCTGTTGCCCGCCTGAGAGTTCAGTAACTTTCTGGCTTACTGTCTCATCTATTTTTAGCCTTTTTAAAAGCTCTTTGTCTACCTCTTGATTTGAGAGGATAGCCGCGACTTCAAGATTTTCCATACATGTAAAACCTTTAAAAAGGTAGTGCGACTGAAAAACAAGCCCAAGCTCGTCTCTTTTTATCTGCGAGAGCCTTTTTTTGCTCATCTTTGCCACATCTTCGCCAAAAATAGATACTGTGCCTTCGTCGGGTTTTAAAAGTGTAGAGAGAATATTAAGCAGTGTTGATTTTCCGCTTCCGCTTACTCCGATGATTGCGATTGAATCACCCTCTTGCAAATCAAGCGAAATGTCACTAAAGAGCTGATAATCAAATGTGTGCGATAAATTTTTTGCAGATAGTAAATTCATAAGAGGATTATAGCCAATTTAACTGGAAAATATCTTTTTGCATCCTCTTCGCGAGCGGATTTCCAATTTTTTTTCATAGAGTTTTTCCACACTTTTTTTCATTATATATGCAAAATAGCCGCTAACATAGATGCCGAATATTTTGGCTACCGCATAACGCCTGCCAAGAGCGATTAATATGCCTCTTGACTTTATTTTATGTGCAACAAGAGGTTTTGATTCTATGAGATTGGTTATGTTTTTGGCGCATATATCTGCCATCTGCTCAGCCGTATCAGCTGTCGGAGCCACAATTTTACCTTCATGATATATAGTCGTACAGTCGCCGATTGCAAAAACATCGCTGTGCTCCATAGTCTGCAGATATGGGTTTGAGACAATATAACCGGCTCTGTTTTTTTCAAGTGTGAGATTGTGAACAAGAGCATTTGGCTCTATACCGCCGGTAAATATCATAAAATCCATATGCATTACCTCGCCGCAACTCAGCGTAACGCTGTTTTGGGTAATTTCAACAACTTTTCTTCTGTTTTTAATTGTAATTTCGAGCTCTTTTAATCTTACATCCGTTTTTTCTACCAGCACCTCATCAAGTCCGTAAAGTACATGTTCGTTTGCATTGATGAGAACTATATTTAATTTTCTGCATATAAAATTATTTTTGCGGTAAAACTCCTTTGAAAAAGATGCCATCTGAGCCGCAATCTCTACTCCGCTAAGTCCTCCGCCGGCTACAATTATATTTATCGGCTTACAGCTTGTTCCGCTCTCTTCTACTCTTTTAAAAAGCGATATTTCAAATTTTTGTTTAAAGTACATAGCGCGGTGCAGTGACTTTATGCCGTGTGCGTGGGTGCGAAGCCCGATAACATCTTCTACAAATTTTGTTCGAGCTCCAACGGCGATTACAAGATAGTCATAGCTAAATCTCTGTACCGTGGTAATAACTTTTCTATTTTTAAAGTCAATATTGTTGACCTCTTGCTTTAAAAAAGTAACATTGCCCTCAAAACCGCTGCAAAATGTAAAAAGATCAACCGTAACTTGTGCAAAATCTTCCTCATTTGCTATTAAGTCATAAACATCGGTCTGGGCAAAATGGTATGAATTTTTATCTAAAAGAAGAATCTCGTTTTGGGGATTTTTTGCCAATTTTTCAACCGTACGAAGCCCACCGTAACCACCGCCGATAACAATGATTTTATTCTTGCTCAAAATTGACCTTTAATTTACCGATGTAGTTTATTTAAAAAAATTATATCATTTTTGAAGAAGATGTGTATTGAAGTGTGTAAATTTAGAGATTTTTAAGGAGATGTTTTTGGTGGAACGGGTAAGGATAAATCCTTAACCCATTTGAGCAGCGACTTCTGCAGCAAAGTCGTCAACTTTTTTCTCAATTCCTTCACCAACTTCAAGGCGAACGAAATCTACGATTTCAGCAGTTCCGCCTGCTTCTTTTGCAGCAGCTTCAACAGCCTCTGCAACTGTCATTTTGTCGTTTAGCACGTAAGTCTGGTCTAATAGAGCAAGCTCTTTGTCTAGTGTTGTGTTGTCATCAATAAAACGAGCAAGTTGCCCCGGTACGATTTTGTCCCAGATGCTTTCAGGCTTATTTTGAGACTTTAAAAGTTCTTTGATATCAGCTTCAGCTTGAGCTAAAACTTCTTTAGTTAACTGACACATAGAGATGTACTTAGGTACATTTATAAGTGGTTTTTTAAGACGAGCAAGCTCTTCATTCTCTTTTTTTATAGCTTCGATTCTTCCGATTGTCTCAGAAGTTACGAAATCCATATCAAAATCTTTGTAAGAGAGAGTTTTTGGCTTCATTGCAGATGCGTGCATCGCAACATTTTTAAGCATCGGTCTAAGCGCGTCAGCAGTTTTTTTACTGTCACATTTAGCAGACACAATAACAGCAATACGGTTGTTTGAGTGAATATAACCGTTAATTGCAACTGTCTCGTCATCAGCTTTGATTGTTTTAAAACGGCGAAGTTCTATCTTCTCACCGATTTTTATAACAGCTTCACTGAAGTATGAGCCAAAAGATGTTGCTTTTAGGCTCTCAACATCGGCAGGAGAAGTAGAATAGATCTCTTCTGTTGTTTTTAAAACTAAGTTTTTAAAACCTTCGTTTTGAGCAACAAAATCTGTTTCAGAGTTAATCTCAACTACAGTAGCTTTAGAGAAGTCATCAGCAATTTTAAGACCAACAAGACCCTCAGCAGCAACTCTGTCAGCTTTTTTAGCTGATTGAGCGATGCCTCTCTCTTTTAGCCAAGCAGTTGCTTTTTCCATGTCCGCGTTACATTCAACTAGAGCTTTTTTACAATCCATCATTGGCGCATCAGTAGCTGCGCGCAAATCTTTTACCATTGCTGCTGTAACTTCCATGATTATACTTCCTCTGTTTCGAAATCTTCTACTTCAAAAGCATCGGCATCTACAGCAACAGACTCATCTGTTCCTGCTTCTTGAGCGATATCATCACGACCGCCGCTTCTTAACGCTTTACCTTCGTTAATAGCTTCTGTCATTTCACGGCAGAAAAGCTGGATAGAACGGATAGCATCATCATTTCCAGGGATTGGGTAAGTGATTAGGTCAGGGTCACAGTTTGTGTCAAGCGGAGCAACAACTGGAATACCTAAACAACGAGCTTCTAAAACAGCGATGTGCTCTTTAACAGCGTCCATAACAAAAAGCATATCAGGAAGTTTTTTCATATTGCGGATACCGCCGAAATATACTTCTAGTTTCTCTTTTTGACGAGTAAGCATCAGAGCTTCTTTTTTAGTTAGAAGATCCATTTGACCGTTTTCTTGCATCTCTGTAATTACATCAAGTTTACGGATTGACTTTTGAATTGTAGGGAAGTTTGTAAGCATACCGCCTAACCATCTATTGTCAACATACGGCATTCCACAAGCAATTGCAGCGTCTCTAACTGAAGCGCGAGCCTGTTTTTTTGTTCCAACAAAAAGAACTGTTTTACCCTCTGCCGCTGCATCTACAACGATTTGGTATGTGTTACGGAAGTAACGAAGAGTTTTTTGTAAATCTATAATATAGATATTTTTACGAACACCAAAAATGTATTTTTTCATTTTTGGATTCCAACGACGAGTTTGGTGTCCGAAGTGTACACCACACTCTAATAGGTCTTTCATAGTTACCATTTAAGGTCCTTTAAGGGCTTTTATAGCCAGAAATTTGTCAGTTTGCGTTGGTAATATCGGGCAATTATTCACCTATAAAGGGAGTTGCACTGACTTTTGATACATACCTGTTGAATGTTTCTTTAACTAAAAAACTAAAGAAAATCCGCGAATTATACTCAAAAGATATTTAAATTTTGCTTTTTTGCTTTTTATTATCTTTACTTGGTAACACCATCTAGATGTATTATATTTATTTATATAAAATTATCACAATTTAAAAAAAAATTTATATAATCTTGGTATAGTACTAGAACAATATCATAAAAAAGTGTTATACCCGAGGGGTGCTTTTTTAAAAAAAAGGAAAAAAATGAACAAGCCGTTACTGCTATCTTTAGCTGCCGTTGCACTTCTTGGAACAAATCTTAATGCACAAACAATGTATGAGAGATTTGAGGCGATGGAAAAAGAGATGAACAAGTTAAAGCAAGAAATTGCAACACTTAAGTCTGCAAAATCAGTAAAACCTGTCAAATCAGCGAAAAAAGTTGATGAAGAGGCTGAAGATGATGCCGAAGATGATGAAGCAGTTGCTTCAAAAGACAAAGACAAAGAAGATGTTGCCTCCGGAGATAAGGGCGAAAAAACTGCAACTGTAGCAGCTTCAAGCAAAGATGAGGAAGAAGAAGGCGGCGAAGAGATAGCCTCAAACGAAGACAGACTTTTCGAACTTGAAGAGGCTGTTTCTGAACTTAACAGAAACACATCAGGTTCACACCTAAAGTTTCAAATTGACTATAGATTTGCTATAGAGAACATGGACTATGAGATGGCTGATGGAAGCAAAGCTAAAAATGATGCTTTCATGACAAACAGACTTTGGATAGATATGGGTTATAAAGCTACTAACAACCTCAGCTTTATCGGGCAGCTTGCTTACAACAAAGCGTTTGGGGCACGTTCTGGGGCAAGTGACCCTGCCTCTGCATCACTTGAAGGATTTGATTGGATAGCAAATGAAAATGCTTATGATGACAGCATAAGAGTTCGCCAAGCTTATTTCCTATGGCAAGATACTCAGCTTCTGGGTTTAGATGTACCGTGGACATTTAGTATAGGTCGTCGCCCATCCACAAACGGAGCACTCGTAAATCTTAGAGATGATGATCATGCATCTTCTCCTTTAGGACATGCTATAAATGTTGAGTTTGACGGTTTAAGCTCTCAATTTACACTAAATAAAAAATATGGAACATCTGTAAAACTCTGTCTTGGTCGCGGGATGAGCAACGCTGCTCCAAAATTCACATCTACTCCATACACCGATGTAGATAATGCAAATGGCGGGAATTCAAACATAGACCTAGCCGGATTAATCTTTACTCCTTATGATGATAGACAGTATAAAATCTCAAGTATGTACTACTATGCTAATAACTTGATTGATGCTGTAGACGTTACGGACTATACTAAAGGATTTGATACTGTTGGTGGATTGCATACTGGAGTTGTATATGTTTCATCAAAAGGTATTGGTAAAAATCTAGGAACATTTCTAGAAGACACTACAATCTTTGCTAGTTTTGCATTTTCAAAAACTGATCCAAAAAGTGGGCAATCAATGCTTGGTTCAGCAGCAGATGAGAGTAAAACTGGTACATCTTTTTGGCTAGGAACACAATTTCCTTCACTCCTTAGCGATGATGGAAAGTGGGGCTTAGAGTATAACCATGGTAGTAAATACTGGAGAAGTATGACTTATGGAGAAGATACAAACATAGGCTCAAAACTTGCAGCTCGCGGTGATGCGTATGAGGCATACTTTACGGAGTATTTGGTTGATGACATCTTGTCTATGCAGCTTCGCTACACATATATAGACTACAAATACAGCGGAAGCAACGGATTTTTCGGAGATAATACAGGAACACCTATGACAATGGATCAGGCTGTTGCTAATAGCATGGGCAGTATGGTTGTGGATAAAGCCCAAGATATCCGTCTTTACATTCGTTACAGATACTAGAACTCTCAAACACTCCTTCTTGTTCCCAAGTTTCACTTGGGAACGCGTACATTAGCCCTGTAACTCTTCTAACTTCTCTTTAACAATTCTTGCATGCTCTTTTACTTTAACGTTTTTCCAGATAGCTTTTATAACTCCCTCAGGATTTATAATCAGGGTCGAGCGGACAATCCCCATATACTCTTTGCCGTAGTTTTTCTTCATGCTCCAGATGCCGTAAGCTTGAAGCATAGTAGTGCTCTCATCGCTAAGCAGAGTAATGCTCAAATCTTTTTTCTCTATAAAATCACGATGCTTTGCCGTGCTGTCTGCGCTTACGCCGACTATAATTGCATTTATAGAGCTAAAATCAGGCGCAGCGTCGCTAAAATCACATGCCTCGGTCGTACAGCCCGGAGTGTTGTCTTTTGGGTAGAAGTAGAGAACTATCCACTTCCCCCTCAAATCTCTCAAACATATCTCGACATCGTCTTGGTTTGGCAGACAAAAGTCCGGCGCCACACTATCTATTTTTATCATTAAACACCTTTTTTAAAATTTGTCTTTTGTTTTTCCATTGACCATAGTTGATATGATTCCGTGTTCTTCTCTAATATCTGCAACTACTACTCCAGCGATATGAAGCGGTATAAATATTAAAAAGTAGTTATAAACCAGCTCATGAAGCTCTTTTAGGCTTTTTACAGTCGCCTCCGCCAAAACCAACTCATCTTTAAGGTACATTACAAAGCCGCTTAGAGTCATAAAAATCAGCGCCACATACAAAATATAATACGAAGCCTTTACACCCTTTTTGTGCAGGTCTAAAGAGACAAAATTTTCTCTTTTACTTTTGTCAAAAAACATTAGAGCAATTCTGTAAACAACCAAAAAAGCAAGGGCGTAGCCAAGGATGAGATGCCACTCCCACATCGGAGCGCGGATAGCCTTTGCTATTATTACTGCATCCTCTTTGAAAATATCAACTCCAATTTCTGAGAGTTTGGTCATTATAATTTCAGAATTAGTTCTGTAACTCAAAAAACCTTTTCTCAAAAGTACCGTTGCTACTAACCCTAAAACAACTATCGCATTTAGCCAGTGCCAAATTCTAAAAGCCGCCGTGTATTTCATCTTAAACTCCTATAATGTTAATATACAAACATCAAAAAATAGACCCATATTCCCGTTACCGAAGTAAGAACAACTCCGCCAAATGTTATAAGACCCATCTTTCTATGATTTCCTAATTGTAACAATTTTTTGGCTCTAAAGATAGCACCTCCCCAGACAATAAGCGCTATGATTGAGACGATAATATGAAAAACCAAAACTACAAAGGCGTAGTCGTGTGAGACGCCGCTTCCCTGCATAAAGGTGTTAAAACCGCCGCTAACCCTCACGCCGTACTCAAAGTAGGAGAGGACTATAACAGAAAACGCAAATATGAAGATTTGAAGATATATATGTGTTTTGTAGTGCTTTTTTCTGGCAAATGAGATTGCAACTGCCACAAGAAACGGCAGAAGCGAGACAATCAAAGTTACCAAATCCATAAAAAATGGAGCGCGTGTGCCAAAAAAGCCGGCATCAAACATGTATCCAAAATTATCGCTCACTACTTAGCCTTTTTTTGTTTTTGAACATAAGCATACCACGAGCCCAATAAAACCAAAGCTATAAAAACTATTATAGTTATCTGCTTTAAGTATGTATCAATAAGCTCCTGATTTTCGCCGATTGCATAGCCCAGCATCACCAAAATAAAAGCCCAAACAGACGCTCCAAGCGCTGTATATATCGAAAAAACAACCAAATTCATACGAGCAAGTCCAGCTGGGATGGAGATAAGCTGGCGAATGCCGGGGAGAAGTCTTCCTATAAAAGTAGAGATGTGCCCATGCTTTTCAAAATAATTGTCCATCTTCTCAATGGCATTTTCGTTTATAAAAAAATATTTTCCGTATTTGCGAAGAATTTTCCTGCCAAGAAGCAGTGCCAAATAGTAGTTTATGTAAGCGCCCGCCATTGAGCCGCCAAGGCCGCTAAACATAATCATACCTATGTTCATATCGCCTTTTGACGCCAAGTAACCTGCAGGAATAAGGACTATCTCACTTGGAAACGGGATAAATGAGCTCTCTACCGTCATCAGCAAAAATATGCCTAGATAGCCCCAATCAAAGATTAAGTCAACTAAATCTTGTGCCAACTCTTTAAGCATCCAAAACCTTAACTACGTCCAAAATCATCATCTTTGCCACATCTCTATTTGAGTACTCCAAAAGAGCCTTGCTTTTAGCCTCTAGATTCTCGCTTAAAATTGAGATTAAAATTGATTTTAAATCCTTATCTTCTCGCTCGCACCAGCCCAGATTGTTATCAACTATAAACTTCGCGTTGTAATATTGGTGATCACGCGCGGCATGCGGAAATGGGACAAAGAGTGCAGGCAGACCGTTTGCGCAAAGCTCCCAGAGCGTACTTGCTCCAGAACGGCTGACGGCCAAATCAGCCTTTGACATCAGAGATGGCATCTCTTTTGTAAAAGCGTAAAGTTCAACTTCTACGTGTAACTCTTCATACTCTTTTTTTACGCGCTCAAAATCCCGCTCACCTGCTTGATGGATCATCTTTATACCTCTCTCTTTAAGCTCACGTGCCACACTTAGAGCCAAATCATTTATGGCTTTTGCACCCTGTGAACCGCCTAAAAATATAACAGTTTTTATCTTGTCTCTTACTCTCGCACCCCTGAAAAAGTCATCTTTTACCGGATAGCCTTTTATGGGCGAGTTTTTATCGTAGGCGGATATAAATCTCTTTGCAAACGGCTTTAAAAGTGAGTTCAATCTCCCATCGACCGCATTTTGCTCATGTATAAAAAGAGGAGTAAATCTGCTAAGCGTTGCTAAAGATGCCGCAGCAGCCGAAAATCCGCCTACACTGTAAGTTGCTTGAATATTATGCTTTTTAAGTATTTTTCTTGAAGCAAAAAAAGCTTTTACCACAAGCCAAAGAGCCTTTAGTTTGCCTAAGCCCTTTTGATTTACCACGCCGGTTGTTTCTAAAAAATAGACATGGCTAAACGTACTGTGTGATTCAAAATATTTTCTATCCTGTCCACTTGTTGAACCTATAAAAATTGCTTCATGCCCTTCCTCTGCCGCAGCCTCAACAAGTGCCTCTGCAATTACCAAATGCCCGCCTGTTCCGCCGCCTGTAATGCAAATCTTCATCTATTTTCCAATATATACATGTTAATCCATTTTCGCTTTTTTTGATGCCATAAGCACCATGCCGATTCCAACAGAAGCAGCCAAAACAGAGGAGCCTCCATAGCTTAAAAACGGAACGGAGATTCCTTTAATCGGAGTAATTCCGCTGATTCCATAAGCATTTACTAAAAATGCAAAAGCCAGCAGAAGCCCAACTCCCAAACTAAAAAGATATATTTTTGAATCATTTGCGCGGTTTGCAATCTTAAAAATTCTCTGGAGCATCAACATAAATATAACAACTACAACAAAAACTCCGACAAATCCAAACTCCTCGGCAAGTCCCGCCAAAACAAAGTCGGTATGAACCTCGCTCAAAAAGCCCAATTTAAAAGTTCCGTTTGATATTCCCGTACCAAAAAGACCTCCGTTATGAATAGCATTTAAAGAGTGTCCTATCTGGTATGGTTCAACCTCTGTCGGAACCCTTAGCTGTGCAGCAATAGACTCAGGGAAAATCTCTAAAATATTGTTTTGCGCCAATGCCCACCAAGATTTTATACGTAATATTCTATGCTCGGCGGTAAAGATAAAAAAGAGGAAAAACAGAACTGCTCCGACTAAAAGCGTCAAGAAGAACCTAAAACTGCTTCCCGCAAACATAAGCATAAAAAGCAGAGTAAGTCCAAGCACGACGACCTGACCCAAGTCGTTTTGAACAAAAGCTATAACAAACATCGCCCCTATAAAAACGATGCCATAAGGTGCAAAACGGATATACTCCTCTTTCACTCCCATGCCGCCGTGATGCCCAAGTTTTCTTGAAAAACTCCATGCCAAGAAATAGACAAAGCCGATTTTAAAAAACTCAACAGGAGCTAGTGAAAATCCAAAAATCTTTATCCATCTTTTTGCCCCGCCAACGGCTGAAACTAAAAATTCCGGCAGAAACGGCATAGCTATCATCAATATAGTAGAGCCTATAAAAAGCGAAAAACCAATAGGTGCCAGATGCCTATCAGGGTCTCCTTGAGCTAAAAGCCAAATAATAAATATGCTTAAAAATCCAAAAAGTGCCTGTCTAATGGCAAAATGAAACTGATTTACTTCAAAAAGCAAAGTGATGTATGCCGAGAGCGAGTATGTCAAAACAATACTGATTCCGATAAGTATTGAGACCAATGCGAAAAGTTTTCTATCTGCCATATACGCTTACTTTATTTTGTTGATTTTAAGCACGAATTCAACTTCTGCTTTAGATATATGGAGCTCTTTTGAGATTGTTTCTAGTGAAATCCCCTGCTTGTAGAGCGATATGATTTTTTCGTCATCGTTTCCGTGAATTGATGCCGGAATAGATATCTGCTTGACTCCGCTCTCTAGGGAAGATATTCTTGAATTAATATTCTCTTCTATATTTTGAATACTCTCTTCTAACCTCTTTAAACCAAGAGAAATAGGCTTAACCATGTCGTAAACCGTTCTCTCAACTTCTTGGTAGATATCCTCATCATTCATACGGGAGCTGTTTTTTTTTATACTCGCCTGAGTGTCGCTAAGTTTTTTCTTTAGATAAAAAATTTCTCTATTTAACTCTTCTGCCGCCGTTGCAACGGAGCGAATACTTCTGTTGTACTCAGAATCTTTTGTAAAAACGTAGTAAATTAGGTACAAAATCATGGCTGCCATGACAATCACCAAGTACTCTAAATTCATTGATTCAAAACTCATTCTTTGCTCTCTTTTGCTTCACGAATAAGCGCTCTATCTCTTGCGGTCAGGTATGCTCCCCACTCATTCTCGTCACGCTTATGAATTTTTGTGATTTTGGCAAGCGACTTGTCCAAAGCGGTAAAAAAAACGGCCACGTCTCTCTTTGGGTGGACGGGCATCGTAACTCTGCCATAATACTCCACCCCCACTTGCAAAACATCCTCACTTAATTTGAAATGCTCAAATCCTATCGACTCTATCTCTGCTTTGCTTGCAAGCGACAATCTCTCCGGCTCTTCGTTTCTCAGAAATTTCTCAATAGCGTCTACTTTTCTATGCAGCTCAACCATAAGGTTTAATAAAATTGGATCTGTGTCTTGCGTATCGCCTTTTGCACGGGCAATTTTTAGCCAATTGCCTATCGGGTCTTCGCTGCCCTCATCTATCTGGTGGAACTCTTTTAAAAATGTCTCACTGTTCGAGCCGACTTCGCTAAAAACCAAACCGATTGATACTTTAACCAAACGAACGCTCATAATATAACCTTGTCTAAAACTATTAAAACCAAAAATACGATGCCGAGATAGCCGTTTACGGTAAAAAAGGCTCTGTCTATTTTAGTAAAATCTTTTCTTACCAAATAGTGCTCATAACCGAGCATCAAAGCGCTAAAAATTACAGCGCTGTATGCAAACACATTAAGCCCAGCAACCCAAACGAACAGCGCCCAAAAAATTATGGTCAACATATGAAAAAAAGCCGAGATTTTAAGCGTTGCATCTGAGCCGTATTTTGACGGTATTGAGTGAAGTCCTCTCTCTCTGTCAAACTCCATATCCTGCAAAGAGTACAATAAATCAAATCCTGCAACCCAAAATATAACACCCAAACTAAGCATAACAGACCATGGCGTTATTTCTGCGCTTACCGCAACAACACCCGCTATCGGTGCAAGTCCGAGCGATATGCCCAAAACAACATGTGCCAAAGATGAAAATCTTTTAAAATATGAGTAACTGCCTATTATAAGAATGATTGGAAAACTTAAATAAAAAGCAAACGGGTTTATTATGTATGCAACGGCTATAAATACAAGAGCATTTATAAGTGTAAAAATCAAAATTGAACCGGCGCTTAGCCTTCCGTCAACATTTGGTCTAGACGCTGTTCTGGGATTTTGTGCATCTATGTCTCTGTCCGCAAATCTGTTTAAACCCATCGCAAAATTTCTGGCACTAATGGCAGCAAAAACGCCTAAAATCAGCAAAAGAAAGCCGAACCAGCCATCAGCCGCAACCACCATAGCTATAAAAATAAAAGGGAGTGAAAAAATGGAGTGTTCAAACATAACGAGCTCATTAAAATCTCTAAGTTTGCTGATAAATTGCTTCAAATTTAACCTTGGGCCGTTTTTTGTTTTATTTTACCCAAAGTTGATTTAAAATGATATAATTTTTGCCATGATTCAACTAGCAATTATTGGTCCTACCGCATCAGGAAAAAGCGATTTAGCAATAAAAATTGCAAGAAAAATCAACGCATATATACTCTCAATAGATTCACTCAGCATCTACAAAGAGATTGACATCGTATCTGCGAAACCCTCTTTGGATGAGCTTCAAGAGATAAAACACTTCGGCATAAACCTTCTAAATCCTGATGAGTACTTCAGCGTTGATATTTTTATAAACCTCTACAAAGAGGTAGTTTCTGCATGTCAAAAAGAGAGAAAAAACCTCATCATCGTCGGAGGCACATCTTTTTACCTGAAATCGCTTGTTAGCGGTCTTTCTAACATTCCGGAAATAACCAAAGAGATCTCTTTACATGTAGAAAAAAAACTCAAAGATTTGCAGGAGTGCTGGGAGCTTTTATATAATTTAGACAAAGAGTATATGAAAAACATCTCTGTTAATGATAAGTACAGAATAGAAAAAGCGCTTCTTATTTACGAGGCTTCTGGGCTTCCTCCAAGCGAATGGTTCAGACAAAATCCTCCAAAACCGACAATAGAAAATCTTGCTATTTACAACATTGACGTGCCTAGAGAAGTTTTGCGAGAGAGAATTAAAAAACGCACTCTAAAAATGGTCAAATCGGGTCTGATAGATGAAGTTTGCCGCTTGGAACAGCGCTACACAAGACTTCCTCACTCCATGAACTCCATAGGAATAGTGGAAGTTTTGGAGTATCTTGATGGCAAAGTGACACTTGAGCAGATGTGTGAAAATATCTCAACTCACACCGTGCAGCTTGCAAAAAGACAGCAGACATTTAACCGCACTCAGTTTGAAAATGTCATAAGCACACCGCTTGAGGATTTAGAAGAGATGATACTATCTGGGATTTAAAAAAGTCTCTATCTCTTTTGCTATCTCATCAACGGCTTCGGTCGCTTTTTTGTAGAGCACTTTTGAGAAGTAGGCATCGTTTATGGCACTGCTTGGCTCATAGTTGTTTAAAATTGACCTTGTAGCAAACTGAGCCATTGTGTTTACACCTATGACATTGCCGCTTGTGCCGATGACGACGAAGTCAAAAAGCCGTGCAGGTGGATAACGTCCTCTGATTTAAGTCCCGCTTTTTCAAAAAGATTGTCCACGTTTTGAGTAATAACCCATAGCCCGCCGCTGTCTCTAAATGTACTTATGCCAGACTCAGCGCTTATGCCCGCACCGCTTAAAATCAAAACTTTTGCCATCTGTTTTTCTCCGTCAGTCTTTAATTTTTAACATCTTCGCCGTAGCCTCTAAATGCTCTATAAAATCTTCTTCGACTTTTGAGAGTTCATTTTTTGTTTTTTCTTTGTATGAGAGGTACTCTTCATCAGCTTTTTCTAAAGCCTGCTTATGCGAAACACTTCCTTTATTGTTCAATATTTCAAAATCCGATACCTGTAAAAAATCATCAAGTTTTTTTATCCAGTCTTTCATATACATAGGTTTTCGAGAGTGTGCCTGCAGTTCTGCAAACTCTAAATACATATTGACGATTCTATTGAGAATATCAAGCTCTTTTTCGCTTAAGTAGTTTTTTGCGATACCTGCTTCAGATTTGGTAGGTTTTACCCCGTTAAAAGATGTCATCCCCATATGTGCCTTGCTGCCATCGGCTCTCTCATATACTATTTCAGCAGCCGTTTTTCCATGAGTTGCAAAGTGCATTTTATTTTGTATAGTTTTAAAAAACTCTTGAGAACTTTCTTCTCTTGGATCGTAATCGACACTCGTAGCATAAATCTCAAGCACCTTTCTCCAAAATACTTTTTCGCTAGATCTTATATCACGGATACGAGCTAACAATTCATCAAAATAGTCGTTTCTAGCCTCTTTAAGTCGCTCATCATCCATCACAAAACCTTTTATGATGTACTCTTTAAGCCGTGCCGTCGCCCATTGTCTAAATTTTGTAGCTATACTTGACTTTACCCTATATCCGACGGATATAATCATATCAAGGTTATAGTGTTCAAGGTTTCTTTTGACTTCCCTTGAGCCCTCTTTTTGAACCGTCAAGTAATCCTTGACAGTTGAGTTTTTATCAAGCTCATTTTCTTCATAGATATTTTGAATATGCAAACTAATATTTTGCTTTGTGACATTAAACAGTTCTGCGAGTTGATTTTGAGTAAGCCATAAAGTTTCATTTTCAAGCTTCACATCAAGTTTTGTCTTCCCGTCTTCGGTTTGGTAGATTAGGATATTTGATTGTTGGTTCATTTTCTTTTTGCCTTTTGATAGAGCAATGTTAATATAGAAGTTAACTATTGTCAATCTGAATATATATTTGAGCATAGTTTTTCCATATTTTTTAAATATGCTTGAGTTTATTAAAAAAATACAAACTTCTTTAAAAATATGTCATTTTGAAATGCCTTTCTTAGCTGGTAACAATTTGTGACCAATCTTGAATGTAGCTTTCAGCAATATAAATTAGAATTTATATTTTTTTTAGAGAAGAAAAATTTATTCGCTGTGGTGTAATTTCAGGCGTGCAAGTTTGCTTTCTCTATAATGCTCCCTTTGATTCCATAAAATTCAAAAAGCTCATCTTTTGTTAATGGACGATCTTTAATAATGACAAATAGAGATGTTTTCTGTGGATCTTCAGAAAAACTTTTGCGTCCTAACTCACTTCTTAAATTTTTATCAATATTTTTCCTTTTTTCTTCATCTTTATAAGCTTCAATAAAATCTAATACATTGATAATTATATTTTTTTGTTTCGTGAAGGCTTCTGGACTAGTCAGAAAATCTGTTTTAAAGTAATTACAATGTGTTGAAAACTCTTCTATATCTTTATAGTTTTTAATGAATAATCCAAAATTTATAATAGGGTTTTGATGCAATACTCTTAAAATAGTACTAATTTGCTTTTGTATAGCACTATCAATTTTTGTCTCGTTTACTTCTGTTAGTAATATTGAAACTTTCATATACTTGTGGCTCAAGCCGCTATACGAAGCATTGTCATTACCTATAATAGTGTTATTATTTACTTTTACTATTCTCATTATTTCTTCAAAAATTGCTTGAGAATATTCTTCGCTATTGTATTCTAGCTTTTCAAAATTATATTTTTTTATTTCGCTCATATCTTCAGCTATAGCCGTTATATCTTCATTCTCTTTCACTTTTTTGATTTTATTTTCCTCTTCCAATATTTTCACAAGCGATTTTTTGTTATTTGTTTCTTCATATTTATTATCAGTAATTTTAACAAACTGTTCGCTACCTGTATATTCAGATATTAAAGTTGGATGTGGGCAAATATCACAATCTAACCATAATTTATTGTTTTTTTGACTAAATTTTGCATTATGCGTATAGGATTTGCCACAAAGTTTACACTTATAAGTGCCATGCTCTATATCTTTTTTACGCCCACAATCTTCGCACTCCCAAAATAATTTTTCATCTTTACGCTTGAGTTTTAGATTGTTGCTCTGGCAACCTTCACATTTTTGTTGATTATCAGCAATCTCTTTCGTTTGCATAGCTTTGATAGGGTCTAATGGCTCTCCTAGTTCATCAATTACATTCCCACAATCTAAAAGAATGGCATGAGTTTTGTTTGGTGCAAGTCTTAGCACTCTGCCAACCATTTGTTTATAAAGATTTTGGCTTTTTGTAGGTCTTGCAATAATAGCTACATCGGCATCAGGCATATCAAAGCCGGTAGTGAGCATTGCGACAGAAACTAAAATTTTTGTTTGACCATCTTTAAAGCGTCGAAACTCTATTTCTTGCTCTTGTTGATTTAAATTGGAATGTATAACTTTTGCAGCAAAACCATCATGCTGATAGGCTTTAGTTAAAAGCTCGGCATGATTAATGTCAACAGCAAATACAATTGCTTTTTTGTAATTTTGTATATATTCTGCGGTACTTCCCACTATTTCTAAAATGGTTTGATTATTACAAACAATTTTGCTTAATGCTTGTTGATTATAGTCTCCAGCTGTAATTTTTACAGTATCTAATTTCATGATTTTGGTTAATTTAAGCCACTCAAGATTTACTAAATGTTTATTTTCAACCATATATTTTGTATCATATTTATCAAGAACTAAATCAAATCCTTTTAATTGTTCTCCATCTTTATCATAAGGTGTAGCCGATAGTCCTATAACTCTTGTATTTGGTTTATCTTTGATTAATCTCTCAATCATTTTCCCTTTAAAGCCATAGTGAATTTCATCTATAATAATGACATCTGGATTTATATCTCTTCTACCTGCCGTTTGAATGGTACTTACTAAAACTTTATGATTTTTGTCATATTTCTTGATGCCATGAACAACATGTGGATTTAGGCTTTTAAATACTTTCTCCGTTTGTTCCATTAAAATTATTTGAGGTGCTACAAATAAAACTTGTAGATTCAGTCTCCCAACTAAATCGACTATTATTTCTTTAGCAATTAGAGTTTTACCGCCACCTGTCGGAACTTGTATTAATGTAGATTTATCGCTGTTTAGCGTTTGCTTGATTATATCTAGTTGATAATCTCTTAGTTTAATTTTCCCTTGTTCACTCATACACAGCACCGCCTCAACACCAAAAAGTTTTATATCTCTTTTGCGCTCTTTGCGAGTTTTGCCCAAGCAGATGCAGGTTCGGCGTCTATCGCCTCTTGATAAGCTTTTTTTGCTTCATCATCTTTCCAAAGCTTCTCAAGAACGCTTCCTAGAAGATATTTTTGTCTTGCTCTGTCATTCTTGTTTAGCTTTACTTTATCCAGAGATTTTATGGCTGCATATGCTCCGTTATAATTTTCTTTATCCGTATATGCCTGATAGAGCGTAAACTCTACAAAAGGGCTCTGTACGTTTGTTTTAGAAGTTTGCTGTATTTTCATAATCTTTTCGCCGTACTCGATTACCAGATTATTATCTTTTTTATTGCTTCCTACAGCCATTACAGCCACGTATCGCTCAATATCAAGATAATCATCTTTATAAACTTTTACAACATTTGCAATGGCCTCTATCATCTTGTTAGAATCTTCGAGTCTGTGATAAGTGTCAAACAGATATCTGTAAACATCCGTGTAAGCTGAATTTTTATCGCCCTCTATTAAAGTGATTAACTCCTTGGAAGCTTCTATAACATTGCTGTAATTTCCGGTAGCAAAATCGACTTTTATATATCTGTTTAGCCACTTTTTTCTCTGCTCTAAATCTTTTGATTTTAGATTTCTGTTTGCCATTTTTTTAGCAAGTCCAAAATCCGCACCCTTCATGGCGCACTCATAGATTCCGTCATCCCACTCGGCTGAGAGTTCTATCTTATATTTGGACGAAGTTACAAGCACCTTGTTGCACTCTTTAACCTTCAGCGCCTGTTTCATAACACCTATGGCGGCGTCTTTAATCATCTTAGGTATATCACTATACTCCGCAGGGTCCAATTTAAGAAGTTTTGGCTCCATACCTAGAGCTTCGCCAAACATACCCTGCTCTATTAAAAGTTTTGCCTTCTCATATATGGCTTTGTTCCCGATGCTGTCCCCTTTGTAATCACCCATTAACTTATCATACGAGGTAAGTCTGGTTGTTGCATTTTCGTCATTAACATCGAAAAAGAGCGAATCTTTTGCGGCTTGCACATCTTCAATATATGTACCGTCTGGAAATAGCTCTATATACCTGTTTAAAGCAACGAGAGCCTCTTTTTTCTTCTCTGATTTGCTCAGCCATATACCGATGTTCTTTGAGAGCTCTTCGTACTCCTCATAACTTGGGTCTATATGTTCAAAGATTACTTTAGCGATAGCCGCCGCCGAGATATAGTCGCTATTGTCTAAAAATTCATACATCATATCAATTGATGGTTGATACATCTCTTGCGAAAAATATTCAGGTTTTGCCGCTATAACTTTTTGAATATATCCGGCCGCTTCTTTAACTTTTGAACTTCCTACATGTATTTTGGCTAATTTAAATGCAGCCTCTACTGCAACATCTACATCATCGGTCTCTTTTAGTGCCTTTTCATATAAGACTTGGGCTTTTGAGATGCTTCCTGAGGACTCTAGAACTTCAGCCATGTAGATATATCCCCACTTTGCATGCACAGAGTCCGGATGCTCGCTAAAGAGCCTGTCATAAAAGTATTCTGCGTCACTGTTCAAACCGACTTTATTGTATGCTTTGGCAAGAAGTGATAAAACCTCGGCAACATTTTCATCAGATGAGTAATCTTTGAGATATTCAGTTGCTACCTCAATCACTCTTTCACTCTCTTTCAATTTAGAGTAAACTCTGATTTTATAAAAAAGCAGCTCGGACCTAAACAAAGAATTCGGATACTCTTTCATAACATCTTCGATTAGCTCTAGGGCAGGTTCGTAATCTTTCTCTTTATAGAGTTTTTTTATTTTTATATATTCGGTTACATCACCCACTCTTTTTATATAAACGGGATTTCCTTTAATATCTAAACTGCCTACATATGGGAGCTTGTCTTCGCTGAGTGTAACCGGAAAATTTATTGAACCTTCCGAATCTTTATTTTTTTCCATAAAGGGAATCTTATCTTTGTAGCCGACAATCATCCAGTGGTTTGAGAGCTCAACATTTGAACTAAAGAGCGTCTCATCTTTTGTTAAATTAAAGACGATTGGAAAAAGTTTCATTTTTTCAAATGGTTTAATAACCAAGAAGAAGGTGTCTTTTTTTACCTCTGTGTAGATTTCAAAGAAGCTGTTTTGCAATTTTTGTAATTTTTGAGACGGAGATTTAGGAAATGCGCAAACAATCTTTACAACAACTCCAAAATCATCCTTAAACTCTTGGCATAAAAATTTATCTTTATCGTTTAAGTGAAGTGTAGAATATGCTTGATGATTCTCTTTTGCGCCTTGGATGGAGATCTCAAGGGCAAAAACATTGAGTGATAAAAAAATAAGAAGTATTGCCTTTAACAAATTAGATACCCCTTATTTACTGATGTTATGCACCAAAACGAACGCGTCCGTTTTGGCGGCAGGGACATCTTGTCCCTTGCAACCCCCTAAAGCTACGAAAAACAAGTTTTTCGAGATTTACAGGGTATTTTAATAGCCGCTGTTGTAAACAAATACCGTGACAAACTCTAAAAGTTGGTTTACCGCTAAAAAAGCAAATATAGTTCCCATCGCGGCGATACCGATAATTGTTTTAAGCGGAAGTGTAGCATTTGCCACATATACATGACCATTGTTTTGGACAATCGGATCTTTCATAAACATATAAACTATCAATTTAAGATAGTAATATCCTGCAATTGCAGAGTTTAGTGCCATTATAAGCGCTAAAACAGTATATCCGCCTGTAACAGCCGAACTAATCATATACAATTTACCCCAAAACAGAGCAAACGGCGGAACTCCGGCAAGGCTTAACATAAATAGACCCATAATTGACGCCGCCATTGGAGAAGTTTTAACCATTCCTGAGAACTTGTCGTAACTGTGGTCTGACTGCTGATGAGCAGGAAGGTTTTTCTGTCGGCTTATCCATAGCATAGAAAATGATCCAAGGTTGGTAAAACTAAATAAAATCCAGTATAAAAAGAGTGCGCTGTTTGACTGTGTCGTACCGATTAAAATTGCAGCCATTACAAAACCCGCATGCGAGATTGAACTGTACGCGAGCATTCTCTTAACATCGGTTTGAACTAATGCCCAGACGTTTGCCATAGTCATAGTCATAACCACACCCATATAAAGAATAATCTCCAGCCAGACAACGCCGCTGTGGATTAAAAATTCAAAGAGTCTCATAGCTACAACAAATCCTGCTATCTTTGGAACAATTGACATGTAACCTGCAAGTGCCGCTGATGAGCCTTCGTAAACATCAGGCGTCCATGTGTGAAACGGAACCATAGATAACTTAAATCCAAACGACGCAAGCAAGAAAACAACACCCACAAGCACAAAACCTATGTCCGCATAGTTGTTTGCCGCCAACACTTCAGCAATTTGGTTAATCTCTACCGAGCCCGTAAGAGCATAAAGCACCATTGAACCAAAACTGTAAAAACCAGCTGCCAGTGCGCCCATTGTAAAGTACTTTACGGCCGCTTCAAACGACTTGTCGCGGTTATGCATAGCGATAAGCGTGTAGAGAGCCAAAGAAGCGGTCTCTAGTCCTACAAATATAAGTATAAGATTGTCAGTTGCTACCATAAACTGGAAGCCTGCAATCATAAACAAAAAGAGTGCGAAGAATTCAGGGTAAGAGAACTCATGGAATCTTTTATGCGTAAGTGCCAGCGGGATAAACAGAAGTGACGCGCCGACAATTATAAACTGAGACAAAATAGCCAAACCATCTATAAGCATTACATCAAAAACACCCATAATCGTGCCGTTTTGCTTAAAGATACCTGCTGACTCCATCAAAGCTACAAAATCAACTCCAAGTATAAGAAGGCTTAACATTACATATAAAGATTTGTCCTGTCCGCTTTTGAGCAGATCAATTACTATGATTAACAGCGCACCGACAATTGGGATTAACATGGGTACCAGAGTCATTAAATTTAGTGACTCAATTGAAACATTTACCGGTGATAACATTAGTGTGCCTCCTCTTGTGAATTTTCTGCTGGGTTTTCTGCTGGGTTTTCTGCCAAATTTGTAACAACTTCCGCATCTTTAGCTACATTTGGAATTCTCTCTTTTGCCTCTTGAGTTAGAGATTTTTCATGCATCAATCCAACAACAGCCTCAACGCTTGTATTGATAGGCGCTAAAAGCACTTTAGGATATATGCCTAACCAGATTGTAATAATAGTCAATGGAATAAGAGCCATAAGCTCTTTTTTGTTTACATCAGGAAGATTTCTATTCTCCTCTTTTGTAACCACTCCAAAGAACATCTTCTTGTAAGCCGCCAACATATAGATAGCTCCTACAATGATAGCCGTTCCTGCAAGCAGTGTTAAGATATGTGACTGTTTGTAAAAACCAAGAAGACTTAAAAATTCGCCTACAAAGTTGATAGTCAGAGGAAGCCCGACTGAAGCCATCAACATAATTCCAAAAATAGTCGCATATCTAGGCATAACAGAAGCCAATCCGCCAAATTCGCTCATATACTTCGTGTGTCTTCTGTCGTAAATTACGCCTACAAGGAAGAAGAGCGCACCTGAAACCACACCGTGAGCTATCATAAGAAATATCGAACCGGTTATCCCCTCAACGTTTAGTGCAAAAGTTCCAAGAATTATTACACCCATGTGAGAAACAGATGAGTAGGCAACAACCTGCTTAATGTCTTTTTGCGCATAAGCAACCATTGCGGTATATATAATCATAATGATTGCTAAAACCGCTATCGGGTACATAAAATAAACCGACGCATCCGGAAACAGCGGCAGTGAAAAACGGATAAATGCGTATGTACCCATCTTTAAGAGGATTGCCGCAAGGATAACCGAACCGATTGTCGGTGCTTGACCGTGTGCGTATGGCAACCATGTATGAAACGGGAACATCGGAACTTTGATAGCAAAACCCATAAAAAATGCCGCAAACAGCCAAAGTTGAAAAGATTCAGGCAGAATCAGACGATACCAGTCAAGAATTGCAAAACTCCACTCTCCAGTTGCCTGATAGTAAAAGTAAGCCATAAAAAGCATACCTACAAGCATAACAAGAGAACCTGTAAATGTGTACAAGAAGAACTTAACGGAAGCGTAAATTCTTAGAGGTCCACCCCATGCTCCGATTATGTACAGCATCGGAACGAGTGAGAGCTCCCAAAATAGATAAAACACAATAGCATCAAGTGCTGCAAACACACCCGCCATGGTCATCTGCAAAAACAGAAGTGTGATTATCATGTTCTTTATATCTTTTGTTTCGCCAAGTGACGCTATGCCGATCATTGTGAAAAATGCTGCAAGTATAATAATAAAGAGCGAAATTCCGTCAACACCGACTATGTAGTTAACACCAAATGTTTTAACAAGCGGGATATGCTCCATAAACTGCATTCCCGATATATTTGAGTCAAATGCAAACCAAAGCCATAAAGCTAGTACAAACTCAATAGTAGCAACTGCCACACCGTAAGAGCGTATGCTGTTTTTATTAACTGCAAATCCAAGCACACCTGCTAGTGCCGGAAAGAAAATTAAAATCGATAAGATATGATCCAACATCTATTAAACTCCTAAACCTGAGAGAAATATTTTTATTTCTCCAGAATATCTAGCTGCAAGACCAAAAGCCACAGCTAACGATAATAAAGTAACAGTTCCTGCTACCATCCATTTTAGCATTGTCGATAGATTACCGCTCTGCATAACTCTTGTTCTCTCGCCCGTTTGATAGAAGACATTTGCGATGCCGTCAACCGTAGCATCAACAACTTTTTGATCAATCTTTGTCCAAAATATATCTGAAAGCTCTCTATACGCCTTTACTATATACTCTTCATAAAAACGCGGAATGTAGTACTGGTTAATAAGCAGTTTATAGCCAAAGCTGTTCTCCATTTTAGAAGTTCCGTCCGGTACTTTGATATCTCTGCTTGTATATTTTTTATATGCGTAAAGAATCGCCAAACCAACAAAAAGCTGTGTCCCGATAGTCATAATCCAGTAAGTAAGGCTTGAGTGAACATGGTACTCGGTAGCCGGAAGAAGCTGCGTAACCATCTCAAAGTAAGTCATCTTGAATGAACCGGCAATTATTGCCAAAAGAAGAAGCGGGCTCATGGCAATTAGCATAAACTTGTACGCTTCATGCGGATGGATACCAAATAGTTTATATCTCTCTTCTCCGTGGAAGATTAGTGCAACAAGTCTAAACGAGTAGAACGCCGTTAAACCTGCAGTAAAGAGCAGCACTGAATAGATAATATAGTGATTTTCAACAAATGCTACCTCTAAAATCAGATCTTTAGAGAAGAATCCCGCAAGTGGAAAGATTCCGGCAAGAGCAACTGAAGCTAACGTCATCATAACAAACGTACCCTTCATTACCTTGTTAAGTCCGCCCATTTTAAACGGATCAAGCTCATCGTGCATAGCGTGCATAACATTTCCTGCACCCAAGAAGAGAAGCGCTTTAAAGAATGCGTGAGCCATAAGATGGAAAAGTGCAACCCAGTAAGCACCAAGACCCGCAGCGGCGAACATATAGCCAAGCTGAGAGAGTGTAGAGTAAGCGATTACTCTCTTCATATCGCGGTTTACAAGAGCCATTGAAGCGGCAAAAAGTGCGACAAATGCTCCTAGAGAGGCTATGAAGAGTCCAACACTAGGAATCAAGTCATAAAGCGGGTTTGCACGAACTACAAGATAAACACCTGCCGTTACCATCGTTGCTGCGTGAATAAGAGCCGAAACAGGAGTCGGTCCCTCCATCGCATCTGCAAGCCAAGTGTGAAGCGGAAACTGAGCAGATTTACCCATAGCACCGATAAAGAGAAATATTCCTATCCATGTTAAAACATCAATCTCTAAAGTGGGCATTGCTGCAAAAGCTTCATCATACTGAAGAGTTCCTGTATTCCAGTAAATCAAGAAGATACCGATAAGCATGCCAAGGTCGGCAATACGGTTCATGATAAACGCTTCGTTAGCTGCCCAAGTTGCGCTCTCTTTGTGGTACCAAAAACCGATCAGTAGCCATGAACAAAGACCAACGCCCTCCCAGCCGATGAAAAGACCTGCAAAGTTATCACTCATAACAAGAACCATCATCGAGAAAACAAAAGCAGATAGATAAGAGAAGAATCTGTTAAACCCTTTATCGTGATCCATATATCCGATAGCATAAACGTGAACAACAGTTGAAACCAAAGTAACAACCATCATCATAGTAACGCTTACCTGATCTACAACAAACCCAAATGGAATGTAAAGGTCTCCCGTTGCCATCCATGTCATCATCTCAACATGTACTGTATCTTTGGTAGTCAATACTGATATAAGAAGTATAAAACTGCTTATTAGCGAAAGTCCAAGCAACGCACTAGGAATAATGCCTGCTATTTTTGTCTTTTTTGATGCACCAAAAAATGCGGCAAACAGAGAACCGACTAATGGCGAAAAAAGCGCGGTATATAAAAATAGTTCCATCTTCTATCCTCTCATCGTTGACATATTGTCAAGGTCAATATTGTTATGTTTTTTGTGCCAAACAATCAAAAGACCAAGACCCACGGCAACCTCTGATGCGGCAATCGCTATTACAAAAAATGCAAACATCTGTCCTGTCAAGTCACCGTAGTAGTGTGAAATCGCGGCAAAAGAGATATTAACAGAGTTTAAAAGTATCTCTGTTGCGAAAAACAGCATTAGCAAATTTTTTCTTCTCATTACACCAACCAACCCAATAGCAAAAAGGATTGTCGAGAGTACGAGGTAGTGATTTAATCCAATTTCCATCATAGGTGCCCCTTTTTATCTTCTTCTTTCATCATCAAAATCTCAGCTTCGCTCATAAGAGTAAGAGAGAGATCCATCTTCTTTCCTGCAAGCACAATTCCCGCTATCATCGCTACAAGAAGCATAACTGCTGCAACTTCAAAAGGAACAAGGTACTTTGTGAAAAGAACCATGCCGACCTCTTGAGTATTTCCTGCACCCTCAACTATAGGGTATAGCGCCTCTATGTTGTTTCCGACAATCGGAGCGGCAACAATTGCACCCACTAATATGGCAGATAAAATACTAAGTCCCAAAATTATTGCCTTGTTACCCTGTTTCTCTTTTACATCTCTTGTTGTATCGAAAAACATCATACCAAAAGCATAAAGAGCCATTACGGCACCGGAGTAAACGACGATTTGAACCGCACCCAAAAAGTCGGCACCCAAAATAAAGAAAAATGCCGATATAAAAATCATTCCTGCCGCCAGTGCGCTTAGGGCATACAGCGCTTGAGACGTTGTTACCGCTATATAAAACATTGAAATTGTCAAAAAAGCGAACAGATAAAATGCAATTGCTTCAAACATAACCAAACTCCTTAATATGCTAGAGGTGTTTTTTTAACACGCTCGTCTTCATGTGGTGTAATCGCACCAAAACCTTGAAACTCTAACTGAGTTCCGGCTTTCATCTTATCAAGAGGCGTGAGCATATCTTCAAACATTATAAAATGCTCTCTTTGATCACTTGCATTCTCATACTCGCCGCCATGCGTAATTGCAAGTTCCGGACAAACCTCTGCACAGTAGCCGCAAAAGATACAGCGTCCCAAGTTGATGCTGTACTCAGAGACTTCTTTACGAGAGTTCTCATCTAATCTTGTATCTATTCTAATACAGTTTGAGATACAGATTTTCTCACAAAGACCGCACCCGATACATCTTTCCGCATCTGATTCCCAAAGTCTTTTCATCTCATGAACCGCTCTATATCTTGGACCGATAGGCATCTTCTCAGCCGGATACTGTACCGTGTGGACATCAAACTTTATCATCTCACGAAGCACAACCCAAAGACCGACAAATAGTTCGCCTCTAAAACTTCTCTTAAGCGCTCTTTTAAATTTACCCCAGCCACCGGTAGGATAAGCCGCAATATCTACCATATAGTAGTTGCTGTCTAATTCCGTAACATTTCTATTGTTGAAATGTTCTTCTATATGTTCGTTATGCATACCCACCCCTTACATCATTACTATAGCAGTAATTAAGATATTTAAAACTGCTATCGGCATTAAAACTTTCCAACACAACCACATTAACTGGTCAGGTCTAACATCCGGCCAAGCCGCTCTTGTCCATAAGAAAAAGAAGAAGAAGAATGCAACTTTTCCAAGCAGTCCAAGTGCGCCTAAGAAACTTCCGTCCCCATATCCGCCTAAGAAAATAATAGAGATTACAAAAGAGATAAAGAACATATTTGCATACTCGCCGATGAAGAAAAGTCCCCATCTCATACCGGAGTATTCAGTTCCAAATCCGTCAATAATCTCATGGTCATTTGCTATTAAGTGAAACGGCGTTCTTCCAGTCTCTGCAAAAGCCGCTATCCAAAAGAGGATAAATGCAACAGGTTGAGACCACACTATCCAAGTTGTAAATCCGCCAGCCTGATACTCGTTAAAGTCAATAAGCGATAGCGAACCTACCATCATAATCGGAGCCAAAATAGAGAGACCCGTAACAACCTCATACGAGATAAACACTGCAGCACCGCGCGCAGCAGAGAGAAGCGAGAACTTATTTGCAGAAGCCATACCCCCAAGAAGAGGACCGTAGAGACCGACACCCATAATTCCAAGAATGTAGAGGATACCTATGTTTATATCAGCAACTATCGGATGAACTTCGTATCCAAAAAGTGTAAATGACGGCAAAAACGGAATCGCAGCAGCAGCCATAAACGCAGTTGCTGCCGTAATAACAGGTGCTATTTTAAATATTCTGCCAACTACGTTTGTCGGAACAATATCCTCTTTTGTAAAGAGTTTTATACCGTCTGCTGCAACTTGCAATAGTCCAAAAGGACCGACATTTACAGGTCCAAGACGTCTCTGCATAAACGCAAGCACTTTTCTCTCAAAATATGTCCCGATTCCCGCTAATGCAGAAAATATAAGTAAAATTACAACGATTTTAATAACCGTCTCAATTAAATATGCTGTTTCCATATATTACACCTTTTCAATCGAAGCTGTTGCAAAGCGGTATGAGCTAAACAGTGCCTCTGAATTTATTTTAGAATCAAATGTCGGCAACAGCACGATGTCACCGCTGATTTTATTATCACTCACGATATTTGCTACAAGCTCGCCGCTTAGGCTCTTAACTCTCACGGTGTCTCCTTCATTGAAATCTGATTTGCTTAAGAACTCCTCACTCATATAAACACCGCTTATCTCATCAAGATTAGTAGCTTTATTTGTAAAAGGAGTAAATTGTCTTACAGGGTTTGCCATATAAATCAGAGTTCCAACTAGCTTTTCGTCGCCAAACTTAAGAACAGACTCATCGCCGCTCACAGCAACCGCTACGTTATCAAGAAGATATCCGCGGTGTTCCGTGCCGTCGTTGTCATAACGGTTTGGCAAGCTGTCAAACTCTTTAGTTTTAAAACCTTTGCCCACTGGCAGCATTTGAGTATAGTCAATTACCAACTCGGCTTTTAAACCAAGTGCATTTGCTATATCGTTAAGTTCATATCCCTTATATCCGATTGCCGCATTTGTAGGATTTACTCTTTTGTTGATGCTTGTAAGAGTTCCCTCTTGCTGATTGATAGCAGGCATATCCAAATCGCCGTCCCCAAGTGCAGAGAGAGTGAAATCTCCTTTGGTGTTATAGCCGATTGTATATGAGCCTTGCTTCTCATCAAGCTCACAGATAAGCGCAACACCAAGCGAATTTGTAAGCGTCGGTATCATTGTTAATTCAAAAGCACTGTACTTTTCAATCAAGGCTAAAAGACGAGCAAGATTTTTTGAGTTTGGATGAGTATATAAGTCTGGTCCCGCGATTAGAGCAAAACTGTCTTTTTTAGCCAAGTTTTTCTCTAGCTCTTCCATAAACTTCTCATCAGCTCCCAAAATCTCTAAAAGACGGTTATCATCTACAATAACCTCTTTAGTTATTTTTTTAGGAACCATCTTCTTCTTCTCTTCCTCTACCTCTTCCTCTTCGCCACTCTCTTCATTTTTCTTCATAACTTTAACTATTTCAGTAATCTCTTCTTTTATTATCTCTTCGACCGTTACACTCTTTTGTGAGTGAAATGATGCCAAATAGCTAACTACATCTGATGGCAATCTCTCTTTGTCTGCAAATAGATCAAGAATCAGATAAAGCACAGCCTCTTCTTGAAGCGGAGCGTGATACATAGTCATGATGCTCTTGCCAAGCCCTTCTATAACAGGGTCTTTTACAGGGTGAAAGTATAAACCTGCACCTTTATTTACCGTCATAGAGTTGTTAAGCGCATAGCGTGCATTTGGATTGTCGCTCTTAATAGCAGTTCCGACCGAGATAACAAAGTTTGCATTATGTGTAGCTTCAAGGTCGTAGCCGTATAGTTTCTTACCGCTAATCTCGCTGTAATCATTTAAAAATGTCTGGAACGCTTTTGCTTCACTGTTTACAAGTTTATATCCGAATTTCTCTTTTAATGATTGAAGCACAAAAGCCTCTTCATTTGTGATAGTTGAAGTAAACTTAATCGTATCGGCTTTTTTGAACGCATCTACTGCTCTGTCGAATGCTGCCGTGTCTTTTGATTTTACTTCGTTTTGATAATCAAATCCGTATCTTCCCGCACCGCAAAGCGAAACATAGTTCCACTCGTTCATAACGCGGTAAATCTTCTCATCCGTGTTGTCAATGCTTGTATGTTTAACGTCGTAGCTTATTTGACAACCCGCAGAACAGTGTCCGCATGTTGCAGGAATCTGTTTTAACTCCCAAGCATTTGCACTATAAATAAAGTGGGTATCAACAAGCGCACCGACAGGACAAACTGCCGCACACTCGCCACAACTTGTACAATCAAGCATCTCTTCACCGCTTGTTAAGCCGATAAGAGATTTGTTAAGTTTATTCCACATCGCATAGGCATCTTTTGGCATACTCTCTTTATACTCCGCCTCAAGCGCATCAGCGCCGCGTGCAACTGTTTTTAGTGCATTGTCGCCAATCATATCTTTACAAGCAGTAACACAACGCTCACAAACTATACAAAGACCGGGGTTGTAGTGAATATGCCCCCAATCTTTATCTTTTCTGTTTATATCTTTAACTGCATAGTGCTGAGCGTCAACACCCATCTCTAGTGTGTAGTTTTGAAGTTCGCATTCGCCTGACTGGTCACAAACACCGCACTGAAGAGGATGGTTTACGTCATAAACCTCCATAATCGCACGGCGCTCTTTTATGATGTTTTCAGTCGAAGTAGTAACGCTCATACCCTCTTTTGATTTTGCGTTACATGCATAAACCTGCTTGCCGTCAGCCTCAACAAGACATAATCGACATGCAAGCGTCGGGCTGCATCTACTCAAATAACAGATTGCGGGTATAAAGATATTATTCGCGCGGGCAGCGTTTAATATATATTCGCCCTCTTGCGTCTGAATCTCTTTTCCGTCAATGTTTATACTGATTTTACTCATTACACCACTCTCACTATTTTGGATTTTTCAAATCTATACCTGCTAGCATCCACGCTTATATCAAACGTAGGATTTAGAGCTACAGTTCCTTTGAGTTCACTATCTATCTTAAACTCTCTTTGGATTTTAGTTGCTCCAAAGCTAATTTCAACCTTGTCTCCGTCAGATATTCTAGCGGCAACCGCAAACTGTGCAGAACCCAGAAGATAGCTCTCACGAGGGAGCTGCTTAGTCTTAGAAGTATAATTGTTAAACTGAAGAACTGGGTCGCAGTGGTAAACAATAGTCCCGTTAAACTCAGGCATATCATCAAGCTCTTCAAGCTCGCCGTTAGCTTTACATATAACTTCATCAAGCAGATAACCGCGCTCATCATCTCCAAAAGGAGAGAGGAAATTCTCTAAGCTATCAAATGCTATTGTCTTAAATCCTGCATTTTTATTTAACTCAGACGTATAATCTATAGTCTCTTCTTTGTCAATTCCAAACGCTTTTGCAATATCGTTTAGGGTATATCCATCAAACGATAACGCAACGTTTGTTGGCAATACTCTGTTGTCTATGCTTACAAAAGTTCCCTCTTGCTGATTAAGCGCTGCAACCGCCAAATCTGCGCCTTCAAGCGAAGAGATAACAAAGTCGCCCTTTGCGTTATATCCAACTACATCAGAAATATTTTCGTCATAATCAAGAGAATTTATAAGCGATACTCCAAGCGTATTTACTTCTCTTGGAACCACTACTAGAGAGAAATCGCTGTATTTCTCTATAAGCGCTGCAAGTTTTGCTATATTGCCTGCTCTCTCGTGTGCAATAAGGTCGTTGCCTATTATCAGAGTTCGTTTTTTTGCTCTCATGAATGATTTCATCATATGAGACAACTCTTCTTCGCCGATGTTTGTCTCAGCGTAGAGGTAACCAAAATCCAACTCGTCAAAAAATGCTCTCTCCTCTTGTGGTAAATCAGCATCTTTGAGAATCGCATCTGCCAAAAGTGCTAAAACGCCCTCTTCAGTGCCAACCTCATGCTTCATCATCTGCGTGATAACATTTTGCATCAACACATCTTCAAGCGGATGTGCATAAAGAATCTTTGCGCCGTTATGTTTTGAAGCGGTTGTGAGTGCATAGCGTACGGCAGGATTGTCTGTTGCGATTCTGCTACCTATGACGACAACTGCATCTGAGCGTCTAATGGCATCAAGAGAGCCACTGTGGTGAAGTTTTCCACTCACAGAGCTGTATGACTTCATAAACTCTGCAAATTTTCTTGCATCTTCATTGAAGAGTTTTACGCCTAACTTCTCTTTTAAAAGCTCTAAAATGTGTGCCTCTTCATTTGTAATCATTGAAGAGAATCTAATAGCTTTTGCTCTCTTTAATGCTTCAATCGCTCTGTTAAACGCCGTTTCATCGCTTAGTGCTTTGTTATCAAAATCAAAACCGAATCGCCCTGCTCCGCAAAGTGAACTAAATTCAAAGTTGTTTTTAACTCTAAATATCTCATCTTCTCCGTTAACAGAGCCGTGTCTTGTCTCATACTCCAGAGGGCATCCGGCAGAGCAGTGTGCACATGTAGCAGGAACACGTTCTAACTCCCAAGCGTTTGCTCTGTATTTAAAACCGCTGCTGACAAGCGCGCCCACAGGACAAACCGCTATACACTCTCCACAAAAAGTACAATCAAGAGTTTCGCTGTTTTTTGGAATAATAGTTGAGCTGTATCCGCCGAATTTTACTTCTATTGCGTCATCGCCGATAACCTCATTACATACATGCACACACTTTTCGCACATAATGCACAGAGAAGGCTCATAGTTTATAAGTCCCCAATTTTGTGTCGGACGGAGCTGGTCACGTGCAGAGAAATTTTGGCGTTCTACGTTAAACTCTAAAGTTTTATTTTGTAGGTCGCACTCTCCTGATTTGTCACAAACACCGCACTCTAAAGGATGGTTTACATCATAAAGCTTCATAATATTTGTTCGCTCATTTTGAAGAGCGGGCGTATTTGTAGTTATCTCTATGCCCTCGGTAGGAGGCGTGTTACAGCTAAGAACAAAACCCTCAACTCCAGTGGCTTCAACAACACACATACGGCAAGATGCACATGGCGAAGTTTTAGAGATATAGCACATAGTAGGGATGTATATGCCTGCTTTGCGAGCCACTGTTAAGATTGTCTCGCCCTTTTGAGCCTCTACGGAGATACCGTCAATTTTAAAATTAATCAATTTATTCATCTCTTTCATCCTCTACGCCTGCACCATCGCGATATAGTAACAGCGCATACAGCGCTCTGCTTCGCTCATAGCCTCTTCTTGGGTAAAGCCTAGATTAACTTCTCTGTTGTTGTATTTACGTTCATCAACACCGAGAACTTCACTATGCGCTCTAGCAACCCCAGGAAGCCATCCTGTAACTTTTTCCTTCTTGTCGTAAACGCGAAGCTTTCTTAGGTGGTCTTCCATAACCTCATCGTCGGTTAAACTAATCTCACCTGTTTGAACATAGCGAGCTATAACGGAAGCTCCACGTTTTGCCTGACCTACCGCATTTACAATCGTCATCGGACCGTATTCACAATCTCCGGAAGCAAAAATACCCTTGCGTGATGTCATATAGTCCTTGCCGTTTGTAAGAATAGTTCCCCACGACGTCTTTGCTATCTCCCACTCTTCAGGAAGAAGTTTAAGGTCAGCCGACTGCGAAACTGCCGGAATCAAGAAATCTGTCTCAATTGTATAAGATTCTCCCTCAATCTTTACAAGCTCTGCACGACCGCCGTTTGGATCTGGAACCAGCTCAAACTTGTCAACTAAAAGAGATTTCAAGACATTCTCTTCATCATTCATTCTTGCAACCGCCGAGTGAAACAGGAACTCTACACCCTCTTCAACGGCTTCGTGGTACTCTTCATAAGTTGTATTTTTAATAATTGTTTTTTCATCTCTACGGTAGATCATATAAACTTTTTTAGCATTTGCACGAATTGCACAACGAACTACGTCCATTGATGTAAATCCGCCCCCGACACAGACAACAGTTTTGCCGGTTAAATCAACTCTCTCGCCGATTCCATACTTATCCCAAAGGTTAATCTGGTCAAGCATCTCGATTGCCGACCAGTAACCCTTAATTTCAAATCTTTCATTATCACAGTAAACTTTTTTAGAAATTCTAGTGCCCGTTGCAACCATAACCGCATCATAATCTTGCTCAAATTTTCTCATATCATCGGCATTAACTTTTTTATTTACTATAAAATTAACACCCATATCTCTGACACATTCGATGTCTTTGTTGTATTTTGCAATCGGCATTCTGTACTCCGGTACACCGACGGCAACTTCACCGCCAAGAACAGGAAGCTCCTCATAAACATCGGTTGCAATACCCTCCGCAGCCAAATAATAAGCCGTTGTAAGCCCTGCAGGACCTGCTCCGATAATCGCCACTCTTTTGCCGCAATCTGCTTTTTTCTCCATAGGATGAAAGAAATCATATCCGTGATCAGTCTCCCAATCGGCACCAAGGCGTTTAAGAGCCATAATAGAGATAGGCTCATCAAGATTTGTACGGCGACACGCATCTTCACAAGGATGCGGACAGACACGGCCGCAAACGTGGGCTAACGGCATTGTTTGGCGCGTTGCCATAAGCGAGTCGTCCATTCTAAGGTCACGTACACCCTCGATATATGCAGGAATATCTACATGTGAAGGACAAGCGTCAGAACATGGCGATGTTATTTTTGCAATGTAACCAATCTCGTCATGGTAGTGCTTAGACGGTTTTTGCTTATCTATACACTCCAAAAACACATCTTCAAAGTGCGTCATCAGATCAATAATAGGGTTTGGAACAGTTTTTCCAATCTCACATTTTGAAGTTATCTGCATGCTTTTGCCGATCTCTTTTAAATGGTCCAAATCAGCTCTGCTACCCTCACCGCGGGCAATCTTGTCCAGTTGATCATACAGAATTCTACCGCCCCAACGCCCCGGGGCACATCTTCCGCACGCCTCAGAGTACTCTTGATACTGCGCTGCATACTCCATCGCTAGACGGATAACATCTACATCTTTATCAAAAAGCGCAACACCGTCCCAGCCTATAAAAGCTTTGGATTCGCGGTGGCTGTCGTATTGTGCCGGCAGGTTATAGGCTGACTCTTTCCACTCCTCTGCAGGCGCGCCTATATTATTGACAAACTCGCCGTTCCAAGTAGAAAAATATACTTTACTCAAAATCTACATCCTGCTTATTTTTTTGCTACGATAGTCCAGTCGACTTCGTTAAACTTTAAAGAGTTTAATAACTCATATCCGCACTCTTTTACTAAATCTGCTGATTTTTGAATAGGAGAAAAGTCCCCTATCTCAAACAAAAATATTGCCACTTCTCCAGCTTTGTGAGATGACAAAATCTCTTTCATCCTAGGCTCAAACCCATCTTTTAAATGTCTTAAATCATATCTTTTCATTATCTATCAACCTCACCAAATACGATGTTTGTTGTACCTATGATAGAAACAACATCCGGAATATAGTGTCCCGGCAAAAGATCAGTCAAAATTCCTGTATGCCAGAATGACGGCGCGCGAAGTTTTAGTCTGTACGGGTACGGTCCGCCTTGAGAGTTAATGTAAAAACCAAGTTCCCCTTTTGGAGATTCCGTTGCCACGTAAACCTCTCCAACCGGAGGTCTCATACCCTGTGTTACAAGAACAAAGTGCTGCATCAAAGAGTAATTTTGAGTCATAATGTCAAGCTTTGGAGCTGAAACATACTTAGGCGCATGTGCCATAAGTTCAGTTTGCCCATCTTTTACACACTTTTCGTACATGTCGATTGTCTGATAAAGAATCTTTGCAGACTCTCTCATCTCTTCCATGTAGATGCGGTATCTTGCAAAGTTGTCGCCCTTGTCAGAGAATGGAACCTTAAACTCTACTTCATCATAAAGTTCATACGGCTCTTCTTTACGGATATCCCAAGCAACACCTGAAGCTCTAAGCATTACTCCGCTGCATCCCCAAGAAAGTGCCATCTCTTTTGAGATAGTTCCGACCTCTTCCATTCTCATCAACCAGATACGGTTAGTGTCAAGTAAATCTTCATAATCTTTGATATTTGCAGGAAGTTTATCTAAGAATGTTCTTAGTTGCGCTATAAAACTATCTTGAATATCTAAAGGAACTCCGCCGATACGAATAGCCGCATGTGTAAGTCTAGCTCCACAGTAGCCCTCGATGATGTCCATCAAGTACTCTCTCTCACGGAATGCAAAGAGAAAAACCGTCATAGCACCAATGTCAAGAGCAGTAGTTGCCAGCCAGAAAAGGTGGCTCATTAGACGGTTAATCTCAAGAAGCATCATGCGGATAACTTTTGCGCGGCGAGGAACTTCAAGACCGATAAGTCTCTCAACCGCCAGTGCGAATCCGTAGTTGTTTGAAGATGAAGCAATGTAGTCCATACGGTCAGTTGTGGGCATAAACTCATTGTAAATCATATTTTCAGCCATCTTCTCCATACCGCGGTGAAGGTATCCTATATCCGGATGAGCTTTTACAATCATCTCCTGTTGAAGATGAAGCATAAGACGAAGCTGTCCGTGAGCCGAAGGGTGCTGAGGACCAAAGTTTAGAATCATCTCATTATCTTCTCTATCAAAAGTGATATTCTCAAAAAACGGGTTTAATCTATTTTTTACTTGCATATTATTATTTCCACCTATCTTTGAGGATCGTCAATAACGACCGAATCTTTTTTATCGAATTTTTTAATCATGAAAACACCACCCTCTTCTTGATAATTCTGCTCATTTTTAGGCTCATTGCCTGTGATGGTTGTTCCCTTTGGAACTTCATATCCAAGACGCGCGAATCTCTGTGAGTCATAGCGGTCAACTTTTGCAGGGTCACGAAGCTCAGGTCCGATGATATCTCTTGCTTCTTTTCCAAAAATTTTATCAACCTCATACCATGCGGCAAACTCATCGCCTTGCAACGGATAAGTTTTTAAAAGCGGATGCCCTTGCCAATCATAAGGCATTAATATTCTTTTCATAAACGGATGATTGTTTGCCTCTATGCCAAACATGTCAAACATCTCTCTCTCAGACCAATCAGCAGAGCGGAAAAGCTTCTCAACAGAGTTTACAGCTTCACCCTTTTTAATAAACATTTTTATACGAACGCGTTTTCTTTTGTTCATACTTAACATCTGATAAAAAATCTCAAAACCGCCTCTTGCAGCAAGCCAGTCAATCGCACTCATCTCGCTTAACTGCACATAGTCGCACTCGTCTCTAAGAAGTTCTAAGACTTTGTAGTTGTCTTCAGGCTTTATATAAACCACCATCTGCCCCACTTGGATGTAGGCATCAAGAACTTCAAACTTTGCTTTGATGGCTTCTAAGTCGTGAGCAAAAACTTCATCGCTCTCTACTGCGCTCTTTGGCACTTGAGGTGAAACATAAAATCTGTCCGTGTAGTAGGCTTTTTTCTGTACATTATCTTTTGGTTTATAGGCTCTCATTACATTAACCTTTTAGCTTGTTGCGCTCTTGAAGCTTGATTTGCACGGATTTTTTTCTGTAGAAGCATAACGCCGTACTGTAGTGTCTCAGGGCGAGGCGCACATCCCGGAAGATACAAATCGACAGGAATAATTCTATCCACACCTTGAACTGTTGCATAGGTGTTAAACATACCGCCCGTGTTTGCGCACGAACCCATAGAGATAACCCACTTTGGTTCTGCCATCTGATCATAAAGTCTTTTAATAAACTCGGCATGTTTTTTTGTAAGCGTTCCTGCAACTATCATAACGTCTGCCTGACGAGGAGATGCTCTAAAAATTGTTCCAAAGCGGTCAAAGTCATAGCGTGAAGCACCTGATGCCATCATCTCGATACCACAGCATGCAAGACCATATGTAAGCGCCCAAAGAGAGTTTGAACGCCCCCAGTTTACGATTTTATCTACACTTGTAAGTGCAATAGGCAAACCGCCGTTTTGCGTATAATTTACTTTATGTTGTGCCATTCTAGCGCTCCTTTTTTCCATGCATAAACAAAACCGATAGTTAAAAGCAGTATAAACATTAACATCTCGGCAAAACCAAACCATCCAAGTAACTTAAAGTCAACAGCCCATGGAAACATAAAAACTATCTCTACATCAAAGAGTAAAAATAGCAATGCAAATAGATAAAACTGCGGAGAGATTCTATTTGGCTGTTTTGTAACCTCAGGTCCGCACTCATAAACTGATAATTTGATTTTTTCACTATCTTTAGCTGCCAATGCGCGGCTTACCAGACGAGCGGCAATCGTTGTTATAGTAAATGCACCAAACGTTATGAGAAAAAGTACAAATACCCCAAAATACGGATTTGAAGTCACTATATGCTCCATATAACCTACCTTTTTTATTGTTATTGTTTTAAAACGCATAAAAACATAAGCCGTTTGACTTAAATATTTTCACATATTTTTAGAAAAAACAGTTATGTGGATTGTAGCAAAAAGAGTATTAAATAAAAGATTAAGGCGATATTTGAGGCGGTGGCTGTTACTAAATACTACACATTATTTGAGGCAATTAGAGCAACTGTGTACTAAAGAAACACTTTGGAGCTCTGTTTTTAACAATGCTCTGATTTGTAACACTACCTTAGCAGGTAGCGTTTTTGTTTTTGTTCTTTTATTTTATCGATAGAAACAAGCAAAAAGCCGTCTATGCAGTTCTCAAAATGCCTGTCTCTGCCAAAATCTATAAACTCTACGCCGCCCTCTTCGCATAGTTCGCTGTATTGCTTATAGAGCGTAGGGATTGTGTATCCAAAAAGTCCAAGCTCTCGTTTTAAAATAACAAGGTCTTTTGTATAATCGTTTTTAAAGAAAAGCTCGTCAAATTTTCGTTTTTTCGACTCTGCAAGAATGTAACTCTCGCGATGTTCCACGCTTCTATATTTTGGACCGAAATAATTTCTATAAAAGTAAATAAGAAGCGCTGTTGCTTCTTCGTTATAGGCATTTGAGATGCTTACGGAGCCAAACATGTATTTGATGTCGGGATTTATGCGAAGATAGGCTCCGATGCCCTGCCACAAATAGTCAAGCGCTCTGGAATTCCAGTATTTTGGCTGCACAAAACTACGTCCAAGTTCGATTGAAGAGGATAAGTACTTGCTAAACTCCTGCCTAAAGTTAAAAAGCGTCGAAGTGTAAAGTCCATCCACGCCGTAAGCTTCTACCATTTCACTTACTTTTACTATGCGGTAGGAGCCTGCAATCTCCAAATCTTTCTCATCCCAAAGAATAATATGCTCATAGCAGTAGTCGAAATCATCAACATCTCTTTGCTTGCCGCTTCCCTCTTTTACCTGCCTGAAACTTATCTCTCTGAGTCGTCCTATCTCTTTAATAAGAACGTTTTCCTCTGCATTTGCGTAGAGATAAATTGTTTTTCCATCCGTTGTCTCTCCTATCTCTTTTGCATTTTCAAGCTCTTTTTTCAGCTCTTGTCTGTTTTGTGCAAGTGCGATGCCGTTGTATGTTTTAAATATCTCTTTCTCTTTTTTTGCAACTTTATAAAAGTGTTTGCGCAGAAGCTTTACTCTGTTGTTAATATCTATATTTGGCGCATAATAGCTCTCGTAAGGGATACTTTTGCCTATATTGAATCCTATATTTTTGTTGTAGAATTTAAACATCTCATGCGGAATAGTTGCAGTTGCCAAAGATTTATTTATCATTGAAAGCAGATAGAATGTTTTTGAATTTTTTGCATCTATGAATATAGGCAAAATAGGCGCCTTTGTATTTTGCGCTATTTTTAAAAACCCTTTTTTCCACTTTGTGTCTTTGATGCCGTCAGGTCTTGCACGACTTACCTCACCGGATGGAAATATAATGACAACCTGCTCTTTGCTAAGCGCGTCATAAATTGCTTCTACTGAGCTTCTTTGGAGTTTGCCTTTGACGTTTTCTATGGGGATAAGAATTGAGTCTAGATTTTTAAATTCACTCAAAAAATTTGATGCTACGATTTTTATATCTTTTCGTATCTCTTTTACAACATTTAAAAGTGCCAGTGAATCAAGCGCGCCAAGAGGATGATTTGCGATGATAACCACTCTGCCGTACGATGGAATTCTTGAGAGTTGATTTTTGTTTATGGTGATATCGATACTAAAATAATCAAGCACAAACTCAATAAAATCAAACGAATCAAGATGTCTGTTCTTTTTTAAAACATCATTAATCTCATCTTCATGAAAAATCTTTTTAAATAGAGAGACAACGCCTTGACGAAACAGAGACGGCATTTTTGAAAAAGAGGGATAGTTGTGGTTAAAATAGTTCTCTACACTTACAGCCATTTTAAGCCACCATGTAGATGGAGATAAGTTCTTTTGTTATATCTTCAACGCTTAAAACACCGTCACTATACGCCTGTTCTACATACTCCCACTCATCGTTTAACATCTCCTGCGCTTCATTTTTTGATAGGCTGTAGTACTTCGTTAATCTTGCGGCAATATGAATAAAAAAAGTTTCCATAAAATTCCTCTTAGCATTTTAATATGTGAAATTCTGCTAAAAGATTGTTACAGATGCATTACCGCGAGGTTACGGCATTATTACAGATTATGCTTTGAGTGTCAGTAAAGTATTTTATCCTCTTTTGCACTCCATGCTTCAAAAGGTTTTAGACACTCTGCTCTATCGATGTTTTTTAACTCCAAAGCTTCCTTTTCATAAAACTCTAGGTCTCTAAAAGCAATTTTTGGATTGACTCAACTTCTATAACTAGTCTATAATAGTGCTAGATTTATATATTTAAAAAGGGCAAACATGAGACATAGAACTAAAACACACCTTTTAAGCAAAGAGCAAATAGAAGAGCTGTTTTTGAGAGCTGAAGTTGGACGGCTTGGGACTTTTTCTCAAGATGCTTTTCCATATATATTGCCTATGCATTTTGTATATTTTGAAGATAAAATATATATGCATGGCTTGCCAAGGGGTAAAAAAATTGACAATATTGCGTTTAACCCGAATGTCTGTTTTGAGATAGATGAAATGTTCTCTTTGTTGCATGAAGGTGTTGAAAACCCTTGTGATGTAAACACGGCATTCAATAGCATTATCGCTAACGGCACGGCTTCAATTGTTACTGATTTTGATGAGAAAAAAATCGCTTTATCTAAAATCATAGAAAAATATACACCTCATTTGGCAGATAGAGATATGCCTCTTAAGATGATAAATACAACCGCTGTTATAAGAGTGGATATTTTAACATGTGTCGGAAGGTATTATAAATAAAGGAGGAAGTTTCTCCTTTTAAAGTACGCTAAATTGCTCTATTTTTCTTTGTTTAAAGACTCATAAGCAATCAGTATCTTTTTACGCTCAATTCCCCATCTATAACCGCTCATGGCTCCGCTTTTAGCTATAACTCTGTGACATGGAATTAAATATCCTATGTGATTTCTTCCGATGGCACTTGCTACTGCTCTGGTTGCTTTTGGTTTATCTAGGAAGTTTGCTATATCTTGGTAGGTTGCGACTATCCCGTTTGGCAGATTTAAAAGAGCCCTCCAGACATTTATCTGAAGATTTGTTCCCTTTACAAATAGGGAGTATTTTTTATTTTTTATGAAGATATTTTCTAAGTACTCATTTGCGGCTTTTTCATCGAAACAGAGATTTGCATTTTCCCAAAGTTCTTTAAATCTGTTGAAAATCTCATTTTTATTATTATCAATAAAACCCAAATAACAGATGCCTTTGTCCGTAAATCCTATCAAAGCCTCTCCAAAAGGAGTTTCTCCAAATCCGTAGGTTATTAAAACATCTCTGCCCTTTTCTCTCCACTCTTTTGGAGTTACCCCGATTAGGTTTACAAAAAGTTCATGCAGTCGGCTTGAGCTTGAGAGCCCCATATCTAAACTGCTCTCAAGTATAGATTTAGACTCTTTTATATGCTCTTTCGCATAGTTTAGTGTCACGCTGTGTAAAAACTGCATAGGAGTAACGCCTACATACTCTTTAAATACTCTTATGAAGTGGTATTTGCTCATGCCGATATTTTTAGCGACCTCATCAATTGAAGGGTGCTCTTTGAAATTTTCATCAATATATTTGATTGCTTTTTCTATCTGTATATAGTTGCTGTTAAAAGTATGCATCGTCTCTCCAAACTCTCAAAAAAACCTTAGTAAGTCGATTGATTATAAATCACAAAATTCCCAGCTAACTCTTCTAACTCTTTGTTTATTTTAGCATGGAGAACTTTATCTTCAATATTATCTAAAACATCGCAGATTTTATTTGCGATAAACTCAAACTCTTTTTCCCTCATGCCTCTTGCCGTTAATGCAGGGCTTCCTATTCTGATACCCGAGGTTATAAACGGTGTTCTCTTCTCTCCCGGAACTGTGTTTTTATTTACAGTTATTCCCGCATCTGCTAAAGCTGTATCTGCATCTTTACCAGAGAAAGGCTTGTCTAAAAATGATACCAAAACAAGATGATTATCCGTTCCACCAGAAACAAGTTCAAATCCTCTCTCAAGCAGTACTTTCTCGAGCACTTTAGCATTTGCCTTTACCTGTTTTGCGTACTCTCTCCATGATGAATCTAGCACCTCTTTAAATGCAACTGCCTTCGCAGCTATAGCGTGGACAAGCGGTCCGCCTTGAATTCCGGGGAAAATGGCTGAGTTGATTTTTTTAGCAATCTCCTCATCATTTGTCATAATCACGCCACCTCTTGGACCTCTTAGAGTTTTATGTGTGGTAGTTGTTACAACATCTGCATAAGGAAATGGACTCATATGCTCGTCCGCAGCAACAAGACCTGCAACATGAGCAATATCGGCAAATAAAATAGCACCGACCTCGTCGGCTATCTCTTTAAATTTCTTAAAATCTATCTCTCTTGCGTATGCGCTAGCACCGCAAACTATGATTTTTGGTTGAGTTATTTTTGCAATTTCTAAAACTTTATCATAATTGATTCTTCCATCAAGCTCTACGCCATAATAAAATGCAGAGTAGTTTTTACCCGAAAAAGATGGTTTGCTTCCATGAGTTAAATGTCCACCATCAGAGAGATTCATACCTAAAATTCTATCTCCTGCTTGAAGGAGTGCCGCATAAACAGCAGCATTTGCTTGACTTCCTGAGTGAGGCTGAACATTGGCATAAGCACAGCCAAAGATTTTACAAACCCTATCAATCGCCAACTGCTCAACAGCGTCAGCTTCCTCACAACCGCTATAGTATCTTTTATATGGATACCCTTCCGCATATTTGTTAGTAAAAACACTTCCCATAGCCTGCATAACGGCTGGGCTTGTAAAGTTCTCACTAGCAATCATCTCTAAGTGATTGGTTTGTCTCTTTAGCTCTTTTTCAATGATTGAAAAAACTTCACTGTCTGCAACTTTCAAGCTTGCGTTTGATATAAAACTCATCCTTTTTCTCCAATCTTTTATTTTTAAAAGAATAACCGAATCAAAAAGATTTAACAATCCAAAAATTGCTATCTTTGGCTTATCTTTAACAAAAGCTTTTTAAAAATGGGGAGTTATTATGAGTATTGCAAAACTTTTATTGCGCTCTTAGTAGAGGATTTTATCCTCTTTTGCACTCCATGCTTCAAAAGGTTTTAGGCACTCTTCTCTGTCGATATTTTTTAACTCCAAAGCTTCCTTTTCATAAAACTCTAGGTCTCTAAACCCGATGGCGTCGGCATCTTTGCTTAAGGCACCATAATAGACAGTTTTTATATTTGCCCATTTTATGGCTCCTAAACACATCGGACAAGGCATACATGTAGTATATATTTCGCACCCGCTCAAATCAAATGTACCAAGTTTTTTAGAGGCCTTTTTTATAGCATTTATCTCGGCATGAGCCGTTGGATCGTTGTTTTTTAACACCTTATTGTGAGCTTTTGAGAGAATCTTGCCCTCTTTAACTACCACGGCTCCAAATGGTCCGCCGTGGTTTTGTTGCACACCGACAAAAGCCTCTTTGACGGCTTGATGCATAAAAGTATTCATGATAGTAAAATATTCTCAATAAGTTTTACATACCCATCATTTGCGCCAATGTGCTCTAGAACTGTTATCTCAATCCCATACTTACGAGCACACATTTCACGAAGAGCTGGAACATCTTCTCTTACATGTTTTCCAGGAGCCAAAAAAAGTGGCAACACTTTTATAGAGCTGACACCACTCTCTTGAAGCAATTTCACCGCGTTCTCAAAGTCAGGCTCTGCAAGTTCTAAAAATGCCAGCTCTACGTATTTTATCTTATTTCGCAACTTCTTTAAAACCTCAAAACTCGCATCATTGGAAGCTTTTACCTTACTTCCGTGCGATAGCAGTATATAACCCTCCATCTCTAACCCTTACGCTATTTATTTAAAAATCCCATAGATTTTTCACTGTCAAAACTTGCGTCTTTCTCTTTTTTAATCTCTTGAACAAAATCATCCAAAGAAAAAATCGGCTTCTCTCTTACGGCAACTCTGTACGCCGTGTTTTTAATTATCAGATTTATCTGTCCGCCGGTCAGAGAATAGCTTGAGAGCTCATCTACGTCAAATCCGTCCTCATAAGGTGCATTTATTGGAAGCATCTTGTTCCAAAGCGAGAGCCTCTGCTCTTTGTTTGGTTTTTTAAACTCTATCTTGTAGTTAAAACGTCTTGAGAATGCCTTGTCTATATTTTCAAGCAGGTTTGTCGTCGCAATCAAAACACCTTTGAACTTCTCAATCTGCTCCAAAAAGATATTCTGCATCTGGTTGTGCATCTGGTCAGCCCCGCTGTTTGCACCGCTTGAGCGCGCGCCTAAAAACTGGTCCGCCTCATTTAATAAGAGTATAGGGTCGCTTTTTGTTTTTTCACATAAATCATAAAAAGTGTCAAAAATCTTTCTTACGTTTTTCTCGCTCTCTCCAACATACATGGAGAGAATTTTTGAGCAGTCAAACGCCAAAACTTGGCGTTTAAGCGACTTTGCAAGCGAATATGCAGTCATAGTTTTACCTGTTCCTGCCGCGCCGTAAAAGATTATTCTTGCGTCAATTCCGCTCTTTTTATCTTTAATGCCCCACTCTACGAGTCTGCCGACCACCTCTTTATCAAGCTGACGCATCAGATTTTGAAGCGTATTTTCCGTCTCTTTTGCCAAAACAACATCACTTAGCGAAGTCTCCGGGTCAATTAGCTCGAAAATATCCTGCTCTTCTATGAGCGAATTAAGCTTTATGCGGCGCACTTTCTTATTTTTCTGCGGATGGATTATGCTGTGAAGCACCTCATCGACGATGTAAAAAGCACGTGAAATGCCTCCGAATGGATTCAGCATCTCCTCATAATCTATAATTCCGTCGTTAATAAGGTTTGAGCCGTCCTCTAAAAGCGAGCGGTTTTTGATACGCTCATACTCATCAAGCGAGATTAGCTCTATGAGCGTATTCATCTCGCGCAAAGAGGCGTCAGTTGCACTGTACTCCTCGCGAAGAAGTGCAAGAAAAATTACCTGCTCTTTTGAGCTCATTTTTTTTTGTTTAAAAAATTTGTCAAGAACAAGTTTACCGGTCGTCTGCTCAACTCTGTCTTCTATGCGTTTTTCAAGAAGTTTAAGTTTTGCCTGCGTTCTGTCAATCCCGAGCGAGTGCTCATGAACATTTTGGCGAATGGTACTCATCTTCTGATAAAGGTCAATGCGCAAAAACTGGTCTTGGAGATACTCTAAGTGGTCTGTGTATGGCTTAATATCGGGTAGTTCATTCTCTGCCGCGCCGTCTTGAAGAAGCTTTAAAAACGAGGGTGAGAGACCAACCGCGCTGTTTAAAAGCTCAAGCGGGGTTACTTCAGAAATTTTTATCGGTGTAAAACTCTGCTGATGAAGCCAGCCGAGCTCCAAAAGGAGTTTTACCTCATTTAAATGCTTTATCCCAGCATATTTTTCATCGCCGTAAATCTCCTGCAGCAAATCAAGAATCAAAACATCATCTTCTCCGCGCATATATCTTTTTGCTAGAGCCTGCAACAACTGCGCCTCTGTTATGCTGCATTTTAACTGTGCAAATATTAGAGATTTCTCTACACTCTTTGCCTCTAAAAAATCTATTAATGTTTCCAAATTTATCCTTAAAATTTATATTCTAGAGCAGATGAAACCATCAGTACATTTGAGTTTGAAAACTCGCCCTCTAATGCACTGTTTGAAACCGTTCTGTCCTCTTTCATGGAGTAGAGAGCGGCTAAACCTATGTTTAAACTCTCGTTTATCTGATATCTTGCACCAAACGACAGCGACATGGAGTCAGAATCAGGCAGCTCAAACCCAATCGTTGCATTTGGAATAGGTGTTTTATCTATTACTGCACCGCCCATTAGAGTAAGCTTATCTAACTTTTGTGTTATACCAAAACGAAAAGCGTTTGTATCTTTGTAGTTTTTTGCTATCGGCGCGCCAAAAACATAATTTGTAACCGCATTTACACCCCCGCCGTAGTTAAAATCAAGCTCTTTGTACTCAGACCAGAAGTTTCTCTCATACACAAACTCTAAAGTTGTTTCACTCTCCAAGGTGTAGGCAACCGCAACATTTAAAAGCGCGGGCACAGGAACGCTAACCGATGCGCTGCTGCTAGAGCTATAAGTTGTTCCGGCTCCGCCTCCAAAAGCATTTGTCATATCTCGGTAAAAGAGCGTCGTATCGCCCTCTATACTCAAATCAACTTTTGAGCGATATGTCAACGCCGTCTCCAGCTCGGAAATGGGCTTATATGAGAGCGCCAAGTTATACCCAAAATCTATAGAGTCTCCGCTCATATCACGCGAAGCTATCGACGATGTGCTTTTTACAACTCCGTCTGAGTAGATTGCTCTAAGTCCGAGTGCGACTGCAACTCTCTTGCCTATCGGGAGCGCAACGCTAGGATTTAGCTCCACTGTTTGAAGGGTAAACTCCTCAGCAGAGTAGATTGCAGGAGCCTCATCCCATCTCTTTGAAAGACCTGCCGGAGAGACGATGCTAAGCCCAAAACGCGCATCGTTTACATCTCCTGATACATAATGAAGCGATGGAACGATAAAATCCTCTCTTTTTGAATCTATATCAACGGTGGCACTTTTATAGTTTACATCTTCAAGCCCGATATAGATCAAATTTGCCTCCATAACGGCTTCTTTTTTCATAAAAACCATATTTGCAGGATTGTAATAAGCCGCATCCGCGCTAGAAGAGTGTGCAACGTTTGCGGCACCTAGAGCAACAGAATTTAGAGATGTTTCAGGGATTTTATAACCACCTGCAAACAGCGTACAAGCCGCTAATGACAACAAAACAGTACTTCTCAAACCAAACCCCTTTTTTTAAACAGTCGTTGATTTTATATAAACTTTGCTTAATTCTCAAAAGAATACAGAAGTGCTATCTCATCTTTCCAGATAGTCTCATCAATGGTCTCAAGTATAAGCGGAATATCGTTCATGCGCTCGTCGTTCATAATAAACCTAAAAGCATCAAGCCCGATTTCGCCCTTGCCCAGCGAGTGGTGTCTGTCCACACGAGAGCCGAATTTTGCCTTTGAGTCGTTGATGTGCATCCCCATAAGGTAGTTAAAACCGACGATTTTGTCAAATTCGCTCCAGCTCTTATCATAAGCCTCTCTCATTCTTATATCGTAACCAGCGCTAAACATATGACACGTATCTATGCAGACGCCGACACGGCTTTTGTCTTCTACTTTGTCGATAATTTGTGCCAAATGCTCAAACTTCCAGCCAAGATTGCTTCCCTGCCCTGCCGTGTTTTCAATGACCAAACTGACACCTTTTGTTTTCTCCAGCGTCACGTTCATAGCTTCAGAAATTTTGGCTAAACACTCATCCTCGCTTATCTTGCCCAGATGACTTCCCGGATGAAAATTGAGCTTCTCAAGTCCGAGTTGCTCACATCTCTGCACCTCATCCAAAAATGCGTCCATTGACTTCTCTCTGGCATCGCTCTCGGGATGACCCAGATTTATAAGGTATGAGTCGTGAGGAAGTATATGTTTTGCCAAAATCCCGCTGTCTTGGAGTGCTTTTTTAAATTTATCTATGGTGTCGGTATCAAGCTCTTTGCCGTTCCACTGTCTTTGATTCTTAGTAAAAAGTGCAAACGCTTTCGCTTCGATTGCCACTGCATTTGCAACCGCATTAAAAACGCCGCCGCTCGCACTTACATGAGCTCCTACAAATTTATTGCTCATCCGTATCCTTTATCTTGAAAATTATGTTGTTTTTTGTATCTCTAAACTGCACTGAGTGTGAATCTACTTTGTAAACTATATCTACAAGTTCATCTTTGATATGCTGTTCAAATCCGCCGTCGGTTTTTGTCAAATTTTTTCCACCGTAAATGGCATGGGAGAGAAGCATGTTTTCCATTGTATCGTCAGGGTAGGCAGGGTTTAGATAATCTTTGTTAAATCCGCTCTTGCTCATACATCCGCTGCTGGTACAGATAAGATGATTTACGGCAATTTTCTCTATGCATTTGCCTGCCATAAAAAGTTCCAGCTCCATTATTTTTTCGCTGTTTCTCAGATATCCGGCATCGGAAAATTTAATCTTTGGAGATTTGATGGTGATGATTTTTGTCTGCGTATGCTCATAATTTTTAACACTGCATGCGCTAAAAAGAAGAGTAAAGATAAGTAATATATATTTCATAAAGCGAATTGTACCGACATAAGATTACAAATCATAAAACATATTTACTCAGCTTTCGCACATAAAACCCAACTCTTTTTGAGTATAAGCGTTGAGTACAGCGAGAATAGTCAGTAAATCTTTATTATCCTTGACAACATTTTCAATTTCAGAGATTTTTGTCAGTATTTGAAT
>JBAZDX010000010.1:0-71933 GCA_041654255.1 Sulfurimonas sp.
ATTCCGAACCCAGAAGCTAAGCCTCTCATCGCTGATAATACTGCACCTGTCAGGTGTGGAAATGTAGGTCGCTGCCTAGTTGATCATTTCTTAACAATCCTCACTTTTACAAATCTTACAATCAAAATTTAATCTAACTAAATTAAAACAATAACTTTATTAAGATATTATAATTTTTACAAATATTTTTATCTATTCTTGAAACTTTAACAATTGATTATATGGTATTATTTTACATACTATTTTAGGGCGTTATGTGAAAAATTATATTAAAGATCAAATAAAAAAATCATATGAAACAAAGCAAGCTATTTATGAAAATGATAGTTTAATAAATAAAATCGAGCAAGTTTCTAAACTATGTGTAGAACTGTATAAAGGCAAAAATAAAACTATACTTGCAGGTAACGGCGGAAGTGCAGCGGATGCTCAACATATCGCCGCAGAGCTTGTAGGCAGATACGGATTTGACAGACCTTCGATACCATCTCTTGCTCTTACAACCGATACATCATGTCTAACTGCTATCGGAAACGATTATGGATACGATAAGGTATTTTCACGTCAATTAGAAGGCATGGGGCAGGATGGAGATCTTTTTATTGGTATTTCGACTTCAGGAAACTCAAAAAATATAATTAATGCGTTTATTAGCGCTAAAAATATGGGGATAACTACAGTTGCGCTAGTTGGGCGTGATGGCGGAGAAATGGCTAAAATGGCTGATATAGCTTTAGTTGTGCCATCAGATTCCACGCCAAGAATCCAAGAATCACATATATTAATCGGACATATAATATGCGATATTATAGAAAAAGAGATTTTTGGCAACGGTGTTAGTTGATTTTTTATGAATAGAGCACTTTTTTTAGATCGTGACGGTGTTGTTAACGTTGAAATAAATTATCTTTATAAAATAGATGACTTTAAGTTTATAGAAGGCATATTTAAACTTTGTAAAAAGTATCAAAAGATGGGCTATATTATTATTATTGTTACAAATCAGTCCGGAATCGCTAGAGGTTACTACAGCGAAGAGGATTTTAATTATCTTACGTCATGGATGATAAAAGAGTTTGCTAAAGAAGGTATTGATATTAAAAAAGTCTACTCTTGTCCACATTATCCAGAAATATCCGGTGCATGCAGTTGCAGAAAACCTGAACCGGGTATGTTTTTAGAAGCCCAAAAAGAGTTTAATATAGACTTGAAAAATTCAATTTTAGTCGGTGATAAAGAGAGTGACATAGAAGCTGCGCTTAATGCCGGAATAGCAGAGACATATCTTTTTGATGAGAAAAAAATTTACAAAGAGTCAAAAGCTACAAAAATAGTTTCAAAATTGGGAGAAATATATAATGCTGATTTTAAATAGCGGCGGTACTTTTAATAAAAAATACAACCCATTAAGCGGGGAGCTAGAAGTACCGTATAACAATAGTGCAATTGAAGAGATTTTAAGAAGTGTTGATTTTAAGTATGATTTGGCAGGTGTTGTCTATAAGGACAGCTTAGAGATGACAATGGATGATAGAAAAAGAATCGCAAATATTATCATGGAATCAAAAGATGACACTTTTATAATTGTTCATGGAACCGACACAATGCACTTAAGCGCTGAGTTTTTGGCGGAAATATTTGAAGATAGAAAAATTATTTTTGTCGGGGCAATGAGACCTTTTGAGATAGATAATATTGAAGCTAGTTTAAATTTGGGCATAGCAATCGGGTTTGCAAAGGCCATAAAAGAAAACGGAGTCTATATCTGTATGAGCGGACATGCAGAGCAGTGGAACAGAATTCATAAAAATACAAAATTTGGAAAGTTTGAAGTTGTCCTCTAAAATAGCCTGCTCGCACTGTCATCTAGAGTTTGAACCATCCGTAATGATAAAGGATGAAGGAAACTACTTTTGTTGCAGTGGCTGTCAGGGAGTGTTTCATCTGCTTAAAGATGAGGGGCTTGAGAGCTTTTACAAAAAAAGCAAAAACGTACCACTCTCTCCGCCGTCTCAAAGTTTTGAAGACTCTTCAAGTTTTGATACTCAATCATTTTATGACAAGTTTGTAAAAATAAACAGAGATGGTTTTTGCGAAGTCTCTTTGATTATAGAGGGGATTCACTGTTCAGCTTGCGTGTGGTTAAATGAAAAAATTCTGCATAAAATGGATGGGGTAATCGAAGCAAATATAAATTTTACAAACAACAAAGCGACAATCGTCTGGGCTGATGATGTTGTAAAGCTCTCGGCTATTATAGATACAATTCGCTCCATCGGCTACAACGCGTTTGCATATGATTCGATGGCACAGGAGACACATGCCAACAGGGAGAGAAAGGCTTACTACTTAAAGATGGCGGTTGCAATATTTGCGTCTATGAATATGATGTGGATAGCGGTTGCGCAGTATGCAGGATATTTTAGTGGCATAACGCAGGATGTAAAAACAATACTAAACATTGCAGAGGGGATATTGGCAACTCCAGTGCTTTTTTACAGCGGCTGGGTATTTTTTAGAGGCGGCTACTATGGGCTAAGGGCAAAAGTCATAAATATGGATCTGCTCGTTGCAACCGGTGCGACGCTGACATACGTTTACTCAATATATATAACAATTATTCAAAAAGGTGAAGCATATTTTGATTCCGTAAGTATGATTATTACGTTTGTGTTAATTGGCAAGTTTTTAGAGATTTTGAGCAAAAAAAATGCGGCTGATACGCTTGATAAGATTGCGAATAGTATTCCCAGTGAGGTTAAAGTCGTTAAAGATGAGAAAATAGTAACATGTAAGCTTGATGATGTAAAAGTCGGGGATGTTGTGGTTGTTGCAAGCGGAGAGAAGATATTGCTTGATGGAGAGATAATCAAAGGGAGTGGTTCTTTTGATGAGTCAAATTTGACAGGTGAGAGTGAGCCGGTGTACAAGAGTGTTGGGATGGGCCTAATAAGTGGCACGTTAAGCATTGATGCTGATGTACACTTTAGAGCCACTAAAGACTTTAAACACTCAACACTCTCAAATATTGTAAAACTTTTGGAATCTGCAATAAACAAAAAACCAAAAATTCAGCAGATGGCAAACAGGTTATCTGAGCATTTTTCATCTGCTATTTTGGGTCTTGCACTTTTGACCTTTTTAGGATGGTGGTTTTGGCCGCATAGCTTCGAGACCTCCTTGATGGTAGCTGTATCTGTTATTATCATAGCTTGTCCGTGTGCGCTGGCTCTTGCGACTCCGGTTGCGACTTTGGTAGGTCTTGGCTTGGGTGCTTCAAGAGGAGTCCTTTTTAAAGAGGCAGCAGGACTTGAGATTATGGCTAAAGTTGATACTCTTATTTTGGATAAGACGGGAACTATTACTGTAGGAAAACCTGAGGTTATAAAGGAGCATATTTTTGAATCTTTTGATAAAAAACTGCTCTATTCACTTGTTAAATCATCTAATCATCCGGTAGCTAAGGGTATAACAAAGTTCATCAAGCAAGAGAATGAAAATATTAATGATACTGTTTTTGATGAATTTACTCAGATTCCTGCACAAGGTATAAAAGCTAAACTAAGAGACATAGAATTGCTTGGCGGCAACAGAAAGCTTCTGGATGAGAATGGTATATCGGTAGATTTTTTTAGCCAAGAGACACTCTTTTATTTTGTAATAAATCAAAGAGTTGCAGCTGTTTATGAACTTGAGGATAAGATAAAAGAAAGTGTTAAAGAGCTTGTATATTCTATGAAAAAGATGAAAATTAACGTAATAATGCTAACTGGGGATAATGAAAGAGCAGCGAAGAAAGTAGCAGTAAAAGTAGGTATTGATAACCTTTTTTATGAACAGACCCCCCAAAGCAAAGCAGAGTTTGTTAACAAGCTGCATGGTGAGAGCAAAAGTGTCGTGATGGTTGGAGACGGTGTCAATGATATTTTAGCTCTTGCATCTGCTGACATAGGAATAGTTATGGGAAGCGGAAGCGATATAGCCGTTGAAGTTGGTGATGTGGTACTTTTAAATAACTCTATAAAATCATTAGAGGATGCTTTTAAAATAAGCAGCACAACATTTGGTTTGATTAAGCAAAATCTTCTTGTATCACTGGCTTATAATGCCCTGACAATTCCCTTAGCAATGGCTGGATATGTCATACCGTTAGCGGCAGCTATCTCAATGTCTGCCAGCTCCCTTTTGGTTGTTGGTAACTCTATGCGTATTCGTCACAAATGGAATAAGGATTAAAACGTGGATAATTGGGTAATTGCAATGATGCTTGGCGTGTCTCTGTTTTTGGGAGCAGTTGCACTATTTGCATTTTTATGGGCGATAAGAAATGGTCAATTTGACGATGAAGAGAAGTTTTTAAATGCCGCTAAATTTGATGGTGAAGATGAGTTAAATGATGCTCTAAAACAGGAACAGAAAAAAGAAGCTTTGAAGAAAAGTTACAAGCCAGCATAGATAAGAGATTCTAATTTTTGAGAGAGAATTTTTAAGAAAGAATTGAATTGCCCGAATGGGCAACTCAAGATAAATTACTTACCGATAGTTTGTGCGAAAGCGTCTAGTTCTTCATTAGTATATTTAGAAACTTGACCAACCATAAGAGCTTTTTTAGCAGCACCGTAAGTACCAGCTTTGTAGCCTTTAAGTGCAGCAGCGATGTCAGCTTTGCTCATTGCAGAAACATTTTTGTTCCCCATATCAACTTTTGTCCAATCAGCACCATGACAACCAGCACACGCACCTGCATTTACAGCAGCCATTAAAGCAGTAGTTGCAGTTAAAGCAACAATAGACATAACGATTTTTTTCATTTTTACACCCTTTTATTTTAATTTCGCTCAAATTGTAATGAGTTTATTCTTAAAGGTATATTAATTATTTGCTTATTGCTATTTTGTTATATTTTGAAGAGTTTTATGTGTAAAAAGGAGCTGCCTAGAGAGGCAACTCAAATAAATTATTTACCGATAGTTTTTGAAAATGCTTCTAAATCAGCGTCAGAATATTTTGCTACCTGACCTTTCATTAAGCCAGCCATTGGTCCACCGTAAGTGCCGGCTTTGTATCCTTTTAGTGCAGTTGCTATATCAGCGTGAGTCATTTCGCTAACGTTTTTAGATTTGCCTAGAGCAGGTTTTGTCCAGTCGGCACCGTGACATCCTTGACAAGCGCCAGCTTCTACACCAGCCATTAAAGCTGTAGTTGCAGTTAGAGCAACAATTGACATAACTATTTTTTTCATTTTTAAACCCTCTGATTTTGAATTTCGGGCAAATTATAGTGATATAACTCTTAAATACTTGTTAATACTTTATCTGCTATTATTTTGTTAAACTATATAGGCTATGGTACACAAAAGCGACACATAAACAACGATTTAAAAGAGTCTATTTAAGAAGAAGTTAAAAAATGAAAAACATGAAAAATTTCACTCCTAAAATATTGGTCATCGGTGATTTAATGATAGACCACTACCTATGGGGAAGCTGTAATAGAATTTCGCCTGAAGCTCCTGTTCAAATAGTTGATATTGCAAAAGAGACGACCGTTCTTGGCGGTGCAGGGAATGTTATAAACAATCTTGTGGCTCTCGGTGCAAATGTGAGCGTTAGCGGTGTTATAGGAAGCGATGAGAACGGCAATGAGCTTATAAATCTGCTAAGAAATATAGGTGTGGACGTAAGTAGAATAATTATCCAAAACGGTAGAAAGACACCTAGAAAAAGCCGTGTCATAGCAGCTTCGCAACAGATACTAAGATATGATAATGAGAGTAAAGAGGAGATAGAAAAATCTTCTGTAGATAAGATTTTAAACTCTTTAAATGATACGATTTGTGAGTACGATACCGTTGTTTTATCGGACTACGGTAAAGGTGTCTTAACTGATGAGCTGTGCCAAAAAATCATAAAACTGTGTAATAAAAACGGCATAAAAGTTTTAGTTGACCCAAAAGGGAGTGATTATGGCAAATATAGCGGCGCATACCTTTTAACTCCAAATAAAAAAGAGGCGATGCTTGCCACAAAAATCGAAATAAAAGATAAAACCAGTCTAAAAGAAGCACTTTTAAAGATGAAGAAAGAGGCTGATTTGACAATCTCTTTAATTACGCTCTCAGAGGATGGAATTGCCGTATATGACGATGAGATGAAGATATTTCCAACCGTTGCAAAAGAGGTTTTTGATGTAACCGGTGCTGGAGATACGGTTATTGCTTCCATCGCTTTTGCTCTTAGTGCCAAAAAAAGTATAGAAGAAGCTGCTAAATTTGCAAATCTCGCCGCGGGTGTGGTTGTTGGAAAAATAGGTTCTGCAACAGTTACGCTTGATGAGATTGAAGAGTATGAGGCAACGCTACATAAAAGTACCTCAGATGCTCATATAAAAAGTTTTGACGAGATAAAAATGGTTGTTGAACGCTACCGCGCCAACGGCAAAAAAGTTGTCTTTACAAACGGCTGTTTTGATATTCTGCATGTAGGACATGTAAAGTATTTGCAAGAGGCTAAAAGCTTTGGAGATGTTTTGATTGTCGGATTGAACTCTGACGCGTCCGTTTCTCGCCTAAAAGGAGCGTCGCGCCCCGTAAATATAGCGGAAGATAGAGCCTATCTGCTGGCAGCTCTTGAAGCGGTAGATTTTGTAGTGCCGTTTGAGGAGGACACTCCGTATGAGCTTATAAAAATGATAAAACCAGACACGCTTGTGAAGGGCGGTGACTATGAGGGCAAAAGCGTAGTAGGAACGGAGTTTGCTTTAGAATTGAAGCTTGTTGACTTTGTAGATGGAAAGAGCACTACAAAGACGATTCAAAAAATAAAAGGAGATTAGATGTTTAAAAAGATATCTTTAATAGCACTCAGTACAGTATCTGTTTTTGCAATGCACAGCGCGGAAGTAAATATAAACAACTCGGATTTGGAACTCTCTGCAAAGCTCGATATGGGTCAGTTTAACGATAGCGTAGAGCCGGATACCATTTTTTTAGGAGCAAGATATATAAATGCAGACGAGAGACACAGTGATGCGCACTCTATCGATGATTATCAAGAGTTGAATTTTTTGATGCAAAAAAATGTAAATAGTGATTTTAGATTTGGACTCGGTGTTAAGCTAAACCATACGGAGGAGTTTGTTTCAACTCCATTGGGTTTAGAGGCTGTTTATAAACTTCCTGTAACTTCAAGTGTTCCGTTTTATTTTGGTGCCGCTTTGTACGCCGCTCCTGAAGTACTCTCTTTTGACAAAGCAGACAGCTTTTTGGAGTACCGCGTTACTTTAGAAGCAGAGGCAATAAAAAACGGTTTTATAACATTTGGGTATAGACATATAGATACAAACTATGAGAGAAGAGACGTGGAGTATAATGAGTCGATATACTTTGGTCTAAAGTTTCTGTTTTAATTTGTTTTAATGCTATAGGAAGTGATTCCTTTAACTGAGTTTTTAACTCCTTTTTGTGTGGAGTTATACGCCGTCTTTTATATAAATATAGAGCGGTGTTGAGCCTATATTTAGCGCTTCACTCTCTATCTTCTCCCCGTTACCGGAATAAACTGTAAAAAAATCTTCATTTTTGAGCGTAGCCGGCTTGAGCGACCAATGGATTTGAAGAAGTTTATTATCAACCAAACATTGAAGTATGTAATATCCTCGTTTTATATCAAGTCTTAAAAATTGGGCATTTTTTAGGCTTGAAATCATAAATTTGTATGTCTTATATGCAGAGCGTTTTTTAATACCTTCTCTGTTATCAACAAGCCCGTACCCCGGAGCAATTAGCTGATGCCAAGAGACGGAGTCGACCTGTTGTGAGGCAAAAGCAAGCAGATAATATCTTAACATGTAATCAGCGTATAACTCTTCGCTGACGCACTCGCGTTCACTTGTTGGAGCATAAGGAGCAGTACCGGAGATAGGCCAGTTTGTTTCCGTGATATGAAGCTCATGGTTGCTTTTTGGACTTAGCCAGACCATCGTGCTAAGCAGTGAGATTTTGTCTTGGAGATTAAATCCCATCTGCATATTTTCAGGTGCGCCTCGTCTATCAACATAAAGAAGCGCGGCAACTCCATCGTAGTAATATTTGAAGAGATTAAAGAGCGTGTGTGCAGTAAAGTGATACTCAAAGTCTATAACGCCGCTGCCAATAAGCTTTATATGTGAAAATTTTGAGATTTTTAAATCATATGCAGTCTGATAAAAGCTGTTATACTCATCGACGCTGAAAAATCCCCATTTTGCTCTGTTGATGGTTGAACCAATTTCAAAAATATCTACATGTTGATTTAGAGCGGTAAAAATTGTCTCTAAATCTTTTTGTAGAAGTACCAAATCTTCTACATGTTCTCTGTCTTGAAGGATTTTAATGGTTATTTTTTTATCTTTACATAAAAGTATAAAATCTTTTAAAAGCGGTAATTTTTCCATCTCCCAGAGTTTTATACGCAGCAGAATTCTCTCAACTTTCAGCTCTTCTATCATCTCTAAAGTCTCTTTCGGATTTCGCTCAAAGTCAACACCGAGGCAAAAGAACTCATTTGAGTCTATCTTTTTTCTTTTTACAAAATGGGTCATTATGATTGAAAACGGCAGTACTAAAATAGATGTTAAAAAAGTTCTAAAAAGTGAGGTTGATTGACTTTTTCGCATCTTTTTTTTATAGCTTTGGTCTTGTAGCGGATATGGCTGGTCGGAATAGTTATCCCATCTGTATGGTTGTTTCATAAGGCGAATTATATCTTTTTTGAGATAAAATGCACTAAAACAATGATTAATAAGTGATTTGGAGCAGTGTGGAACTAAAATCAATAAATGAAGATTATATAAAGCTGCTTCAAGAGATTAGAATTTACTTTAAAAATTCCAAAAACTCAATTCATAAAGCAAGAAATGAGATCAAAATAATCGATTATAAAGATAAAAGTCTTGTTGTAAAAGCGTTTAAAGTACCAAATTTATTTAACAAAATAGTTTATACATTTTTTAGAGATACCAAAGCAAAAAAGTCATATTACAATAGTCTTAAGATTGCAGATTTTGTTCCAAGAGCTGTTGGCTATATAGAGTTTAAAAAATTTGGACTTCTGAATGACAGCTATTTTGTCAGTGAAAAATTTGACTATGATTTTTCTATTAGAGAAGTTTTGCTTGATGAAAAATTTGACAATAGAGAAGCTATATTTGCTGAGTTTTCAAAGTTTACATTTGACTTGCATGAAAAGGGTATTTTACATAAAGACTACTCGCCCGGAAATATATTAATTAAGAAAGAAGACAACTGTTATATATTTAAGATTGTTGATATAAACAGAATGGAGTTTAAAGAGCTGGATATTGATGAGAGATTGAAGAATTTTTCACAACTCTGGGCTAATGATAGCGATTTAAAAATTATAATAGATGCCTACTTAAAATTTATGACAGAAGATAGAGAATCTTGCTTGCAAAAAGCTATATACTATTCCAAAAAGCATAAAAATATAAAAAATTTTAAAAAGCGTTTAAAAGGTAGAAAAGTTGTTGATTGATAATATTTCTGTTGTAATAATGGCAAAAAATACCGAGGAGACGATTGCTGAATGTTTGGATAGTTTGGTTCGTTTTAAAGAAGTGATTTTGTATCTAAACGATTCTGTTGATGATACCGAAAAAATTGCTAAAAATTATGATAATGTAAAAATTATTTATGGGGAGTTTATTGGTTTTGGTCCGACAAAAAATAGGGCGGCGACATACTCTTCAAATGATTGGATACTCTCTTTGGATAGTGATGAGATACTAAACGATAAGCTTGTGGATGAAATTTTGTCTCAAGATTTAAACAATAAAAACAATCTCTTTGTTCTCATTAGAGATAACTACTTTTTAGGGCATAAAACTGTAAGCAGGGACCATATTGTCAGATTGTACAACAGAGAAAAAAATTTATTCGACAGTAGTCTTGTGCATGAGAAAGTGCAGGTGCACGACTATAACAAAAAAACAGTTTTAAAAAACAGCTTTAAGCATTTAAATATAATAGATATAAATCAGACGCTCTATAAGACAATAAAATATACGGATTTGGCTGCCCAAGATAAGAAAATGTGCTATTTTTCGCTGGTTATAGCAAAAGCATTTTTTGCGTTTTTTCAGACATATATATTGAGATTTTATTTTTTAAACGGTTGGGTTGGGTTTACGGTAGCTGTCTCAAACGCAAACAGAAGGTTCTATAAGTATTTGAAACAGTTTATTAATTGTCAAAAAAAATAATTTTTAACTCTCTAGCAGTGACTCAAAATATTTGATATATTTTTCAACCGTAGTTTTGTGAGACATCTCATTTTCTATTTTCTTTATGCAGTTGTCGGATAGCATTTTAAGTTTTTGTGGAGAGTTGTAAAGCTCTCTCACCCTATCTGCTATCGCTTTTGAATCTTTAATGGGAACAATATAGCCGTTATATCCGTCATCAATAATCTCCATACTTCCTTCGTTCGCAGATGCAATAACAGGAGTACCTGAAGCTATTGACTCAAGAACTACGCGAGGCAAACCTTCTTTACGGATAGAAGGGTGAATCAACAAATCACATGCCGCCAATATTTCCGGTACATCGTGTCTGTAGCCTGTAACATGTATTCGCTCCTTCATCCCGCTGTTTTGAATCAAGGAGAGGTAAGGTTCCTCAGAAATTTTGCTGCCAATCAGCAAGATATGCAAATCCTTGATATCAGCCAAATCATGAGCCGCTTTTATAGCGTAAATCAGTCCTTTATGAGCTCTGACATTTGCTACAAATGCAATGTTGAAATTTTTTGTATTTGTACCGAACTCTTCTAGATTTAATGGATGCTGGTTATACCAGTTTACATCATGACCTTTATGTATTGTTATAATTTTTTTTGATGAGGTTGAGAAAACTTGTTTTGAAACATGTCTGTTTATAGCCTCTGAAACACATATAACGCCATTTACTCTAGGATGCAAAATATTTAGATATGAGGTAGGGTCGTGGCGGTATAGTCCGCCTGTTGTGCCTCGATATGCAACCAGCTTTGCTTTTGTCCCTATGCAGGCAAAAGCAGCATTTGGGATAGTTCTTGAGCTAGTTGCATAAACTATATCTATACTCTTGTTTTTAATAATTTCTCGAACTTTTTTGATTGTTTTTAAGCTTATCTTTTGTTTATGAGAAGCGTCAATGACCTCTATATTATTTTCAATATACCTAGGAGTATATTTACCGTCTTTGCTTGTCATTACAGTTATATTGTGTCCTGCTTTTGACAAAGAGATATAAATTTCTGCTTCGGGCCTTAAGCTATTGAATGAGTTTCCGGTTGGTGTTAATACTAGTATATTCATAATAAACAAGGTTCCTTTATTTTGCATTTAAAAAAATTAAGCTTCATTTTCTATCCTGCTTTGGGCTATAAAAATTCCGGCAAACAGAGCAAGAATGGCAGCTGAAAACTGCTCATGGAACATGTTTTCAACCAAGCTGGAAATTGAGTAGACACTTATGAAAATAATCATCATGTTAAAATAGTATCTATCCCCAATTTTTAATTTTAAAATATTATAAAATATCATTAGATATAAAAATAGTCCGACTATGCCCAAATGAACGGCAACTTGCATATAAAAGTTATGGTAACTCGGCATTTTTGCAACGCAACTCATATCAGGATGGTTTACCAAGACACTCTCTTTTAGTCTATCCATATCATTTGTAACTCCGATTCCAAGTATTGGGTTATTTAGAAAAATTTCGCTTCCAATACTCCAAGCGCCAAGTCTTAGACCGATTGAGGTGCAGTAATCTTTATTATTTATCAACTCTTCTATATCCGATAAGCCGATATCGGCTCTCTTCTTAAAGTTTGGACTAAGTTGATATGATGCGTAAAAAAGTGATAAAATTAAAAAAAGTATGCCAAAAAAAGCAAAAACTCTATTTTTAATATTTAAAAATCCAACCAAAAAAATAGATACGGCAAATGCCGCCTGACCCGTTCTTCCTGCATTTATAAGAAGATTTATGGTTGTCGTTAAAAAAAAGAGAGAGTAGAACACTTTTATCTTCGCATTCTCTTCATAAAATATTTTATTTAAAAGAAGCAGTGATGTAAATGCCAAAAACATTGAGTATTGAATATGATTCATAAATGGATTTGGAAAATCAACGGTTGCATTTTTAAAACTCCATAGCTCAAAAAATACGCCGTAAGAGAGAATTTCGCTTACAAGCATACCAGCTAAAAATGCTGAAATCCCATACTCCATAAACCTTTTTTTAATGGTTGTTGCAATAACTAAAATAACCAAAAAATACCAATATTTTCTTATGTAGTAGATGCCGCTGCTAATATTTTCAGACCAAATCAGAGAGAGTACATTAAAGCCTATAAAAGCTAGGAGATAAAAAATAACCTTGTTTGATTTTATAAAATCTATTTTCTTTCTAAAGTCGTTTGAAAATAGCCATAAAATAAATAGTAAAGCTGATAGTATTGATATGCCACCTCTTGAAATCGGAAGTAAAAAAGCGTACAAAACAAAGATATAGTTTATGTAGTCGTTTATGGTTATATTTTTAAATTTTTGTACTGCAGTTTTTGAGACAAGTAAATTCAATGTAAAAGTTCCTTTGCTATTTTTATGATTTCGTCTGCTTCTATTTCGCAGATAGAGAAGTCATTTTTGTTAAGTTTGTGGTGATTTACAATACTGTTTGACTTCACAACTCTGTTTATCGGCGTGACATAGACGCGATTTGTCGGAGTTGGACCAAAGATAGTAATTGACGGTACGTTCAATCCCCACGCCATATGTGTCGGACCGGTGTCATTTCCTATAAGTAGGGAACACTTTGAGATAACATACTTTAGCTCATCTAAAGAGCCTCGAGGAAGCAGATGTAAAAATTCAGATTGCTCTTGCATCCAGAGTGCTTTTATATGCTCCTCTTCGCTTCCCCAAACTATGTAAGTTACGGTTTTGAGTGCCTCGGCAATCTCTACAAACTTCTCTTTTGGATAGTTTCTGCTCTCCCACGTTGAGCCGATAACAAAAAGGTTGAAAATCTCAGGCAGATTTTCTACATGTGAGGCCGAAAATAGAAATTTTTCTTTGTTTAGGATTCTTTCGCTTGTGACCTTTATGCCGAGCGGTTCGCAGATTACGGTTGCATTTCTGTCTATTGTGTTTGAATCGTAAGCTATGTGGACTTTTTTGTTGTAAAAAAAAGATGCGATGCCCTCGCGAATGGACTCTTTGTCAAATCCTGCAATAGTTTTTGCTCCTATGATTTTAGAGACAATAGCTGACTTTAAAAGTCCTTGAGCATCTATGACGATGTCGTAGTTGTTTTTTGAGTATTTTTTTAATATTTTGTATTGATTGAAAATTTCGCTTTTTTTCTTTTTTATAGACTTCAGGTTTATGGGTAAAATATTATCTATATGCGGATTGTTCTCTAGCACGCCTCTAAATCCACCCTCAACCACCCAGTCAATTTGAGCGGTTGGAATCTCTTTTTTTATAAACCCAAGTGCTACCATTGCGTGGATTATATCACCCATGGCGGATAATTTTACTATACATATTTTCATAAGAAGATTCTACAAAAATAATGATGAAAATAAGATAATATTAATAATGTTTTTATTTTTTAGGTAAAATACCTTCAAATTAACGAATTTTGGAACAATTATTGAGAAGAATTTTTAAACGGTATTTACCATATTTGAAAGATTATAAACTGCAATATTTTTTAGTATTTGTAGGGATACTGTTAACAGTTGGTGCGACAGCTGCAACTGCCCACATCATGAAACCTTTGATGGATGATATGTTTATTGCCAAAAAAGAGGAGATGCTTTATCTAATCCCTTTTGGTCTGGTTGGAATCTACCTATTTAAGGCTATCGGCAGATATATCCAGACTGTTTATATGAACTATATCGGTCAACATGTCATTACAAGATTTCGTGAGATGCTGCTTGATAAAATGATAAATCTTGATATGAGTTTTTTATACCTAAATCGCAGCGGAGAGCTTATATCTAGAGTTACAAGTGATATTGACCGCATTCGTTATTTTGTATCAAAAATGCTCCCAGACTTCTTAAGTGAGAGTTTGACAGTTGTTTCTCTTGTCGGCTATACTATATACTTAAATCCGCTTTTGGCTTTTTACTCCTTAGTGGTTCTTCCTGTCATCGTATATCCAATTATTCAGATAGCAAAAAAACTCAAAAAATACTCTCGCCGTTCACAAGAAAAAAATGCAGACGTCGTTAGCCGTCTTACTGAAGTTTTTAACAACAGTGAAATCATTAAAGCGAATGCTACACAGAAGTTTGAGCTCGATAGATTTAGTGTTCAAAATTGGCAGTTTTTCAAGATAAATATGAAGTCTGTTTATGTTGGAACAATAGTTTCACCAATGATGGAGATTGTCGGAGCCATAGGACTTGCAGCGGTTATCTTTGTAGGCGGAAGAGAAGTTTATGAAGGAAGGATGAGCGTAGGTGAATTTACTGCATTTTTGACCGCTGTGGGACTTGTTTTTCAGCCAGTGCGCCGCATAGGATCAATTTACTCAAATATACAAGACGCAGTTGCCGCAAGCGAGAGAGTTTTTGAAATCATGGATACCCAGAGTAAAATTGTGGACGGAAAAAAGATTTTAGAAGATGACATCACAAAGGTAGAGTTTAAAAATGTAAAACTAAAGTATGATGACTCTTACGCGCTTGATGATGTCAGCATAGAGATAAAGCAGGGGCAAAACATAGCGCTTGTCGGAGACAGCGGGGGCGGGAAGAGTACATTTATAAATATGCTTCTTCGTTTTTATGACCCAGACAGCGGCGAAGTTTTGGTAAATGGAACGAATATAAAAGAGTTTACGCAAGATTCGCTAAAGCATCATATATCTCTGGTAACGCAGAGAATCTACATTTTTCAAGATACGCTTGCCGCGAATGTAGCTTATGGGCAGGAGATAAATGAAGATAAAGTAAATGAAGCATTAAAATTGGCAGATGCTTCAAGTTTTGCTGCCTCGCTTGAAAATGGCATATATACCAAGATGGAAGAGTTCGGCTCGAATCTATCCGGCGGACAGAGACAAAGGGTGGCGATAGCAAGAGCCATCTACAAGCACTCCTCGGTTATTATTTTCGATGAAGCAACATCAGCTTTGGATAACGAGAGTGAAAAAAGAATCCAGAGCGCGCTTGATGAGTACACAAAAGATAAGATCACTATAACAATCGCTCATAGATTGGGCACGATTAAAAATGCAGACAAGATTTTAGTTATGCAAAATGGCAAGATAGTTGCAATTGGAAATCATAGTGAACTTTTAGAGAGTTGTGAAGTTTATCAGAGATTGGCAGGGCAGTTTGAGAAGTAGATTAATAAGCTTTTCATTAACTTTTAGGAATAATTCTTAACTTTTAAAATATATGTCTAAATTATATTAAATAACCATTGCAAGGAAATCAAAAATGTTTAACAATAAAAATATACTTATAACCGGCGGAACAGGTAGTTTTGGCAAAAAATACACCGAGATTATTTTAAAAAAATACAAACCAAATAAGATAATTATATTTAGTAGAGATGAGCTGAAGCAGTACGAAATGGCGCAATCTTTTACAGATGAGTGTATGAGATATTTTATAGGTGATGTAAGGGATTTGGATAGACTTAATGAAGCAATGCACAATGTTGATTTTGTGATTCATGCGGCAGCTCTAAAGCATGTTCCCGTAGCAGAGTATAATCCAATGGAGTGCATTAAGACAAATATTAACGGCGCTGAAAATGTCATAAGAGCAGCCATTAAAAACAGTGTTGAAAAGGTAATAGCACTCTCTACCGATAAAGCTGCAAATCCTATAAACCTTTACGGTGCTACTAAGCTGGCATCGGACAAACTTTTCGTAGCCGCTAATAATATGGTTGGAGACAGAAGAACTAGGTTTTCGGTTGTTAGATATGGAAATGTTACAGGTTCAAGAGGCTCAGTGATACCATTTTTCAATAAACTAATCGCTGAAGGTGCTACTGAGCTGCCTATCACGGATGAGAAGATGACAAGATTCCTTATAACACTTGAAGATGGCGTAAATTTTGTGCTTAAGAACTTTGAGAGAATGTACGGCGGAGAGATATTTATTCCAAAGATCCCATCTATGAAGATGACGGATTTAGCAAAAGCAATAGCTCCAAATTTACCTCACAAAATTATAGGTATCCGCCCCGGGGAAAAACTGCATGAGATTATGTGTCCGGCTGATGACAGCCATTTGACATTAGAATTTCATGATCATTATGTTATAAAACCGACTATACAGTTCGCGCATATTACTAATTTTTCAACTAATAAGCTCGGGGAAAAGGGCACTCCGGTAGAGCAAGGATTTGAATACAACTCAGGCAACAATACCGATTGGCTTACTAACGAGCAATTTTTAGAAATGCTTAAAAAAGGATAATAGTTGAACTTTATTCCCTACGGTAAGCAAAATATTACCCAAGATGATATAGATGCGGTGGTAGAAACTTTAAAATCAGACTATCTTACAACAGGACCAAAAGTAAAAGAGTTTGAAGATGCCCTTGCAAAATTTAGTGATGTAAAGTATTGTGTAGCGGTTTCAAATGGAACAACTGCTCTGCACCTAGCTTCTTTAGTGCTGTTAAACAAAGGCGATAAAGTATTAACAACTCCAAACTCATTTTTAGCTACTTCTAATTCCATTCTTTATGTCGAAGCAAAACCGATATTTGTAGATATTACAAAAGACGGGAATATCGACTTGGATTTATGTGAAGAAGAGTTAAAAAAAGATTCAACAATTAAAGCTATATATGCAGTCGCATTTTCAGGAAATCCTCTAAATCAGAATAAACTAAAACATCTAAAAGAGAGATACAAAGTCGCTATATTAGAAGATTGTGCCCACGCTATCGGTGCAACCTATAACGGCATTAAAGCAGGAAGCTGTGCAAATAGCGATATATCTATCTTCTCTTTTCATCCAGTAAAACACATTACCACCGCAGAAGGCGGAGCTATTACAACAAACTCTAAAGAGATATATGAAAAACTTTTAATACTCAGAGCCCATGGGATGGTTAAGACGCCGGATATGAAACCGTGGGAGTATGAGATGAGAGAGCTTGGATACAACTATCGTATTACAGACATTCAATGTGCGCTTGGGCTTTCTCAACTTAAAAAACTTGATGGTTTTATAGCAAGACGAAAAGAGATTGCAAAAAGTTACGACAGTGCTTTTAAAGGCACAATCATAAAACCGTTATATACATTTGACGGCAACTCTTCATACCATCTCTATGTTGTCCTTGTGGACTTTACAAAGTTAAATGTCTCAAAAGAGGAGCTGTTTATTAAGCTCAGAGAAAAAAGCATAGGTATTCAACTGCACTATATTCCAATAAACAGACAGCCATATTATAAAAATCTTGGGTTCGGTAATGAGCATACGCCGGTAATGGATAAATATTATGAGGAGTGTTTTTCACTTCCTATGTATCCGTTGCTAAGCGATGAAGAGCAACGCTATGTTATAAAATCTCTTTTTGAGATACTAAATGGCTAAAAAGAATGCCGTTGCAATAATACCGGCACGTGGTGGAAGCAAACGAATTAAGAGAAAAAATATAAAAGATTTCCATGGACTGCCACTTATTGCATATAGTATAAAAGCAGCTTTAGAATCAAATCTTTTTGAGAAGATTATTGTAACGACAGATGATGAAGAGATAGCAAAAATAGCGAAAGAGTATGGTGCAGAAGTTCCATTCTTGCGACCAAAAGAGCTCTCCGATGATTTTACAGGTACAGGCGATGTGGTTAAACATGCTATTGATTATTTAAAAGAGCATGGCGAAGAGTTTGACTATGTTTGTACCATCTATGCAACCGCACCGCTTTTGCAAGCGAAATATTTAATAGAAGGGTTTGAAGCACTTAAAAACTCAGACGCCATTAACACTTTTTCTGCAACTAGTATGCCGTTTCCGATTCAAAGAACATTTAAACTGGACAAAAACGGCAGATGCGAGATGTTCACTCCTGAAAACTATTTTAAAAGAAGTCAGGATTTGGAAGGGGCTTACCAAGATGCAGGACAGTTTTACTGGAGCAAGGTAGATAAAAAATCCAGTGATATTATGTTTGGCAAAGAGAGCATCCCGATTATACTTCCGAGATATTTAGTTCAAGATATTGACACACTAGAGGATTGGGAGAGAGCTGAGTACATGTATGAAGCTGTAAAAAAGTCTGCTCAAAGATGAATATTTTATTTCGTTCCGACTCATCGTCCACCATTGGCACTGGTCATATTATGAGAGATTTGGTACTTGCAAAGCAGTATCCAGATGACAAAATAGTGTTTGCGACCCTTGAGTTGGACGGAAATATAAATCATAAAATAAAAGAAGCAGGATATGGCGTAGAAATCCTTGAGTCAAATAGTTTAAAAGAATTAATAGAGATAGTGGAAAAACATAGTATTGATTTAGCAGTTATCGACCATTACGGTATTGATTATAAATATGAGAAAAAACTGAAAAAGAAAACAGGTGCCCAGATATTGTCATTTGATGACACTTATGAAAAGCACCATTGCGACATACTTTTAAATCATAATATAAGCGCAGATAAAAAAAAGTATAAAGATTTAGTTCCAAAAAGTTGTGAGCTTAGATGCGGAAGCAAATATACGCTTTTAAGAGATGAGTTTATAGAAGAAAAAGAGAAAAAGAGAAGAGTTAAAAACAGCAAAGTTAAAACTGTTTTTGTAGCTATGGGCGGTGCTGACCACAGCAACATAAATATAAAAATTTTAAAGGTGCTGGAAAAATTTGATAATTTAAAAGTAAATTTAGTAACTACAACGGCAAACAAGAATCTAGAAGAGTTAAAAGAGTACGTTAAAGAGATGAAGTGGATAAACTTGCATGTTAATTCAAATAAAATAGCAAAATTGATGGCTAAAAGTGATTTTGCTATTGTGACTCCAAGTGTAACCTTGAATGAAATCTATTTTATGGAAATTCCTTTTATTGCTATAAAAACGGCCCAAAATCAAGATGATATGTATAGATATTTAAAGAAAAAAAAGTATTTGGCTATGAGCAAGTTTACAAAAACAAAGTTAAAAAAATATGTTGAATTATTGTTAAACAGGGATGATAAAAATGTCAAATAATATAAACTTAATAAACTTTACAGATTTAACGTTAGAAGAAAAAAAGATGGTTTTACTATGGAGAAATCATCCAACCATAAAACAATGGATGTATAATAACGATGATATATCATTGGAAAATCATTTGAACTTTATTGAAACTTTGAAAGATTGTACGGATAGATTGTATTTTTTAGTAAAGCGAGATGACGATTATATAGGTGTTATTGATTTTACGAACATTGATAAAGAGAGTAAAAGTTCTGAGTTTGGTCTGTATGCAAGTCCTTATGCTAAAATAGCGGGTATAGGAAGAATTTTAGAAAAAATTTGTATTGATTATGCATTGAGTGTTTTAAAAACAGATACTTTGAAACTAGAAGTTTTTGCAGATAATATACAAGTTAGAAATTTACATAAAAAGTTTAATTTCAAAGAAGCTGGAGCAAAGATAATAAACAACAGAGAAGTAATTTGTATGGAGTTGAAAAATGAAGATATGTAATTTTGATTTAGAAAAAGATGGCATATACATTATTGCCGAGCTTAGTGCAAATCATGGCGGTAAAATATCTATTGCAAAAGATACCATTAAGGCAGCCAAAGAGATAGGCGCTAACGCAATTAAACTTCAAACATACACCGCTGACACAATCACTTTAAATTGTGATAAAGATGATTTTGTCATCAAAGGCGGAACGCTTTGGGATGATAAAAAACTGTATGATTTATATACAGAGGCTTATCTGCCGTGGGAGTGGCATAAAGAGTTGTTTGATTATGCAAGAGAGATAGGTATAGATATATTCTCTTCTCCGTTTGATAAAAGTGCGGTGGATTTTTTAGAAACATTAAACCCGTCTGCTTATAAAATAGCATCGTTTGAGATTACAGACTATGAACTTATAAGATATACGGCTTCAAAAATGAAACCGATGATTATATCAACAGGTATTGCTACGATAGATGAGATACAAGATGCCGTTGATATATGCAGAAGTGTCGGAAACAGTGATATTGTGCTTTTGAAGTGTACCAGCTCATATCCTGCACCGCTAGAAGAAGCAAATCTTTTGACTATCCCAAATTTAGCAGAGACTTTTGGAGTTATTTCCGGTTTTTCAGACCATACAATGGGGAGTACAGCCCCAATAGTCGCAGTTACGCTTGGAGCAAAAATAATAGAAAAACATTTTATCCTGGATAAATCTATCGGCGGCGCCGATGCTGATTTTTCAATGGATAAGCAAGAGTTTTCAGATATGGTTCAAGCAATAAGAGACGCTACAAAACTTCTTGGCAAAGTTGATTACAGCATGGATGAAAAGAAGAAAAAGTCACGACGATTTTCAAGAAGTCTCTATATAGCTAAAGATATCAAAAAAGGTGAACTCTTTAGCGAAGAAAACATACGAAGCGTGCGCCCCGGATATGGAATGCACCCAAAATATTTGAATGATGTTTTGGGGAAAGTTGCTGATAGAGATTTTGAGTTTGGAGATAGGTTTGAAACAAAAAGAAAATGAGCCAAAAGATTTGAAAAACTTGTTTATAGTGGGCACTCCGCTCCAACTTATAAATGCCATTGAAGCTATAAAGCATTTTAAACTAACTAATAATACCTTAATAATAGTGCATAGATCACTTGAAGCAAACAGAGTTCAAATGGATTATTTAAGAAGCTTATATAAATGGGAAGAGATAATTGATATAGAGTATAGTCGTCATTCAAGCATATTTAAATACATTGATTTGGTAAAACATTTAAAAAAGGACACTTATAAATATATATTTATTTCAAAACTGGAAGTAGTTCCAAAAATAGTTATACCGAATGTCATAAAGGAGAAAGTTTTTCTTCTGGATGATGGAGTATTAACTATTTCTATTTATGAAAATCAGATTAAGCCTAATAAAATAAATAAGTATGATTTTAAAGAAATTAGATTTTTATTTTTTGGATTAAAGATTAAAATAAAAGATAAGATAAACCTCTTTACTTGTTTTGATTTGAAGCCATTCAATGGTATAGAGATAGTAAAAAATGAGTTGAATTTTTTAAAAGAAACTTATTTGCAAAATGCAAAAAATAATTATGAAAATATATATTTTCTTGGACACCCATTAAATGAAGCTCTAGTAAAAAGTGATGTTTATATCTCGAATATACTGAGTTTAATAGAAAAGTTTAATAAAAAAATCATCTATATTCCTCATCGTGGGGAGACTAAAGAAATGAAAAGCATATTATCTTCCATCGATAGTCCATTATTTAATATTATAGATATAAATATGCCGGTTGAATTGTATTTTTTAGAGAATAAAATATATCCTATGCATGTTATAGCTTATTACTCTACGGCACTAATAACATTGAGCACAATTTATAAAAAGTGTGAAATAAGTTTTATTTCAATTCCAAATGGAACAAGTATTGATAAAGATTTGATAAATATTTATAAAATCTTTAATCAAGAGGGATTCCAAGAATTAAATCTTTAATAACTTAGGTAATTATAATGAATAAAATCCAGAAAAGAAGATACCTTTTTTTTGTATCTCAAGACTACAGCTTTGCCGTACTAAGACCGCTTCAGCAAAAAATACTGATGCAAGGCGATGAGGCAAAATGGTTTATGTACGGGGATGAGATAAGCGTGGATTATTTACATGCAGATGAAGTCAGGTTGCTTAGTATTGAAGAGATTATTGACTATCGGCCAGATGCAGTTTTTGTTCCCGGGAATGTGGTTCCGTCATTTATTCCTGGGCTTAAAGTTGAGGTTTTTCACGGTTTGCCGAGTGCAAAAGTAAAAAAGAACGGGCAGTTGTATCACTATATTATCAGAGGAATGTTTGACCTGTATTGTACGCAAGGTCCAAGTTCGACGCAGAAGTTTCAAGAGCTTGCAAAACAGTATGGTTTTTTTAATGTAGAAGAGACAGGCTGGTGTAAACTTGACCCTCTGTTTCCGCTAGAAACAAGAGACGAGAACTCAAAACAAAAAGCAATCTTTTTTGCTTCAACATTTAGTCCTAGATTTTCAAAAGCAAAAATTTTATATCCTCTTATTCTTGATATGATGAAAAAATATGATTTTAATTGGTATATTACCTTGCATCCGAAAATGGATTCAAGCATAGTAGCGCTGTACAAATCGATAGATTTGCCAAATGTGCAATTTGTTGAGTCAACCGAATTGATTGAAAGTTTTAAGAAATCTGACTTGATGCTGTGTGACACATCTTCCATAATATATGAGTTTTTAACCCAGCTAAAACCTGTTATAACATTTCAAACAGAAAAAGATGCTCCGGAATTGATAAATGTGGAAGATATTGACAAACTCCAAGAGACGATTTTGTCAGTTTTGGATAATTTAGATATAAACAGAGAAAATATAGAAAAAAGCGTAATGCAGTTTCACCCATACATAGACGGCAAAGCAAGCGACAGAATGCTCAGAGCCGTTGAGAAGATGTTGGAGGGCGAAAATATTCCTAAGAAAAAGAAACCTCTAAATTTGATTAGAAACTTCAAGCTAAGAAAAGAGCTCGGCTACTGGAAATGGAAGATTTAGAACTTTAATAATAAAAATTTATCATTATTTCAACACTTTTTAGAGATAATCGCTTTAATTATAAAACAATGGATTATTAACATGTTAGATTTTGCAAAATTTACAAAGTACTCAAAACCGGGGCCTCGTTATACAAGTTATCCGACAGCGCTGGAGTTTAGCGACTCATTCGGATATGAGGAGTATATACAAAAGTTAAAGTCTCAAGACTCAGCTCGTCCGCTTAGCCTATATTTTCATCTTCCTTTTTGTAAAAATGCATGTTACTTTTGCGGATGCAATGTTGTTTTTACCTCCAAAGAGGACAAGATGCTCCGTTATCTGGAGTATTTAAAAAGAGAGCTAAAGATACTCTCTAAGTATGTAAATTGCAACCGCTCGGTAATCCAGATGCACTTTGGCGGCGGTACACCGACATTTTTTAACGCTGCTCAACTAGAGGAAGTTATAAAAGAGATAAAATCTTTTTTCCCGAATTTTGTAAAAGATGCAGAAATAAGTTGTGAGATAGATCCTCGCCATATTGACGAAGATCAGATGAAGGTTTTAAGTGCTAACGGATTTAACCGTGTAAGTTTCGGACTTCAGGATTTCAACGAAAAAGTTCAACAAGCAGTTCACAGAATCCAGCCCTACGCTATAACTAAAGATGCGATGGATTTGGCTAGAAAATACAACATGCACTCTGTGAATGTTGACCTCATTTACGGGTTGCCTTACCAGACACTTGAGACGTTTAAAGAGACTCTTGATCTGGCACTTACATTAAATCCTGATAGATTTGCAGTATTTAACTATGCGCATGTTCCTTGGATGAAAAAAACAATGCGTAAGATTGATGAGACAACCCTTCCTCTGCCGGATGAGAAGCTTCAAATAATGCAATATACAATAAATTTTTTAACCTCTCACGGCTATAAAATGATTGGAATGGATCACTTTGCAAAACCTGAAGATGAGTTATTTAAAGCGATAGAAAAAGGCGAGCTTCATAGAAACTTCCAAGGTTACACCACAAAAGGCGGAGCAGATTTGATAGGCGTAGGGCTTACTTCCATCGGTGAGGGTGTTGGGCATTATGCTCAAAATTTTAAAGAGATGAGAGATTATGAAGAGGCAATTGACGCTGGAAAACTCCCGTTTGAGCGCGGAATAGCCCTTAATGAGGATGATATTATCCGCCAATACGTGATTATGGAGCTTATGAGCAACTTTAAACTTGATATAAAAAGATTTGAAAAACTATTTAATATTACCTTTAAAAAATATTTTGCGGATGCAATAGAAGCGCTTAAGCCTTTTGTGGCGGATGAGCTTTTGAGTATGAGTGATGATTTCATAGAGTGCAGCGAAACAGGAACTCTGCTTATTAGAAATATTGCGATGCCTTTTGATGCCTATATGAAAAAACATGCGGCAAGCTCTAAAACATTCTCTAAAACGGTTTAATAATGAGCAAAACCGCGCGAGAAATCTTTAACTTTGGTGCAACGACAGATGAGTGCATAAAGTGTGGAAAATGTATTCCCGTCTGCACCATTCACAACGTAAATTCTGATGAAGTCACCTCTCCTCGCGGATTCTTGGACCTTTTGGGCGCTTATCAAAGAGGTAATTTAGAGTTAGACGAAAATGCAAAAGCCATATTTGAGAGCTGTTTTTTATGTACGGCATGTGTTGAGGTGTGTCCAAAATCGCTTCCGACTGATATGGTAATAGAGCAGGTACGTGCAGACATAGCGCAGAAATTTGGAATTGCTTGGTATAAAAGAGCGTTTTTTCTGCTTCTTCGTCATCGCTGGTTAAACGATATAGCCTTTAAGCTCGGCTGGGTTTTTCAGACATGCGGATTTAAGATAAAAGCAGATGTTGACTCTATGAATTCTAGATTTAACCTGCCGATGTTAAAAGCAGACAGGGTTTTGCCAAGTCTTAGAAAAACATCATTTTTAAACTCACATGCAGAAAACATAAACAACGGCGGCAAAAGAAAAGTAGCTATTTTTATAGGGTGCTTGGGGAACTACAACTATGTTGATGTAGGTAACTCGCTTTTAGAGATTCTAGAGCATTTGGAGATAGATGCATTCTTGGCAAAAGACCAGAAGTGCTGCTCTGCTCCTGCCTATTTTACAGGCGATTTTTATACGGTTGATTATAATGCGAAGTTTAATATAGAGTATTTTGAGAGTTTTTCAAAGGATGTTGAAGCCATCATAGTCCCAGAGGCTACATGCTCTGCAATGTTAAAAATTGACTATGAGCACTATTTTCATGACCAGCCCGAGTGGAAGGCAAGAGCGCTTGCAATAAAAGATAAGATTTTTATGGCAACAGAGTGGCTGCAGCACCACACGCAGTTAGAGCAGCTTTTGGCTTCAAAGAAAAAAGATACAAAAATAGTAACTTATCACGACCCGTGTCATGCAAAAAAAATGCAGGGAATCCACATGGAGCCTAGAAATCTTATAAGCAAAAACTACGATATTATTGAGATGAGCGACCCGAACAGTTGTTGCGGTTTTGGCGGTGTGACAATGCAGAGCGAGAAGTACCATTTTGCAAAAGCTGCCGGTATTCCAAAGGCAGATATGATTAATAAAACAAAAGCAGATGTTGTAAGCGCAGAGTGCAGCGCTTGCAGGATGCAGATAAACTCATCTTTGGGTTATACGGAGAGTAAAACAGTGTTTAAAAACCCGATAGAGCTTATTGCTGAAGCGTTGAGAAATTAATGTCAGCATGGAATAATATATATGAAACATTCGATCCAATAGCTTTTACGCTATTTTCTATACCTATTCATTGGTATGGGATTATGTATGTTTTAGCTCTTTTGAGTGCTTTGTACATCGGAAAATATTTTATTAAAAAAGATAAATTGGATTTTAAAAGCAAAGAGCTTGAGAGTTACTTTTTTTATGTAGAAATAGGTGTTATTTTGGGTGCCAGACTTGGCTATATCCTTTTTTACGACACTCAGACGCTCTATTATCTCTCCCATCCTTGGCAGATATTTAACCCTTTTGTTAACGGTGAATTTGTCGGAATCAGAGGTATGAGCTATCATGGTGCTGTTTTAGGCTTCTTGATTGCAACTTACATGTACTCTAAAAAACACAAAATCGAGTTTGGCAAGATTATGGATCTTGTGGCAATAAGCGTGCCTCTTGCTTTTGTTTTTGGACGGATAGGAAACTTTTTAAACAAAGAGCTCATAGGGCGTGAAACCGATGTGCCTTGGGGGATTTTGGTTGACGGGGTTTTAAGGCATCCATCACAGCTTTATGAGGCAATTTTAGAGGGTTTTGGTGTTTTTATAGTTGTTTATGCCTATAGAAGATTCCAAAAATTCAGCGGAGAGCTGATTTTAGTGTATGGGATGAGCTATGGACTCTTGCGTGCGATAGCGGAGATTTGGCGTGCACCTGATGTTCAGATTGGCTACATCTGTTGTGATTTTATAACTTTTGGACAAACTCTAAGTCTTGGAATGAGTTTAATCGGGGTAGTTGCGTGGTTTTATTTTAAAAACAGAAGCATGAAAGTTTAAGCGTCACTCTCTTTTGTATCTGCTGTCTTTATTCTGCCGTTTTTTCGCAAATCATTATCTTTTTTAACCGAACTTCTCCATATACGATTTACGAAATAGTAAGCCAAAATTGAGCCGATAATAGAGTAAAAAGCCGTTCCTGCATACAGAGGAACAAATATGCTTTTTGGGTTTTTTATAAACCATTCTAGTGTAATTTCTACTTCTGTGGGCTGCATTCCCAATAAAAAACTTCCGGTTGTATACTCAGTATATAGTATGAACGGCGTTGTAAACGGGTTGCTTAACCATGTCACGGCTACGGCAATAGGTATATTAAATCTAATAAATGGCATAACTAAAAGAATTATCAGCGTTTGCATCGGCATAATTATTAATGAAACAAATACGCCTACGGCAATACCATTTGCAATCATTTTTCTATTTATACTAAGATATTGAAAAGGTATATTGTATTTTTGAATGAAAGCTTTTAGTTTCTCATTTGCGTTGATATTTTTGAAAGTTTTTCTAATCATAAACTATTATTGCCTTTTAATTTTATGAATTATATCAAAATAAATCCATGTGAGATTTGACACTAATTAAGTTGCATATTGATTTCGCATAACATGAAATTAACATTTTTTTACTATAATGTCTCTCTAAAATAATAATAATTTTTGTTTTTAGAACATTGGTTGATAAAAGGCTTTCGTGGAAGATTTATTTATTGGTTGGCTCAGAGAGTATGGCTATATTGTTCTCTTTGTTTGGAGCATTTTAGAGGGTGAGCTTGGACTTATTGTGGCCGGTATCATGTCTCATACAGGAGATATGTTTTTGCCGTTTGCCCTGTTTGTCGGAGCGCTTGGCGGCTTTGCCGGAGACCAAATTTACTTTTATATAGGGCGATTCAATAAAAAATATATTCATAATAAAATTCGTTCACAGCGCACTAAATTTGCGTTGGCGCATTTGCTGCTTAAAAAATATGGCTGGCCTATCATTTTTGCCCAACGTTATATGTACGGGATGCGTACAGTTATCCCGATGGCAATAGGACTGACAAAATATTCAAGTCGCCAATTTGCAATAATTAATTTTGTAAGTGCTGTTTTTTGGGCTTCAATTACAATAATTCCGGCTTATTTCTACGGCAATGAACTTTTAAACATTCTTAAGTGGATAAAATCTCATTGGTATTTTGCAATACCATTGATTATTATTGTTGTTGTTACAATAGGGTACAATTTAAATAAGTTTGAAAAAAATCTTATAGAAAAGCGACGAAATCGTCGAGCTTTATCAGAAAAATAAAAAAAAGTAGGTAAATAATGTCATTTGAAAAATTAGGAGTTATTAAACAACTTCTTAGTGCCATAAAAGATTTGGGCTATGAAAAACCTACAACCGTGCAGTCAAGAGCAATACCTTTGGTTTTAGCAAAAAGTGATATTTTTGCGACAGCTCAGACGGGAACGGGCAAAACCGCCGCGTTCGGACTTCCTATGTTGCAGAGACTTAGAAATGTGCCTGTGGGTGAGGGCAGGGCAGTAAGAGGAGTTATCATCTCTCCTACTAGAGAGCTCTCTATCCAGATATATGAAGATTTGCAAAATTATGCAAAAAATATGAGTTTAAATATCGCTGTTTTAGTCGGCGGAAAAGATTTGGAGACTCAACAGAAAATTCTAAAAGAGGGTGTTGATATAGTTATAGCAACACCGGGCAGAATTATGGAGCATATGGAGAAAGGTTTAAATCTCTCAAATGTGGAAATTTTTGTTCTGGATGAAGCGGACAGAATGCTTGATATGGGCTTTATGAAAGAGATTAGAAAGATTCATCCTATTTTGCCTAAAAGACATCAAACACTTCTTTTTTCGGCAACATACAGCGACAAGGTTAGAAAACTCTCAAAACTAATTCTTACAAAACCGGCGTTTATAGAAACATCTAAGAAGAACTCAACGGTTGATACTATCAATCAAGTGGTTTATTTGGTAGATACAGAAAAAAAAGCGGCACTTTTGGCTTATATCATAGGTTCAAGAAATTTTAGACAGGTTTTGGTTTTCACTAGAACAAAAGCGAGTGCTGATGAGTTAGTGTTAGAGCTTAAAAAAGACGGACTAAAGTGCGGAATTATTCACGGCGACAAAACTCAGGCAAACCGACTTAAAACTTTGAATGATTTTAAAGAGGGAAAAACAAAAGTTCTTGTAGCAACGGACATCGCTTCAAGAGGTTTGGATATTGAGGAGTTGCCGTTTGTCATTAACTATGAACTCCCGTCAATTCCGGAAGATTACGTTCACAGAGTTGGGCGAACCGGACGAGCAGGGCGAGACGGTATGGCAATAAGCTTGATTGATATTTACGAGAAGTATGACATTAGGGATATCGAGAGACTTATAGGTATGAAAATTCCCCAAGAGGTCGTAAAAGGTTTTGAGCCAGACCCTACAATACGTAGACGTGATCAAGAAGAGTTAAAGCTAAAGAGCGAGCACAAAAAAGCAGAGGTAAAACGTATAAGAAAAGCATATGTTAAGCCTGATAAAAACAAAAAAGACGCTACATACAAAAAACCCGTAACCACAAAAAAAAGAAAAACAACAAAACGCGGTTAGTGAATATTGTTAGAAATTTTATATAGAGACGAATTTTTGGTAGCCATAAATAAGCCATCGGGGCTTTTGGTCCACCGTTCACCCATTGACAGGCATGAAACAGAATTTGCTCTTCAGATTCTTCGCGAGCAGATAGGGCAGTTTGTATATCCCGTTCATCGCTTAGATAAGCCAACTTCGGGAGTTTTACTTTTTGCGCTTGATAAAGAGAGTGCAAGAGTTATGGGCGAGCAGTTTATGTCAAGAGAGACAAAAAAGAGTTATATTGCGGTTGTCCGCGGATATACCGATGAGAGCGGCATGATTGAACATGCTCTGACTTTAAAGCCTGATAAAATCGCAGATAAAGACAGCGCTAAAGACAAGGAAGCCCAAGAGGCATCAACGGTTTATGAGAGGCTCGCAACGGTTGAGCTTCCATTTACCGTGGGAAAGTACGACAAAACCCGTTATTCGCTTGTAAGACTAACCCCGCTAACAGGACGCAAACATCAGCTCCGCCGCCATATGAAACACATCTCCCACCATATTTTAGGCGATACAAAACATGGAAGAGGCGAGCATAACAAATTTATCCGTCAGGAGTTTGGCTGCAACAGAATGCTTTTGCATGCAATTGAGCTTCAAATAAAACATCCGCGAGCAGATGAGATGTTGATTATTAAAGCACCTTTAGACAATACATTTAGTGCTATCTTTAACTCTTTTAAGTGGGATGAGATAGTATAATCACACTTATTTTAAACAGGAGTTACAATGGAAGCAATCTACCCATACGCGCATATTATCCACTTGATTTTGGCAATAATGTTTTTAGGCTATGTCTTTACAGACGTATTTATGATATCGGCACTTAAGGGTAAGTTTGCCAAAGATACGGACAAAGAGATTAACCAAACTTTGGGGGCAAAAAGCTTTAAAATTTTTCCTCTTGCTCTTCTTGTGATTGTTTTAACGGGCGGCATGATGATGTCAAGATACATCAACTCAAATGCAGGTTTTTTTGAAACAGATTTGCAAAAACTTTTAGTTATAAAAATCGTTCTTGCGTTGATAATAGCTTCAGGCGTGCTGTTTAATCTTTTCATAAAATTTACGGGACGTACTAAGCCACTTTTTATGCAGGAACATTTTCATAAAGTAGTTTTGGTTTTGGGCTTTTTTATAGTAGTTCTTGCGAAAATGATGTTTAGCGCATAATTTTTTAAACGCTTAAATGAATAAAATTAAGCTCATAGCCGCTCTGGCGGTTATTGCCCTGATATTTTTAGTTTTTACAAGAGAGAGTAAAAGTAATTTGTCGTATATCGAGCTTAAAAAAGATGCAACAATACTCGCTTTTGGCGACAGCATAACTTACGGCTACGGTGTGATGCAAAAAGAGAGCTATCCTGCACAGCTTCAGAAAAAAACGGGACTTCATGTCATAAACGCCGGTGTTTCCGGTGAAGAGTCCTCAGAGGGGCTGCAGCGCCTTCCAAAACTGCTAAAAGAGAAGCCTGATTTGGTCATTCTCTGCCACGGCGGTAATGATATCCTGCGTAAACGTTCCGAGGAAGAACTCAAGAACAATCTAATAGCGATGATAAATCTCATAAAAGAGAGCGGTGCAAAGGTTTTGCTTGTGGGAGTTCCGAACTTTGGTATGCTTGGATTTAGCACACACTCTCTTTATAATGAAGTTGCCGACGAGACCGAAGTTTTCTTTGAAGAGGATGTTTTATCTTTTGTAGAGGCAGACAACAGTTTAAAAATCGACACCATTCATCTCAATAAAAAAGGGTATGAGATTATGACAGATGCATTTATAAAGCATCTGAAACTTATTTAACAGCTTTTAAATTCAATCCATATAGATGCCATCAGTCTGGTTATAGAGCCTAAAATCAGGGCTGGTTGTCGCATTACCGTCTCTGCAGTGTACCTCAAAAATTTTTCCAAATGTATAGCTTACAAAAATACCATCACCGCTTGTATTGCAGTTGATAAGTGTCGGAGCCAAAGTATAATTTGAAATCATTTCTATATAGTTGCCTAAGTTAGTATCGTAATCTGCAAAAGCGACGCTTCCGCCGTGGTTATCCTCTATCGATTTAAACCAAATCGCAGGACCTACAGATCTGTTAAGCGTTCCGACAAAAGCTTTTAGCTGAACTTCTTTTGCTTGCTGTGTCATATTGCCCATTTTTATGATTACTACGCTAGACAAGATACCCAAGATTATGATGACAAAGATTAGTTCAATAATATTAAAAGCGGCTCTTTTCATGATGCACATCCCAGTTTGATGGCAGAAAAACTCCCCATATTTTTTCTCGCATCTTCTAGAATTGAGCATGGGCTGTCATCCTCGCATGAAGTAATACCTATTGATATTTGCAGTTCGATTTCATTTTGTGTAAGTTTTGATTGCAACTCCTGCTCTAATCTGAGTGATAATTTTTTTATATTTGCTAACGATGCATCAGGCGCGATTGAGGCAAAACAGTTCTCTTCAATCCTACATACTGTGTCGCTATGTCTAAAGAAATGGCTAAATACAGTGCCAAACTCTTTTAAAGATTTTTCAAAATCAGCTCTGTTTAACAACTCTTTTAGTTCATCATAATTGTTGATTGAGAGTATAAGAAGCGACAATGGTCTGTTGTGGCGTACTGCCAACTCTTTAGAATTTTGCAAAACACTGTCAAAATATTTTTTGTTGTAGAGACCCGTTACATGGTCATATATCGTATGTTTGAAAAACTGCAATCTAATGTAAGTTCGCACAATAAATATCAAGATAATAATCAAAAGCATCGTAAAAGCAAGGGAGATGTAGAGCTTGTTTAAAGCCGTCTCGATTTTATACGATGCCATCTCCTCGACAAGTTTAGAAAAGGCATTAATCTCAGAAGACATATTATTTGCAACAGCTCCTGTTCCAGTACCGTTTGGAGTAGATGTTTCTAACTTTTTATGGGCTTCTTTTAATAAAAGAAACATCTCCTTGGCGCGAAACAGCTCTACGTACTCTCTGTTTGGAGGAAAGTTTATAAACTTTTTCTCAATTGCTTCTAAGTATGAATAAATCTCTTTCATCAGCGTCTTTTTTTTGTTTAAGCCATCTTCAATAGGTAGAGTCTGAACAGCTCCGCTTATAAAAACAAGGTAGTTCATGGTTGCGGCATCGTTTTGCATGCTCTTAAACGACTCTTTTGCAAAATAGTAGTTAATGGGAATAAACAAGACTACAAGGTATAGCAAGAGTGTGATTCTAATAGTGGACCAATCTTTTTTCATAAAGAAACCTTTGCGTTGCATGTAGCTAATCCTACAGCTAGAAATATTAAAAACTATTTAATAATTGAATGGAATGGATAATATTTTGGGCACACTTTGGGCACACCGAGTAAATTTATTGTTTGGAAAGACCGTATTTGTGGGGTTATAGAAGATATGGCTCCGAATACTGGAGCTAACTTTATAGACTAAACAATACCATCAAATACCGTATTTACGGAGTTTTCAAAACTTAGATTTATAAAATTGATACGATTTAAAAGTAATAAATAGCACCTAAATGGCACCGAATATTCACTTTAGTTTTACAAACAACCAATATTTATTTAAAACATTAAATCCCATCTCTTTATAATGAGATATTAATTTTTCTGATTGTGCATCAGGATAGAGAGCTAAATATTTTAGCCCGACAGTCTCTTTTACATTTTCAGCCACATTCATAGCAAAAAGTAGCAGATAGTTTGAAATCATTCCATCTAGCTCATCTATATAAACTTTTCTATATTCGTAATCTACAAATAGATAATCAACCTGAATAACGGGAAAATCTTCAATACTAGAAGCGGACAAAGCTATTAAGCCTAAAATCTCATTGCTATTTTTTAACAAATAGAGCTTTGTTTTATTTTTTTGAACAAGCTTTATTATCTCTTCTAACAAACCTCTTTCTCTCGTTGTTCTCTCTAAGTCAGGATGAAAATTAAAGGATTGAAGAAGTTTGACTTTATATAGACGAATATTTTTATCATCTATTTTAACGATAGTAATATTATTACCCATATACTACATTAAATTTAGTATTTATCGCTTTTTGGATGAGCTGCTCATTAACTTGGCTATTTTCCAAAAGTTTTTTTTCACTACTTGTAAGTGTTTTTGGCGGTGTCACAATTTGGATTTTACCGCTTTTATCTATATGCAATGCCATAATGGACTCCTTTTTAAATTTTTGTTATTAAAATTATATCATACTGAGTTTAATTACACGATAATAGTTCTAAATTGGCAATCTCAAAAGGAATACATTTATATTTTATATGTTTATTGTTCTGTAGATACGCCAATGCACTTTTGTTTATTGTTTCTTTATGCGCAAATATGTAATGAAACCCGAGCTTTTTATCTATCAAACCATTATCCAAAACAAATTTAAAACAATTGCCAAAAAAAGCTTTGATATCTTTTGCATTTATTTCTTGATAACCCGTTTCTTTCCAGTTTTTACATTGTATCAAAAGTATTTTATTATCTTTATAAGCTATTAAGTCTATACCCTCATCTCTTACCCCATTTTCGATGCCGTTATATTTTACCTCATAACCATTTTGGATATATTTTTGAGCGACATATTTTTCATACCCTCTTCCTGCAATAATCTTTCTCTGATTTTCGAATTCAGAATTGTTAGTTATGTAATCCCAGTGAAAAATGTAGTGACTGCTCTTTTGCCTATATACAATGTTGTGATATTTAAGAGTTTTTGGTAAATCATTTTCTGAATAAATAAATAGGTTTTTTAAATCTATTTCCCATCCTGCTGGGTTATTTTCAATTGATTTAATACTTTTGTAAATTACTCTCGACACTCGATACAACTTGTCAAAATTGATATATGTGTCATGTTTGCCTAATTTATCTGTTAAATCTATATAGCTATTATCCTCCTTATATAAATAAACAGAAACATTGCCAACCAAGCAAGTGACTAATTTTTTAACATCTTTTATGCTAGTAGGTTCGACAAGCATATTGGAATAAGTAAAATTTTTAACTTTTTGAACTATGTAATAGTATGAATATTTGTTCTCATCAGCCACTCTACAAGCTTCCTTTTTGAATGTTATTTTATAACATCTATGATATTATAATGTTCCTTTAATTTATAAAAAAGTTGATTTTATGAAAAAATATATCAAAAAAATATTCATATATTTCCAATTGTAATAGTTAGTATTATATTTAGTTGGGTTATTTATGAAAATTTAATTGTAGCAAATAAAAAAATAAGAGTAGATAGAGAAAACATAACAAATGTTTATTATCAAAATAATGTTTGCTTAGACGAAAATATTAAAAAAATTGGTTTGATTTTTGTTGATGCTTGCAATAATAAAAATGATGAAGTATGTATTGTTCAAGCTGCTTTAGATTTTGTTACGAACATAGAATATAAAGTAAATAATGGAACAGCAAAAAATCCTATAGACACAATCATAAAAAATTATGGGGATTGTGATGATAAATCCAATTTATTATCATCCATTTTAAAATCGTTAGATATAGAAAATTATATTGTTATTATTCCAAACCACGCATTTGTAATAGTACAAATTCAAAATGATTTACATAAAAAACTTACTCGACAAAAAGGGTTATATATCAATGGACAGAAATTTTATATCTTAGAAACAACTGCAAAAAATTCAAAAATTGGATTTGAAAATATAAAAAACATATCTGACATAAAAGCTGTTATTGAGCCTTTTGAAAATAAGAAGATTGATATTTTGGATATAGAATATAAAATTTAACCAAATATCTATACTTTCTCCATCTTATTTTCATAAAACCATATCAACACCACTCTTGACTATTTATGAAGAAGTTGTGGACATTGACATGACAGAGGCAATAAAAGAGCGTCATAAAAAAGTTCATTATGGCTTGTCTAAAGATGCGCTTGAGAGTGTTTCTAAAAAATTAAAAGAACAGAAGAACTTTTTAGAGTTTAGTTTTTTATATGACAGAATAAACCAAACGAGAATCCCACTCTCTGATTTAATCATATCAGCAAATCACTCACCGCAGAGATACTACTCCGAAATCCAAAACAGAGTAAACACTTTAGAAAAAATAGCAAAGCAAAGAGGCTTAAAACCTCTCTTTATGACATTAACTCTAGGGAGTCAATATCATAGATGCAAAACTACCAAAAAAGGTCTCTTAGTACCTAATCCAAAGCATAACGGCATCACTCCAAAAGAGGCAGTAAAAGCACTCACAAAAATGTTTGCAAGACTTCGCCAAGATAGAGCGTTAAAAGAACTCTCAAAAGAGCAGAGAATATATTTTAGAGTAAATGAGCCTCACAAAGACGGAACTCCACACACGCATATTTTAATGTTTGTTCCTGCCGATAGAGTTGAGAGAGTAAAAACAACTTTTAAAAGATTGTTTGATGGCAGAGGCAACGATATACAAGACGATATTAACAAATCAACCGCTTATGTTATGAAATATATCAATAAAACGCTCCCGCTCTCTAAAAAAGAGAAGTTGAGTGAAAAAGAGAACTATCTTAATGCTTGGTATTCGCATAACAGAATTGTACGCTTCAATAGCTCAAAAACTCTGGCACCGCTTAGTATTTATAGACTGCTTCATAAAAGATACTCTATGTATGCACTCACGAGGCTTATAAATGAGGAACACTTTAAAATCTATGTGACACTTGATACAAACAAAGTTATGGAGATTATAGATGAGTGGGGTGACATTGTCTATGCACGTAATGATAGTTTCAATGTGCATCGAATAGGGAGTTATTTAAAAAATAACTCGCAAACAAGCGATAGCGCGATAGGGTGTGTAGCATGAATATTTCATTAGAACACTTGGAACTGATTCCAAAGCTGCTAAACGAGATAAAGTCGCTAAAGCTAAGTCAAGCCATGAGCGGAGATAAACGGTGGTTAAACACAAGAGAGTTAAGCGATTATATAGGCTACTCCTTAGATGCAATTAACAAAATGGTTAAAGATGATATTTTTATAGATGGAATTCACTACTATAAACCCTCAAAAAAACTACTCTTTGATAAAGAGCAGGTTAATAATTGGATAGTCGGCATCAAAGATGATAAGCAAAAACAGCGTGTTAATATCGCAGTTGAAAATATTTTAGCAGGTATGAAGTAGAACACTTTATGAATAAGTAACTACTAATACCCTATAATTAAAACTTGAAAACTTCGTATATGGTATTTGTGGTTACTGAAAAAAGGTAACAAACAGATGAAAATATATATAAAAAAGGTCAAAAACTCAAACGGCGATATCAAAGAGTGGCTATGGGTAAGATTTTCGCATCAGGGTAAAAATTATCGTAAAACTCTGAATTTAGAAAACACCAAAGCTAATATGAGATTAGCCAAAAACGAGATTATGCCAACCTTACAGTTAAAACTGGTAAATGGCGAGTTATTTGAAAAGAGTGTACCAACTGTTGATGAGTACTCCAAAATGTCATTTGAGATACATAGGTCTACTAGAAAGCAATCAACTCAGACTGATTATAGAATCTCTTACGAAAAGCATATCAAACCTTATTTAGGTAAAAAAAGACTTGATTCAATCAAGCCCAGTGATATAGCTCTTTGGCAGAATAAGATTTTAGAATCAGTAAGCCCTAGAAGATTAAAAGCTATTAGAGCAGTTTTAAGTACTATCATACAAGATGCAATGAGAGATGAGCTTATAGTTCGTAACCCTTTGCCACTTGTAAAACTTCCACGAGCTGAGAAGGTAGAGATAGAGCCATTTAGCATAAGTGAAATATTCACTATACTTGACAAAGCACAAGAGCAGTATAAAAACTTCTACGCTCTTGGATTCTTTAGCGGACTTAGAAGCGGAGAGATGATAGGCTTAAAATGGGAAGATGTAGATTTTTTTAGAAAAGAGATGAGTATAAAAAGAGCTATAAAAATGGGTGTTGTATCTACTCCTAAAACTTTAAATAGTGTAAGGGATATAGATATGATAGATTCGCTTCTTCCTTACTTAGAAAACCAGTATAAAATTACTGGCAAGTATAAGAGCTATGTTTTTTTAAATGAACATCAAGAGAACTTTTATGACATAAAACGCATAAGAGATACTCATTGGAAGAGGGTATTAAAAGAGTGCGGTTTTAAGTATCGTCCTATTTATCACACAAGATATACATTTGCAACGATAATGCTTGAAAATGGTGAGGATATTCTTTGGATATCAAATATGTTAGGACATACTGATTCAACAATGACTTTAAGCAGATACGCTAAATATATAAAGCGTGATGAGAGAAAAAGAGCTGCATTTTTGGAAAGTAAAACTACTACTATAGATACTTATTCTCTTGTAGTATAATGTTGTAAATTATTTTTATTGGAGAATATATGCAAAAGTTTATTTTACTTTTTGTGGTAATAGTTGCAGTTTGGTTTATGAATAAAGATACAAAGACTGAAGTTGTCGAACCAATCTCGACTACAAGTTATACAACACCCAAAAGTATAGCCTATGAAAGTAGTGTATATGAATGTGATGGCAGACAACACTGTTCTCAAATGACTTCATGTGCAGAAGCAACATATTTCTTAAATAATTGTCCTAATACAAAAATGGATGGTAATCATGATGGTGTACCGTGTGAAACACAATGGTGCAACTAAAATAAAAGTGTACTGAACGACACCGAAACGACACCGAATAATAAAAGAGTTGGTTAAAATGGCTATTTTATGGGGTTTTAAAAAGGGTGGCTCCGAATACTGGATTCGAACCAGTGGCCAAGTGATTAACAGTCACCTACTCTACCGCTGAGCTAATTCGGAATCTTAAAAAATGGTGTTAGAGGGGGGAGATTCTATCTCTCGACATTTCTTTAACTATCTTGCGCATTTTGCGTAAGTTTTTAAAATTTTGTAAAACAAATTGTGAAACACTTTGTGCATCAAAATTTAGAGTCGAATTATATAGATATCTAACTTAATTACTGATTAATTAGTGCTGTTTGTATAGCAAGTTTTTTAAAGAATATTGCGGGTAATAATTGTTATGTTTTATGGAATTATAAAAATGAAAATGGTGCCGACACGAGGATTTGAACCCCGGGCCTGCTGATTACAAATCAGCTGCTCTAGCCAACTGAGCTATGTCGGCAAAAATAGAAAAGAATTTTATCTTGTTAACCTTCAACAAAACTGATTTTATGTACAATTTCGCTTATGAAAAAAAATATTACAGCAAACACATTTACGCCACTCTATGATGGGCTAGAAGACAGAATAAGAGTTGCCATTAACTATCAAGATATTCATAACAGAGTTGATTTTATGATAACTCGAAATTTTATATTAAATTTAATTCCTTCAGCAGAAGAGTTTATGACAAACCATTATGGTGTGCTGGATTTTAAAATAGCAGCCCAAGCAGATATAAATGAGAGCACACAAAACAAAACATTGTCTAAAACTGACAATGTCAACCTCAATTTATTACAAACAAGTGAAGAACTTTTGCTAGAAGTAAATTTCTCTTTTGATAAAGATTCAAAACAGACTCTTTTGACACTAAGCTCTAAAACCATAGTAGCAAGGGCTAGTTTGGATAGTTTTATGTTGCAACAGATATTTAAAATCATAAAATCAGCCGTACCAAACATCAGATGGGGAATATCTTATCATTTTTGATGTAGTCGGAGTGTAAGAGTTAGATTGCTTCACTGCGTTCGCAATGACGAAATGTTACGGTAATGACTATGGCACCAATTAAAATAACAATAAATAGTGTCGGAGTTATTTTAATAGAGACTTAAGCTCTTTTCTCCTACAATTCAATTTGAAAGTAAGTTAAGGAATAGATTTGGCGCGAAAAGTTAGGATTTTTGTTAAGGGTTCTTCCCAGCACGTAATACTAAAAAGCGTAAATGAGCTTGCGATATTTCAAGACAAATCAGACTATGAAGCATTTAGAGCTATCTTGCAAGAGTGTGTAAATAGTCATGACATAGCTATTCATGCCTATGTTTTGATGCCGCATTTTTTTGAGTTTTTGGCAACCCCTTCTCATGAAGATGCTTTGTCTAAATTTATGCAGAGTTTGGGCAGAAAGTATGTGGCCTATTTTAACAAAAAGTATGAAAGAAGCGGAACTATATGGGAAGGGAGATTTAAATCTTCACTTGTAGAAAACGCTAAATTTCTTTTTGATATTATGGTTTACATAGAGAAGATTGCACCAAAAGAGCATACATTTAGCAGTGCGGGAAAAAATCTATATAACAAAAAAGATGATATTGTCTCTTTTCACAGTTTGTACAAAAAGCTTGGGTTTACGGATGAGCAGAGAGTGCAAAGCTACGCATCTTTTTATAATGCCAAAGCAGATGAGAAAAAAGTGGAGTTCATAATTGAATGTTTGGAAAAGCAGAATGTTACGGGCAGCTTGGAGTTCATAAAAAATCTTGAAAAAATAGTAGGAATCACTCTGTTGCTAAAAGATAGAGGTCGTCCAAAAAAAGAACAAACAATAAAAGGAAAAAAAATGTATAAAAATTTAGTTATTTTAGATAAAGAGAAACATAAAGAGTTAAAGATAAACCCTTTAGCGGATCTGAATTTTGCAAAGCCTGCAACTCATATACCTGTTTTAGCAAACGAAGCAGCACAAGTAGGTGCAGTTTTTCCGGTTGTTTTTACAACAGATGAAAATCCGTCTTTGGTAGCGCTTGTTTCACTTGGAGGCGACTCTTTGGGCATAGATGCAAATGGAAAGTGGGTAACTTCCTATGTGCCGTCATACTTGAGAAAATATCCGTTCTCTTTGGCAAGCACAAAAGAGAACCCAAACCAAAAGGTGATTCTTATAGATGAGGACTCTTCACTTTTTTCAAAATCAAAAGGCAAACAGCTTTTTAAAAAAGACGGCGAAAAGTCTGAAGTATTAGAGCATGCTATTAATTTTTTAACTTCTTACGATACTCAGATGAGCGTTACTCAAAATGTAGTTAAAATTATTTCACAGAGCGGAATCCTTGAAGACAGAGAGATTTCCGTAGGCGAGGGCGATGAGAAAAAAATCTTAGTAAACGGGTTTAAAGTCGTAAGCAGAGAAAAGCTTAATGCACTAAGCGATGACATTTTAGCTGACTGGGTTAGAAAAGGAATCATCGGCATGATTGATGCTCATTTAAAATCGCTTGAGAATATTCAATCTCTCTTTAACATAGCTCACCAAAGACAAAGTTAGGAAATTATATGGCAAATGTACCACAAAATAAGCAAAAAAATAAAAACTCAGAGTTAAAAGAGGCTATTTTAGCATCTAAAAAATCATTTATTATAGTTGGTTTTTTCAGTCTATTTATAAACTTGCTTATGTTAGTTCCACCTTTATATATGTTGCAGCTTTACGACAGAGTTCTTACAAGCAGAAGTGAAGATACGCTCATCATGCTTACCTTGATAGTTGTAGTTTTGTTTATAACAATGGCCCTTCTGGAGATTGTCAGATCTAAAATACTTGTGAGGGTAGGAAACAAGTTAGATAATATTTTAAGCAAAAGAGTTTTTGACTCACTTTTTGATTTGGCAAACAAGCAGCCTGGAAAAGAGTCCTCTGTGCCATTAAGAGATTTAACTCAGATAAGACAGTTTATGACAGGAAACGGTCTTTTTGCTTTTTTTGATGCGCCGTGGATGCCAATCTACATAGCCGTGCTCTTTATGTTCCACCCGTTGTTTGGATATTTTGCTATTTTCGCTGCAATAGTGCTAGTTGTTTTGACTATACTAAACGAATACGATACAAAAGAGAAGCTCCAAGAAGCAAATACAATGAATCAGGTGTCTACAAGCTATGTGGATTCAAATTTGAGAAATGCCGAAGTTATCAACGCCATGGGAATGAAAGCAAATATTCAGGCTCTTTGGAGAGAGAAATATTACGCTTTTTTAAATGCTCAAAATGAGGCAAGCGACAAGGCGGGTATTTGGTCAAATATAGCAAAAAGTATGAGAATGCTTTTTCAGTCACTTATGCTGGGGCTAGGCGGGTACCTTGCTATCAAGGCTGAAGTAAGCGCCGGTATGATGATAGCCGGTTCTATTATTATGGGACGAGCTTTGGCTCCATTGGATTTAATCATAGGAAGCTGGAAAGGTTTTAGCAGTGCTAGGACATCGTACCACAGACTTGATAAACTCCTTGAAAATTTCCCGAAAGATAAAGAGTATATGAAGCTCCCTGCACCAGAGGGAGAAATACTCTTAGAGGGCGTAGTCGTAATCCCGCCAAACGCGCAACAGCCTTCTATCAGGGGCATCTCTATGAAAATAAACAAGGGCGATGTTGTCGGCATAGTCGGACCAAGTGCTGCCGGAAAATCGTCTTTGGCAAGAGTAATACTTGGTTTATGGCCGCTCGCAGCCGGTAAAGCAAGACTTGACAAAGCAGATATTTACCAATGGGACAAAGTTGATTTGGGACAGTATATAGGCTACTTGCCGCAAGATATAGAACTGTTTGAGGGAACTATCAGTCAAAATATTTCACGATTTTCTGAAGTGGATTCTGCCAAAGTTGTAGAAGCTGCACAAAAAGCCGGTGTTCACGAAATGATTTTAAGATTGCCGGAGGGTTATGATACAAAAATTGGCATCGGCGGGGCATCTCTTTCGGGCGGACAAAGACAACGAATAGGTTTTGCAAGAGCTATCTATAACAATCCTGTTTTAGTTGTTCTTGATGAGCCAAACTCAAATCTTGATGACCAAGGTGAAGCGGCGCTTGTAAAGGCTATAAGAACTTTAAAAGAGAGCAATACAACGGTTATAATCATTACTCACAGACCGAGTATATTACAGGTTACAAATAAGTTGGCTGTTATAAGAGACGGACTTTTAGAGGTATTTGGCGATACCAATGATGTTTTATCTAAAATGGCTGCTGCAAATGCTCAAGCACAACAGCCGGCACAACCGCAACCGCAACCACAGACGCCGCAACCGCAACAGCCGCCGCAAGCTGCGCCAAAAATATCGTTAAGCAAACCAAGTAGTTAGGAAAGATTATGGACAACAAACAGATAAAAATGCCATCACATGATGACTCTTCAATAATTGCTTTTGGATTAGGGCTTATTTTTGTAGTATTTATACTTATCGGAGGCTGGATGGCTTTTGCTCCGCTGGCAAGCTCTTCTGTTGCAAGCGGAAAAGTTTCGGCAGATTTTGGTAAAAAAACCATTCAGCACTTAGAGGGCGGAATAGTAGAAGCCATTTATGTCAAAGATGGCGACAGTGTGAAAAAAGATCAGGTTTTGATTAAGTTAAGTGATGTGCAAATTAAAGCGCAGCTAGATATTTTGCAAGCGCAATATCAAGATGCGATAGCTCTTTTCTCAAGACTTAAAGCACAAAGAGACGGGTCGGCTAATATAGAATTTCCACGAGAGCTGACGGATGAAAATGTGATAAAAAATCAAAAAAATATTTTTATCTCAACAAATAAATCCATTGAAGATGAAACAGCAATCACAAACAACCGAATAGTGCAACTTCAAAGTCAAATCGATGGATTGAGCTCGTTAGTCAATAGCAAACAAAATAGGTTAAAATCTATCTCTGAAGAGATTTTAGAGTGGGAAGATTTGTATAAGCAAAGACTTGTTGACAAACTAAAAATAAGAGAGCTCCAACGAGAACAAAATATGGTTGAGGGAGATTTGGCAAACACAAAATCTGAAATAGCAAAACTAAAAGAGCAAATAAATGAAGTTAAAACACAAAAACTTTTACGAGAAAAAGAGTTTAAAAATGAAACTTTACAAAAATTTGTAGAGGCAGAAACACGTATTTCGGACCTAAAATCCAAAATCATTGCAAATGAAGATGTTTTAAGCAGAACAACTATTACATCGCCGATAGATGGAACGATACTGGGGCTTAACCTGTACACGGTCGGAGGTGTTATAAGCCCTGGTAAACCGCTGCTTGAAGTTATTCCGCAAGATGCAAAACTTTTAGTCATAGCAAAAGTACAAACTACGGATATTGACAAAGTAAGGGTTGGCTTATTGGCGGATATCATGTTTCCGGCATTTAACATGAAGCAGGCGCATCCAATAGAAGGGAAAGTTATTCATGTGTCGGCAGATGCTTTTATGGATGAAGCAAGCAAAATGCCTTATTATGAAGCAAAGATAGAAGTAACAAAAGATGGCTTGGAGCTTCTTAAAGAGTATGATTTTGTTCTTGTTTCTGGTATGCCTGCGGATGTTATGATTAAAATAGGGGACAGAACGGCGCTCAGTTACCTTGTGAAGCCTTTTACAGATATGCTCGACAGGAGCTTTAATGAAGAATAAATATCTACTTTGTTTGTTCCTTGCAGGGCTCTCTTTTGGCACTGCTGAAGCTGAAGTCTTAAATTTTTCAAGAGCTTATGAGTTGGCTCTTGAAAATGCAAACGGTGTCCGCTCAGCTGTTTACGTCTCAGAAGCAGACAAAGAAAAAATAAATCAAGAAGATGCGCAGCTTTATCCTCAAATAAATGTATCCGCATCATATAAAAAGTCAGAGTATGTGTCAAACCCGTCAAACAATACAACAAGACAAGGTTTGATAAGTTATTCGTTTATGGCTAGACAAGCGGTTTACAATCCTGATGTCTATACAAGAGTAGATTTGCAAGAATCTAGAAGCAAATACTCCCAAACTAGAGCTGAACTTGAAAAAGAGAAGTTGGCACAAGACCTTTTTAATGTATATATTGATGTTTTAAAATCAAAAAATAAAATAAATTTATTAGAGTCATATTTAGAATATAACAAATCTAAACTTGAAGAGTTAACGAAAAGATATGAGCTGAATTTATCAAATAAAATGGATCTGCTCCAAATGAGAGTTGAGTATGCCTCAGCGCAAATAGAGCTTGATAAAGAGAATAAATTGTTTAATGTTTATAATCTAAAATTCAAGCAGTACATCGGAGAGACTGCTTATGAATTGCCAAAAATGGAGTCTAACAAGCAAATCTCAGATACAATAGAACAGATGAAGCAGAGAGTTGTTAGTGATGAGAGGTTGCAAGAGAGTTTAAAAATCAGACAAGCTCAGGCAGCCGTTGAAGTTTCAAAAGCAGACGTACAAAACGCCAAAGCAGGGCATTTGCCTAAAGTAACTTTTGATATGTCGTACACAAAATATGGTACTGATACACCAACGGTGGATGCGGCGTATAATAGCATATCCTATGCTATGCTTAGTTTAAATCTGCCAATATACAGCGGCGGTTACGTCTCTTCAAAAGTTGATTCCGCAAAGCTTATGTATATGGCGTCAAATGAAGATTTGGAAAAGGTAAAAAAAGAGACTCAAGTTGCGTATGATGAGTATTTAGCTATTTTTGAGGCTTCAGCACAATCTGTGTCAATGTATAATGACGCATTTCAGTCAGCTGAACTTTATGTCAAAGCAATTGAGCAGGGGTATGAGCATGGACTAAAGAGCATTATAGATTTAAATGATGCAAAAAATAAACTGTATGAAGTTAAGTATAAATATATAGAAAATATATATGAGATGGTTAATTCATACATCGGACTGCTGATGGTTACAGATAATTTTAAAGATATTGGTTTATTAGATAAATTGGTTGAATAAGGACAAAAAATGAAAAAAGCTATAGTTACCGGAATTACAGGGCAAGATGGAGCGTATCTTGCAGAGCTTCTTTTAGAAAAAGGTTATATGGTATATGGGACTTACAGAAGAACCTCCTCTGTGAATTTTTGGCGTATGGAAGAGCTAGGAATTAAAAACAATCCTAATCTTCATCTGGTTGAGTATGATTTGACGGATCAGGCAAACAGTATAAGAATGGTTATGGATATACAACCGGATGAGATATACAATCTTGCAGCGCAGAGTTTTGTAGGCGTCTCTTTTGAACAGCCGCTTGCAACTGCTCACATAACAGGACTTGGATGCGTACATCTGCTTGAAGCTATTCGCATTGTAAATCCAAAAATAAGATTCTATCAAGCAAGTACATCGGAGATGTTTGGACTTGTTCAAGAAATACCTCAAGTAGAGAGTACTCCATTTTATCCTAGAAGCCCTTATGGGGTTGCAAAACTTTATGCCCACTGGATGGTTATAAACTACAGAGAATCTTATAATATGTTTGCATGCAGCGGAATACTATTTAACCATGAATCACCTTTAAGAGGAAGGGAATTTGTTACAAGAAAAATAACAGACAGCATAGCAAAGATTAAACTCGGCAAACTTGATGTTTTAGAACTTGGAAATATGGACGCTAAGAGGGATTGGGGGTTTGCAAAAGATTATGTTGAGGGAATGTACTTGATGCTTCAAGCTTCAAAGCCAGACACTTATGTACTCTCTACAAACAGAACCGAGACGGTAAGAGATTTTGTGACTATGGCATTTAGGGCAGCGGGTATCGAGCTTGAGTTTAAGGGCAGTGATGAAAATGAAGTTGCAATTGACAAAGCAAGCGGCAAAACAGTCGTAAGAGTAAATCCAAAGTTCTACAGACCTGCCGAGGTTGAGCTTCTTATCGGCAATCCTCAAAAAGCAAAAGATGAGCTTGGATGGGAACCAAAATGCACGCTTGAAGAGCTGTGTGCCATGATGGTAAAAGAAGATTTAAAACGAAATGAGATAGGATTTAGTTTTTAATTTATGAAAAAAGTCCTAATAACCGGTATAGACAGCTTTACAGGGGTTCATCTCTCATCATATCTTGAAAAACTTGGATATGATGTTTATGGAACATCCCTTTTTCAAAGAGGAGATAAAAAATATCAATGCGACATTACTAAAAAAAGTGATTTGTTGATTGTGTTAAACAACATAAAGCCGGACTTTATTATACATCTCTCCGGTATCTCTTTTGCAGCATTTGATAATAGCGAAGAGTTTTATAGAGTAAACACAATAGGCACTACAAATATACTTGATAGCCTGATTGAGCTTGAGTTAAATCCTGCAAAAGTTATATTGGCAAGCAGTGCTACTATCTATGGCAATCAAGGATTAAAAATTCTCGATGAATCGCTCTGTCCCCAGCCTACAAACCATTATGGAGCCAGCAAATATGCAATGGAGTGTTTGGCAAAAAATTACTTTAACAAACTAAATATCATAATAACAAGACCGTTCAACTATACGGGTATCTCTCAGGCAGAGCATTTTCTCATACCAAAAATCGTAAAACATTTTAGAGAGAATAAAAAAGAGGTTGAATTAGGCAATCTACATGTAAGCAGGGAGTTTAACGATGTCGGTTATGTATGTGAAATTTATAAAAAACTCCTAGAATCTTCTATTTCGTCGGAAGTTGTAAATATATGCTCAAACAGAGGCATAAAGCTTTTGGATGTTATAGATATGATGAATGAGATATCTGGTTATAAAATAGAGGTTAAAATCAATCCTGCATTTGTAAGAAAAGGCGAGATAAAAAGCCTGACAGGTTCAATTAAAAAACTTTTTAAACTAATCGGCGAAGTAGAACAAAAAGAGTTTAAATACACTCTCAGAGAAATGTTTAATGCCTAGACATTTAAAAGCAACATCAATTTGAAAGTAGCTATAGTTCACGACTGGCTAGTAACAAATGCCGGTGCCGAAAAGGTTTTAAAAGCTTTGATAGATATCTATCCTGATGCCGATATTTTTTCTCTGGTAGATTTTTTAGACGACAAAGAGAGAGGAGCGGTGCTTGGCGGAAAATATGCCACAACATCATTTATTCAAAAACTCCCCCTTGCAAAAAAACATTTCAGGAGCTATTTTCCTCTATTTCCAATGGCAATTGAGAGCTTTGACTTAAGCGGCTATGATTTAATAATAAGCAGTTCGTGGGCAGTGGCAAAAGGCGTAAAAAAGCATAAAAATCAGCTGCATATATCTTACTGCTACACGCCTATTCGCTACGCTTGGGATTTGTACGATGAGTACACTGCAAATTTAAAGCAGCCAAAAAAGCTTTTTGTACAAACTACACTTAAATATATCAGAAAATGGGATATAAAAACATTAGACAGGGTTGACTGTTTTATAGCCGATTCGATTTTTGTGCAAGAGAGAATTAAAAGAATATATAAGAGAGATTCGGTTGTAATTTATCCGCCTGTTGATACGCAAAATTTTACATTTAATCCAAACAAAGAGGATTTTTACTTAAGCGCTTCAAGACTTGTTCCTTATAAAAAAACTAAACTTATCGTAGAAGCATTTAATGAGATGAGTGATAAAAAACTCGTAGTTATAGGCAGCGGTGAAGAGTATGAAGCTATTAAGAAGATTGCAAAAGCAAATATTTTTGTGCTTGGATACCAAGAAAAAGAGATATTGATAGAGCATATGCAAAGAGCAAAAGCGTTTGTTTATGCGGCAATTGAGGATTTTGGAATAGTTCCCATAGAAGCGATGGCGTGCGGAACTCCTGTTATCGCTTTGGGTGTTGGCGGTACTGCGGAGACGGTTGTAGAGGGCAAAAGCGGAGTGCATTTTCTTAAACAGACAAAAGAGGATATTGTGGAAGCTGTTTGTAGATTTGAAAACCAAATTTTTGATTTTGCATCAATTTCACAGAATGTTCAAGTATACAACACAAAAAGATTTAAAGACGAGATAAAAGAGTTTATAAATAGTTTTGAAGTATAATGAAACTTATGAACAGTTTTAAATTTAATCCTTCTTTTTATCTGCTTACTTTTTTACTTGTGGCAGCAGACTTTTTAGCACTCTATTTCTCTTTTAAAATCGTGGAGTACATAGAAGGTAAGTCTGTAGATATCTCTAGTTATTTGTGGATTTTTATTTTCATAATTTTAACTTTTACCGTGCAAAAAATATATCTGCTCAGGTATGATTTTTGGGGCGACGCCAAAAGAGTTCTCAAAGGATTTTTTTTCTCTTTCTTTGTTATTTTCACCGTTATATCTCTTGCCAAAGTCTTTGACGAATATCCACCGTCTTTTATATTAAACTTTTTTCTAATAGCTATTTTTGTTACACTGGTTTTTAAGAGGTTTGTTAAAAAAATCCTTTTTTCGTTTGATTTCTTTAAACTTAGCGTAAAAATAGTAGCAGATGAGGAGAACTATAAAATTATAGGCAATGAGATAGATAAAAATTGGTACTTCGGGTATAGCGTCAATGATGATATATATGATATAGTCATAATCTCTTCAAGAGGGTTTGATATAGATACACTAAAAGAGACAATGAGAGAGTTTTCTCACAATACAAAAGATATTTTTCTTATTCCTTATTTAGATTTTTCGCATACGACTATAGTTGATTTTTCAAACATAAGATTTTCTGCAATCCATATTGAAAATAGGCTTTTAAACTATAAAAATATATTTATAAAATATCTTTTTGAAAAAGCAATTACGATAACGCTTTTCCCGTTTGCTCTGATTTTGCATTTTTTTATTCGCTACTTTATAAAAATGGATTCAAGTGGAGAGACTTTTTTTAAACAGCAAAGACTTGGCAAAGATTCTAGACTTTTTGAGTGTTATAAATATCGTACCATGTATCAAAATTCTCAAAATATACTTGAGGAGTATCTTCTAAAAAATCCCCATGAGACAGAGCACTTTAATAAATACCATAAGTATAAAAATGACCCGCGCATCACAAAAGTCGGTAAATTTTTAAGAAAAACATCGCTTGATGAACTTCCACAATTTTATAACATACTAAAAGGTGATATGAATCTCATAGGTCCAAGACCATATATGCCCGAGGAGCTTAATGATATAGGCGAAGAGAATAAAGAGGTAATACTTAAGGTAAACCCCGGACTTACGGGTTTGTGGCAGGTAAGCGGGCGAAATGAGTTAACTTTTAAAAAGAGAGTAAATTTGGATGTTTGGTATATACAAAACTGGTCTTTGTGGATTGATTTTGTTATTTTTCTTAAAACAACTAAGGTTGTGTTGCTAAAAGTCGGTGCTAAATAATGTTAATTAAATCTTAGAGTGAATGTGATACAAAGAAGTGGTGGCCAATCTCGGAATCGAACCAAGGACACGCAGATTTTCAGTCTACTGCTCTACCGACTGAGCTAATGGGCCATCTTTTAAAGAGCGCAATTGTAGCTTGTAAGGACTGAAAGTTAGCTTACATATATGTAATGCGAGAGATTAAAGTAAGATTTTTTTAAACACTTCCACAATTGCCATTTGCTCAAGTTTTTTGATTTTCTCTTCTAGTGAATCTACGCTCTCGTCAATGCTCAACTTTAGCTCTTTTTGTAAAATGATTTTTCCGCTGTCATACTCGCTGTTTACCTCGTGAATGGTTACCCCGCTCACTTTTTCACAGTTATTGATAACCGCTTCATGGACATGGCGACCGTACATTCCTGCTCCCCCATATTTTGGAAGAAGCGCTGGATGGGAGTTTATGACCTGAAAATTTTTTGTTATATTATCACCGACTTTTTTCATATAGCCTGATAAAAATAGATATTTACAGCCGTACTTATGCAAAAGCTCTTCTATTTTTTCATCGGGATTTTCATCTGTTTTTGAGTTGATTGCAAAACAATCAATCCCATAGTTGGCGGCATTTTGTAAAGCAACCGCATTGGAGTTGTTTGATATAACCAAGACTATTTCGATATTTATCTCTTTTTTTAAAGCAGCTTCATAAAGCGCACTGAACCCGCTTCCATTGTGGGATGCGAGTATCGCTATTTTCGTCATCACAGCTCTTTTACTGCATTCTTAAATAAGTCGCCTCTATGTGCGTATGAGGTAAATTCATCAAGACTTGCGGCTGCTGGAGAGAGCAGGGCAACTTCGTAATTTTTTAGATTCTTGTCTATTTTTGCAACTGCATCGGCGAGGTTTTTGCAAAGCTCAAACTCCACTCCGTATTCACGCGCGAGATTTGAGAGTTTTTCTTTGTTGGAGCCGATGTTATAGATTTTAACATCACAATTTTGCAGATATACAAAGAGTTCGTTTAAGTCAACGCCTTTGTCATCTCCGCCCAAAATAAGATGCACATGCTGCTCTTTATAGCGTTTAAGTGCTACAATGGTTGCATCAAGGTTTGTTGCCTTTGTGTCGTTTACCCACAAGCGATTTTTGGAGTCTCTTAGCTCCTCTTGTCTGTGCGGATCTATTATAAAGGAGTTTATTTTAGGATAATCTACCCTGTCAAAAAGTATTTTGTCAACCACCATTGCCAAAAGTGCGTCCATCAAAAAAGCACCCTTGAAATTTACCATCTCTTTATCAATACCAAAATGTGAAGCCAAATCATTCTCATCTCTGTATGTAACTACATGCGCCGATGTTTTTACATCTTTGTACGCTTCTGGGATTATTGCTACTTCGCCCTCACGCATCCCTAAAACAGGTTTTAGTTTTGCATTTATGTACTCTTGCATATCTCCATGCCAACTAAGATGGTCAGGCGTTATGGGGAGTAAAACATATATGTTTGGAGAGGCCATGTTTGTATAGTGAATGGTAAAAGAGCTGGTCTCAAGTATCCACATAGAAGCATTTTGGTCTAACTCTCCAAGCGGCGTTCCTATGTTTCCGCCCTCTAGTGAGCCCTTGTCTTTTAAGAGATGCTGCATCATCTGAGTTGTAGTAGTTTTACCGTTTGTTCCGCTTATCCAGACGCTAAGAGGCGCAGTGTTTGCAAAGCAGTCATATTCGCTTATGAGATTTTTTGCTTTTTGTATCAGAGGATTAAACGGAGGAATCCCGGGAGACGGAATCTCTAAATCTGAATACAATGGATTAAAATCAGACGCTGGTCTTACCTTAAAACCGTTTTCGTCTTTGAATGGTTTTGTGCACTTATCATCATAAAATACGGCATTTGGGTAGAGTTTAGTCAGTGCCTTTGTCGTCTTGCCGTAGCCAAAAAGAGAGACTCTTTGCATCAGCGAATCTTTAGAGTGATTAGCGCGATGACGTTGGAGAGTGTAGCTATAATCCAAAATCGCACGATTATTTTGTTCTCCGCCCACTGTTTCATCTCAAAATGGTGGTGGATTGGCGCCATCAAAAAGACCCTCTTCTTTCTAAGTTTATAGCTTCCCACTTGCAGTATTACCGAGAGTGTTTCTATTACAAATATAGAACCTATCAAGAGAAGAAGAATCTCGCTTTTTGAGATTATTGCCAAGTAGCCAAGAAATGCACCGATTGTAAGCGAACCGCTGTCTCCCATAAAAACTTCGGCAGGATGGCAGTTGTACCACAAAAAGCCGGTTAAAGCCCCTATTAAGGCACTTGAGACAATTGCCACCTCTCCTATGTTTATGTGAGGCATCAAAAGATATGTGCTTATAGTGACATTTCCAGTGATGTAGATAATAATGCTAAAAGAGGTAAGAGCCGTGACGGAGGGAACTGTAGCCAAACCGTCAAGTCCGTCAGTCAGGTTTACCGCGTTTGATGTCGCAATTATCACGATAACCCAAAAAGCAACAGCGAAAAGACCCATGTCTAAAACAGGATTTTTTACGAATGGAACGTAAAGGTTTGTGTTAAAATCGGAGAGCAGATACAAAAAAGTTGCCACCAAAAGCGCCGAAATAATCTGCAACAGTAATTTGGTTCGAGCTTTTAACCCTGCTAGATTTTGATTTTTTTTGATTTTGGCAAAATCATCTTTAAAACCGATTAGAGCAAATAAAATCAGGGTAATAACTCCGCCCAGAGCATAAGCATTTGAAAATTTTATAGTTATCAGAGAAGCCAAAATAGTTGCAGAAATAAAAACTATTCCACCCATTGTAGGTGTTTTTGCTTTGCCTTGATGACGCTCGGGCGCCCATTCGTTAATTGGTTGAACACTGGAAGTTTTTTGTGCCCATCTGATAAAACGAGGCATTAAAAATAGTGTGAAAAATAGAGCTAAAAAGAAGGCTATCCCAGCGCGTATTGTGATATATCCAAGTAGGTTTACATGTAGTATTTCCGATAGCCAGTACAGCAAGTAGCAGTTCCTTTAACGTATAATGAATAAAAAATGACATTATAGTATAATTGCATAAAACTTTTGTTATAAGGAAAAAAATTGACAAAAAAAACTGTTTTGGTCATAACGGACGGTATCGGCTACTGCTCAAAGACGCAATATAATGCGTTTTATAACGCAACAAAACCTACTTATGACAAACTTTTTGAAAGCACTCCGCACTCTTTGATTGACACTTTTGGACTAAGCGTAGGACTTCCAGAGGGTCAAATGGGCAACTCTGAAGTTGGGCATATGAGCATTGGAAGCGGGAGGGTGTTATATCAGGATTTGGTAAAGATATCTCTTGCTCTGAGCGAGAATAGATTTAAGGATAATGCCGAGTTTAAAAATCTTTTGGCAAAATCGAACAGACTGCATCTTATAGGGCTTATGAGTGACGGTGGAGTTCATTCGCATATAGACCATTTTATGGGCATAGCTGATTTGGCGGCAAAAGAGAACAGAGAGGTCTTTTTGCATCTTATTACAGATGGCAGGGATGTCTCTCCTACCTCTGCAAAAAAGTATTTAGAGCAGGTAAATCTACATGTAAATAAAAATATAAAAATAGCTACGATTTCAGGTCGTTTTTTTACCATGGATAGGGATAACCGCTGGGAGAGAGTTCAAAAAGGGTATGGGGCGATTGTAGATGCAACGCCAAAAACCGACATGTTGCCATCAGAGTATATCGATGCATCATACGCTAAAGGTGAGACGGATGAGTTTATAGAGCCGATTGCATTCAGCGGATATGAGGGAATGAGAGATGGGGACAGTGTTCTGACGATTAACTTCAGAAGCGACAGAATGAGAGAGATTGTAACTGCAATAGCGGATAAAAATTTCAGCGGATTTTCAAAGTCACATATTGAAGTAAATCTTGCAACGATTACGGAGTATGATAAAAGTTTTTCTTATCCTGTTTTGTTTTTAAAAGATTCGCCGATAAACACTCTCTCCGAGGTTATTTCAAAAGCAGGACTTAGACAGCTTCACACCGCAGAGACTGAGAAATATGCGCATGTGACGTTCTTTTTTAACGGCGGAATTGATGAGCCGTATGAGAATGAGACTAGAGTTCTAATCCCATCTCCAAATGTAAAAACTTACGACCAAAAGCCAGAGATGAGCGCGGCAGAGGTAGGCGATGTGGTTTTAAAAGCCATGGATGATGAGTATGATTTTGTAATTGTAAATTTTGCAAACGGCGATATGGTCGGGCATACAGGCGATTTTGAAGCGGCAAAGATTGCCGTAACTGCCGTGGATACCGAACTTGGCAAGATTTTGCAAAAAGCAAAAGAAAAGGGTTACGCGGTTGTTATTACTTCAGACCATGGAAACTGCGAAGAGATGAGGGATGATGAGGGAAATGTTTTAACAAATCATACGGTCGGAAAAGTTTGGTGTTTTGTTGAGGCAGAGGGTGTTACGAAAGTTGAAAACGGTGCTCTTAACAACATCGCGCCTACTGTTTTAAAACTTATGGGTTTAGAGATTCCATCAGAGATGGATCATAGTCTGGTATAAAAAATAAAATTAAAGGAAAATAGTATGAAATTTAGCGGAAAAAATGTTTTGGTAACTGGTTCAAGCAGAGGTATCGGTGCAGAGATAGCAAAGGTTTTGGCAACATACGGACTTAAAGTTTGGATTAACTACAGAAGCGGTGCAGCGGAAGCGGATGCTATAAAAGATGCTATTGAGGCGGCTGGCGGAAGTGCGGCGGTTATCGGTTTTGATGTAAGCAGTGAAGATGCATTTGTGGATGCGATAAAGACTATCGTTGATTGCGATGGCGAACTTTCATACCTTGTAAATAATGCAGGAATCACAAACGACAAACTCGCACTTAGAATGAAGAGCGAAGATTTTATGTCGGTAATCAACGCAAACCTTCTCTCATGTTTTGTTGGTTGTCGTGAAGCGATGAAAGTGATGCGAAAGAAGAAATTCGGTTCAGTCGTAAACATTGCTTCAATCGTGGGCGAAACTGGAAATGCAGGTCAGACAAACTACTCTGCAAGCAAGGGCGGCGTGATTGCCATGACAAAGAGTTTTGCACTTGAAGCTGCAACTAGCGGTATCCGTTACAACACGATAACTCCAGGGTTTATCGCAACGGAGATGACGGATGTTTTAAGCGATGAGGTGAAAAACAGTTTTACATCTAAAATCCCGATGGGGCGTTTTGGAAATCCTGCTGAAGTGGCAGAGGCGACAGCATTTTTACTCTCAGACCACTCGAGCTATATTACGGGAGAGACGCTAAAAGTAAACGGCGGAATGAATATGGCATAAGCCAAAAATAAAAAGAGTTATTTGCTAAGTGCAAAGATAAAAAAAGAGCATTAAACTACCGTGAAAAGAGTTCTATTTAAGAGGTAGAAGCAACAATAGGCTCCTTTTTTTCTTTGCAAATTGTTAGTTTATTTAAGTTAAATATGCTACAATTACGAGATTTTACACATAAAACATAGGAGCTAGAATGGCACTTTTAGACGATATTAAAGAAGTAGTAGTTGAGCAATTAAGCGTTAGCGCTGATGAAGTTAAAGAGGACTCAAAGTTTGTTGAAGATTTAGGTGCTGATAGCCTTGATGTAGTTGAATTAGTAATGGCACTTGAAGAGAAATTTGATATCGAAATTCCTGATGATGAAGCGGAAAAAATTCAAACTGTTAGAGACGTAGTTAATTATATCGAAAGCAAGTAGTTATCTAAAAATTCTACTGAGGAATCCTCAGTAGTTAATATTTTTTAGTGGTCAGTTTTTCTGGTTTCTAAAAAGTATTTTATATTTTATACGGAGATATTGATGAAAAGAGTTGTAGTTACTGGGTTAGGCATGATAAATGCAGTTGGAAATGATAAAGAGAGTTCTTTTAAAGCTATGTGCAATGGTGAATGTGGGATAGATACTATTACTCTTTTTGATCCAGAGAATTACAGCGTAAAAATCGCAGGTGAGGTTAAAAATTTTGACCCAGAGACTGTTATGGATGCAAAAGAGGTTAAAAAAGCCGACAGATTTATCCATCTTGGTTTAAAAGCGGCTCAAGAGGCGATGCTTGATGCTAAGATTCCTGAAGGTACCGATATGGACAGATTTGGAATAAGTGCAGCTTCTGGTATCGGCGGACTCCCGTCAATTGAGAAGAACTCTATCATTATTGAGACAAAAGGTCCAAGAAGAATAAGCCCGTTTTTTATCCCTGGTGCGCTTGTAAATATGCTTGGCGGTTTTGTGTCTATTGAGCATGGGACAAAAGGTCCAAACCTCTCAAGCGTTACAGCTTGCGCTGCTGGAACCCATTCTATAAGTGAAGCCTTTAAGACAATTGTTTGCGGTGGAGCAGACAAAATGCTGGTTGTTTCAGCCGAGTGTGCTATTACAGGTGCGGGTGTTGGCGGTTTTGCTTCTATGAAGGCACTTTCAACAAGAAATGAAGAGCCGAAAAAAGCTTCTCGACCGTTTGATGCAGACCGTGACGGTTTTGTTATGGGTGAGGGAGCTGCTGCACTCGTGTTAGAAGTATATGAAGATGCAATTGCACGCGGAGCAAATATATATGGAGAGATTATCGGATTTGGCGAAAGCGGTGATGCAAGTCACATAACTACGCCAAGCCTTGACGGTCCTGCTCGTGCAATGAAAGCTGCATACAATATGGCTGGCAAACCTAAGCTTGATTATGTAAATGCACACGGAACAAGTACTCCTATAAATGACAAAAACGAAACAGCTGCCGTTAAAGACCTTCTTGGTGGTAAAGAGAATTGTCCTCCGATGAGTTCAATTAAAGGACAAATAGGTCACTGTCTTGGTGCAGCGGGCGGTATAGAAGCTGTTGTTTGTTTAATGGCTATGCGTGATGGAATAATTCCTCCGACAATAAACCATGAAACACCTGATGAAAATTGTGATTTAGATATTGTTCCAAATAGCGCTAGAAAAGCCGAGTTGACTACTGTCATGAGCAACTCGTTTGGTTTTGGCGGGACAAACGGCGTTTTAATCTTTAGAAAAATCTAAGTATAAGGATTCCGGTTTGGCAACATATTTAGATTTTGAACATAAAATAAAGTTTATTCAAGAGGATATCATATCTGCGCAAGTTCGTCATGACGATGGCGCAGTTGAGCTGCTCAAGGAGAATCTGGATAAAGAAGTTTCAAAGATATTCAACAATCTCTCTCCTTTTCAACAGCTTCAATTAGCACGCCATGTGGATAGACCTTATGCACTTGATTATATTAACTTAATCATGAGAGACAAGTATGAGATACACGGAGATAGACACTTCCGTGATGATGCAGCTATCCTTTGCTACTTGGGTTATATCGGCGGTGAAAAAGTTATGGTTATCGGCGAACAAAAAGGGCGCGGAACCAAAAATAAGATAAAAAGAAATTTTGGCATGCCTCATCCTGAGGGGTATAGAAAAGCTTTGCGTGCTGCAAAACTGGCTGAGAAGTTCAATATACCTGTTCTTATGCTCATTGACACTCCGGGTGCGTATCCTGGTATTGGAGCAGAAGAGAGAAACCAAAGCGAGGCGATTGCTAGAAATCTGCTTGAACTCTCGCAGCTAAATACTCAAACAATCTCGGTGGTTATCGGAGAGGGTGGGAGCGGCGGCGCACTTGCCATCGGCGTAGCTGACAAATTGGCGATGATGAGATACTCTGTATTTAGCGTTATTTCTCCTGAGGGTTGTTCTGCAATTTTATGGAATGATCCTGCAAAAGCTGAAGCCGCAACAAATGCTATGAAGATTACAAGTGGTGATTTAAAAGAGCTAGACCTCATAGATGATATTATTGATGAGCCGTTAATAGGTGCTCACAGGGACAAAGACGGTGCTGCCGCTGCAATCGGCGAGTACTTTTTAACAGAGCTTGCAAAGCTTCGTCAAATGTCAGATGAAGAGAGAATGGATGCAAGATACAAAAAACTTGTAGGCGTCGGAGCTTACAGCGAGTAAATTACTCTTGACTCTCCAAGAGAGGGTCAAATTTTGGTTTTTTCAATCTCTTTGCCTCTTTTGAAAATCTTATAAGATCCTCAACAACCACTATACTTTCATCATCTAAATTAGCCAGTGATAATTTAAAAAGTTCATAAGTTGTCATTACATCACTCATAGCTCTATGATGAACCGCATCCGGATTTAGATTAAACGATACATTCAGATATGAGAGAGCATATCTGTAAGATTCAATGGTTCTCTCTGCTAAGGAGAGCGAGCACAAGCTTCTGTTTAGAAGCGGCGCCAAACCAATCATTTGCATACTTAAAGATATGAATTTGTAGTCAAACTTTACATCATGTGCGACAAATACGGCATCTCCCAAAAAAGTTTTAAAATCATACATAACTTTTTTAAGGACCGGTGCATCCTTTGTGTCTTCAACGGTTATACCTGTTATCTCCGTAATATGCGGATTTATCTCTTTGCAGTTAACAAGCGACTCGTAGCTGTCAATAATTATGCCGTTTTTTACCTTTACTGCAGCGATTTCAATTATCTGGTGTTTATCTATTTTTGACCCGTTTGTCTCGATGTCGACTATGCAAAATATTGCATCTTTTATGGGGATAAATTTCGTAGCAAAATAAAAAGAGCCTTGATGTTTTATAAGCTCTAAACCTTGAGAGTGCCAAAGCTGGAGTAAAAAATCTAAATCTTCATCTATCTGCTCTTTTAATGTTTTTAAAGAGAGACCTTTTGTTGATAATTTATGAATACTTTTTGCGTCTAGGGAGAAGTTTGGCTCATTAAGAATCATAAATTATTGCTTTGCATTTTTTATAAATTCTCTAACTTTAAATGCATCTTTTTTGCCATAAGAGAGCTCTACTCCGCTGCTTACGTCAACCCCATAAAAGCCGTATTTTTTAACCAATGCTACGTTTTGCGCATCTAGACCGCCTGCAATGATTATTTTAGAGCAATCAACTCCATCAAACCACTCTAAATTTAATCTTTTTCCGCTTCCGCCGAATGATTCGCAGTAAGCGTCTACAAGTCTGTACTCATCGCTAAATTGCAAAATATCTTTAGCCTCTTTGGCGCGAATAACTTTTATATAAGGAACGAACAATTGTTCATACAGCTTCTCTGGAGCTTCAAAATGGATTTGTGCGAGTGTTGCTCCCGCCTCTTGGCAGTAGGAGTTGATTATTTGAGCGTCGCTATTTACAAAGAGGGCAACTTTTTCTACAAAGGGAGGCAGTTTTTTTATAATATTTCTAGCTTCAAGCGGTGATATATATCTAGGGGATTCTTCATAAAAAACAAAGCCTAAAGCATCTGCTCCTGCTTCTATTGCTATCATCGCATCTTCATAAGATGTAATTCCGCAAATCTTGACGCGCATAGTTAAATTTTTAAAGAAGCAATAGCCTCTTTTTTGTCTGCATGATTAAATACATAGCTTCCTGCAACGACAATATCAACACCGGCATCTTTTAACATCTGGATATTTTTGTTGCTGACTCCGCCGTCAACTTCAATAAGGCAGTTTGGATTTATTTTATCTCTCATGGCACTCAGTTTTTTTGCTTTTGGCACAACGCTCTCTATAAAACTCTGTCCGCCAAAACCCGGATTAACGCTCATTAAAAGAACCATATCCAAATCTCCAAGCAGATATTCAATTGATTCCGGCGGAGTATGAGGATTAAGCACAATCGCAGGTTTTATACCAAGCGAGCGAATCTTTTGGATAAGTCTATGAGGATGCTTCTCTTCCTCTATGTGAAAAGAGATATATTCTGGTTTTAACGGAGCAAAAAGGTCAACAAAAAAAGTGTTGTTCTCAACCATAAGATGAATATCAAGAGGTTTTGTAGCACATGCTGCGATTGCAGAGACTACGACAGGTCCAATGGTTAAGTTAGGGACAAAATGTCCGTCCATCACATCTACATGTACAAAATCACAGCCAGCATTGCAAATGGCTTCAACGTCCCTTTGGAGGTTGCCAAAATCAGCAGATAAAATACTAGGCGCTACTTTCATCAATATTCCTTTTTTAATTGCGAAATTCTACAATTTTATAGCTTTTATCTAGTTAAGAAAAAGAGAAATTTATCACCGTTAAATGATAAATCTACCTGAACGCCTCTTCTATTTTCGACAACTTCAAGTAGGCTGTCCACATCTTGATATGTCCTTGGAAGCGTTATGCTTACATTGATTAATTCATCTGCCAGAAGAGTTTTTATTTTCCCGCCTACTATGTTTACAAGTTCTGCCAAGGTGTCCAAAATAAGTTCCATATCATCCGTATTTTCGCCGATGAGAAGCTCACAAGCCTTTTTAGCAATACCTTGTGGAAAAACTAAAATAACCATACCGTCAATGTCTCCATAGTAGCCTATTGAACTTGCTATTTTGCCCTTTTTGTCTTCAATGATTAGGTTGTGAACGCTCGCTGCTTCTTTTACTGCTTTCGCATTTGTCATCATCTCTAACGTTATAACAGTGGCATCAATAAATTTCGGTAGTTCTAGCACCGTTGCTTTATTTAAAACTCTTCTGTTTTTAACATTTGAGGCACTGCTTGCGCCAAGCTCTTTTAGAAGTTCTTTATTTTCTAAAATATCATCCATTTGCGCATAAAAAAGTATCCCTGCATCTTCCATGGTCTCTCTAAAGATTTCTGGAGTTTTATCGAATTTCATTCCGACAAAACAGATACTTGCGTTGTATTCTGCAGCTGAACTTGCAAGCTTGGAAAAAAAGTTAAGGGCGTGAACATTCATGCTAATAACTTTATAAGCATCAAAAATAAAAAGTCTAAAGCCCACATTTAGAGAGTTGTTGTGATACTCAATGTTGAATTTGTCGCCAATTTCAACATCCAAGAAAGAGGAGATTGTATATATGATGGCATTTCCAGTTACTCTTGTAGCAACTTTTTGCCCCATCTGCCCTAAAAAAGTAGAGTCAATTATGTAGTCGTAAGCTTCTTTTTTCTCTTTTTTTTCATTAAACTCTTGTTCTGATTGCGCGATAACAGGGTTATGTCCGCCGTCATGCAGCTCAATTGCGATGGCTGAACGCTGAGATTTGTCACTGCTGTAAATTAAAATAGTTTTATTTTGATTTCTAAAACTTGATGAAAACAGGTAAGCAATATCCAGAGTTTTAAAAAGTGAAAAATTAAGCTCATCGTGAAAAAATCTTTTTATTGCCTCGTATTTTTTAGCGTCATAATCGCAAAACCCAACGACTGCATGGTTTTTTTTACGGATTTTAAAAAAAAGTTTTATAAAAATATCTAAACCGTTTCGGTTAAAAAAAACAACTTTTTTCAAAGAGACCAAAATCATGTCTGCTTTTAGATTTGTTGCGGCTTCAATGTCCTCAATGCTCATAAAAGCGTTCGAACTGTTTCCGTCTAAAAAACCTTGCGGCGAGAAAACGGCAATCCCGTTTTTTACTACGGCTTTCATTCAACCCCCATAAGAGATGCAAATTCATCATATATGTCGCTGATATACTCAATTTGAAAATCAACAAAATCATTTAATCCTGCTTCAATAAACTCCGGCTTTGAAAGTTCATAAAAAAGCAGGAGGTGCATCCATTTTCCAATATTATTAATCCTTTCATCACTGGAGGGTTTTACTCCGGATGAGGCTTGGATAATTTGAGCAATGCTCTCATCCATATCCCATTTTTTTGCGATTTTTTCACAAATATCAAAAAGGCTAACCCCGCATAGACGAATAAGAATTGTGTTAAAATCAAGCGCTTTTGTAGTTCTTAAAAGATTTACATCATCTATCTTCTCTGCAAAAAGAGCCTCTGTGACTATTACACTTGCCGGCAGTAGGCTTATTGCCGCGTAAATATTTTTATCATCAATGTTTAAATGTTTTAATATAGTTTCCCATTTTTTTGATAAATTTGCCTGAAATTCATGAAAAGTTTTAGCATTTAGTTTAAATAAAACCCATTTTTTTGGACTTAAAAGAGTTATCATATAGTTATATACCGTCTGTTGTGATAGCGAAACGCCAAGTATTCCAAATATTTGGGAGATGTCACTAACCTCATTTCTAAATCCGTATATAGGTCTGTTTACTATACTTTTCAGATACGATTTAAGTGCTAAGTCACCCTCTGCAATCTTTGCAGCTTTTGTTAATTCACCGATATTAAGCAGAGCGATCGTCTCATTTAAAATTTTTGGCGCCGGAGGAATCTTCTCTATGAAACTATCTATTTTATCTTTTGTTATCATTTTTGCCATATATTCTTAATTTTGTTTTATTCTACCCGCATAAGCATAAAAGAAATATTAAGGGCATCTCTAAAGAAAAAAAGAAAAAATATTTGCAACTGCCCTTAAGCAGAAGTTTTGTTTGGGCTTGATATAATTCGCAACTTTAAAACCTAATAAAAGGAGCTAACCATGGCAAGAAAATGTGCTATAAGTGGCAAAGGCCCAATGAGCGGAAATAACGTTTCACACGCTAAAAACAGAACAAAACGTCGTTTTTTACTAAATCTTAGAACAGTGCGCATCACATTAGATGATGGTACATCTCAAAAGATTAAAATCTCTGCAAGAGAGTTACGTACACTTAAGAAAAATTCTTAAGTTTAACAGGACGCAATCTTGAATCTCTTAGATAGAGAAGATTCGAAACTTTCTACATTGGGAGACTTCTCCCAACCCCCCCCCACATAATGTTCAATAATGAGTTATATTTTCAATCTTTAGTGTTTAAAATCCATCTTGTTTTGGTTCAAATGTCTATATTTATAGGATTTGATATATTAAAAGAGTTAGTTAATAAAAGAGATAAATCCAAGGAGCTAAAATTTGTATAATATAATCTATTCAAGCGGCGGAGTCTGCGCAAGTGAAGGTTTTTTTGCCGATGGCGTAAGTGCCGGTCTTAAAAAAGAGAATGCCAAAGATATGGCGTTTATATATAGTGAAGATGAGTGTGAAGTAGCCTCTGTTTTTACGACAAACAAGATGATGGCGGCACCTATTAGACACTTTAGAGAGATGGGCGATGTTAAATCAAACTTTATAGTTATAAATTCAAAAAATGCAAACGCAATGACTGGGCAAGCAGGAGTTGAGGATATAAAAGAGGTGCTCTCTAACTGTCCATCAGGCGTTAAAAATCCGATAATGAGCTCAACAGGCGTAATAGGCGTCAGACTTCCAAAAACCAAAATTATTGACGGCATGAAGCTTTTTGATTTAAGTAAACGTGACTCTGCAAGTGCATCAAAAGCCATAATGACGACAGACACATTTGCAAAAGAGATAGCATTTAAGGTTAAACTTGATGATGGAAGCAGTTTTAATATCGGAGCGATAGCAAAAGGTGCAGGGATGATAAACCCTGCGATGGCTACTATGCTCTGTTTTATTACAACCGATGCCAAAGTTACAAAAAAAGAGATGCAAGAGGCTCTTGATGAAGTCAAAACAACGACATTTAATGCCATAAGCGTGGACGGCGACACCTCTACTAACGACACTGTTTTGGTTTTGGCAAACGGCAGAAGCGGAGCTTACGATAAAGAGGCATTTAAAGAGGCACTCTTTAAAGTTATGCACTTTTTAGCGCTAGAGATGGTAAGAGACGGCGAGGGAGCTACAAAACTTGTAACCTACAAGGTAACAGGTGCAAAAGATGACAAAGAGGCGGAGATAGCCGCAAAAGCGCTCTCAGATTCGCTTCTTGTAAAAACTGCACTCTTTGGAGAAGACCCAAACTGGGGAAGAATCGCCTCAACGATAGGTGCCAGCGGAGTAGAGTCGTACGAAGAGAAGCTAAAAGTCTCGTTTGACAATCTGTGCGTTTATGACAGAGGCGAGATACTCTTTGACGCCGAGATGGAGAAGAAGTGTGCAGTTGTTATGCAGCACCAAAAATTTACTATTTCGTGTGATTTAGGCATAGGAGAGGGCAGTTTTAAAGCCTACGGCTGTGACTTGGGACACGAGTATGTTAAGATAAACGCGGATTATAGAACGTAATTGTCATTTACAAGAACAAAAGTTACTCTACAAGAATAAATGTTACTGGAGGATTGAGATTTGTCACAAAACAATTCAGCAATCCTCGATTTCTTCTCAAAATTTCCAAACCAGCCTTTTGAATTTGTCACAGTCACCGACATCAATATAAAAGAACATCCAAACTACTACAAAGCAATTTTTAGAAACATAAGAACCAATAAATACTTTTCCCGGTTTCTTGTTCCAGAGATGATGAGATATAAGTATAAAGTCGGTCATATATATACTGACGGTGAGCATGTCGGTCAGAATAAAACTTTGCTCAAGGGTGAGTTTACAGTTAATGAAAATATTGATGTAAATCTTGTGCGTTTATCAACTGTTCTTAGTGAAGAAGAGGCTAAAAACATAATAGATTATGAAGATGTAACTAAGTACCTGTTGAGACAATACGCTCATGTAGAAGAACAAGATGAATGTACACTTATAATACCGTGCTATACGATAGCAAATAGATTCTACTTCTTATCTTCATCTATGAAACATGCGATTATGAGTGAGACGCTTGGAGAGCTTTATTATGAAGGTAGTTTCCATAATGAAAAAAGTTATCTTGACAGTTTGGGGTATTATACAATGAAACAAAAAACCGTATTAGTGCTAACAGTTTTTGTGATAGCATCATCAGCATTTGCTTATGAAGGTTCAAATTTGGAAAAACAAGCCAGCATCAAAATGGCAGAGGCAGAAAAGATTGCTCTTAAAGCATTCGATGGCAAAATAGAAAAAAAAGAGCTGGAGAGAGAAAGCGGCAACCTTAGACACTCGTTTGAAATAGAAAAAGGTAAGATCACGCACGAAGTAGGCGTGGATGCCACAAGTGGAAAAGTGATAGAAAACAAAATAGAGGACTAGCTCTATTCATCTTCGCTTCATCTATCTTTAGTATAATTTTTAAAAAAGGATTATAGATGAAGCACCCCATCGTAAACAGAGTCCCGCAAATCATACTCATATACTGGGTCATCAAAATCGCCTCAACAACACTGGGTGAGACTGGTGCTGATATGTTTTCTATGACATTTGATCTTGGATACGGTACAACTATAGCCATCTTTTTGGCTCTCTTTGGCATTCTTGTCACACTCAAAATATCTATAGCTAGATATGAGACATTTCTCTATTGGGCGACATTTACAGCAAGTGCGATAGCAGGGACTGCCGTGTCAGACTTTATAGATAGAACACTGCATTTAGGCTATTTAGGAGGTTCAGCGCTTCTCATTACTCTATTGTTGATAACGCTTTTTGTCTGGTACAAAAAAGAAAAAAGTATAGATGTGGATTTCATCTCTACAAAATCAAGTGAGATGTACTATTGGAGTGCATTTTTGATTGCTAATACCCTTGGAACGGCTTTGGGGGACTTCTTGGCAGATGATTTGAATATCGGTTTTGCATATAGCGCGATGATAATCGGATCGATACTTGTAGCAATAGTAGTAACTCATTACTACACCAAAGTCTCTTCTGTAGTGCTCTTTTGGTTAGCTTTTGTTCTAACGAGACCATTTGGGGCAACATTTGGAGATTTTCTAACTAAAGACACTGCTCATGGCGGTATTGGCGTAGGTACTTTGTACTCATCTCTATTCTTTTTTGTAGTGATGATAGTTGCACTTTTTGTGGAACATAGATCTATTGCTAGAGGTACAAAATGAAACTATTGATGGTTGAAGACGATGAGATGATAGGCAGCGCCCTTAAAGATGCTCTGTATAAGTCGGGATATATCGTAGATTGGGCAAAAGATGCTGATGAAGCGCTATATGGCATCAAATCAACCGCTTATGAGATTGTTTTACTCGATATAGGACTTCCCGATAAAAGCGGTTTTGAAGTTTTGAAAAATATACGAGCAGAGAAAAATCCTATTTCTGTTTTGATATTGACGGCAAAAGATTCGATAGAAGATAAAATATACGGTCTTGATATAGGCGCAGATGATTATATGACAAAGCCGTTTAATCTTGATGAGCTTTTAGCAAGATGAGGTCACTAATCAGAAGAAATCACAACAGAACATCAAAATTGCTAGAACATCATGGAGTTAACGGGAGTACCTTTTACTAAAGAGCGTCTTGAGGAGTTGCTCTATGGCTGGGAAGATGATTGGAGTCATCTGCCGCAGGTTGATATTGCCGTTGTTGCTTTTTTTGAGCATAAAAACAGTTACCCAATAGAGCTTTTTTATACGCAAAGTTTTCCTACTCTGTTTTTTGTCTCGAGCAAGGACGAGTTGTATCTGAAAGAGCCTTTAAGGGGCTCTTTTACTAAAGATGATGTTTTAAAAGATCTTTGAAATCCACTTTGCCTCTTCCAAAGAGCTTGATTATCCGTATAAATACAGATTATTTTTCACAACTCCACGCCACAAATGCCCAAAAAGTCGGTTTTATAAAATCTTGTCTATTTTCTACATATAGCTTAAAGTACTCTTTTGCTTTTTCTTGCTGTTTTTCATCTAAAGAACCTAAGCTCCAGATAAGAGATGTTACAAATTCATCGGCATTTGAGTATTTTACGCTTCCGTCTTTTGTTGTTATGTAGTCTATTTTTGGCAGATAGCCCTCTTTGTAGAGCAAAATGGGTATATACCAAAAGTCCGGTTTTGTTATGATTTTTTTTCCTATATAATCCAATATATCCATATCAACAAAACTGCCGCCTGTTTTGTAGGTAAGGTAGCATGCCTTTTTTGCATGAGATGACATTTTGGATAGTGCGTCATCTAAGTCTTGAACCTCTACGCTTCTTGAGGCAACGGCAATATCAACCTGCGGCAGATGACTCCAATCATCTTCCCAACCGATATGGTGTGTTGTGATATTTGTAATTCCCTCTCTTGAGGCGTAAGCTTCAAGTTCTTCTAGCATCTGCGATGAAAAATCTATGGCTATAACATGTTTGACTTTTTTTGCTAGAGGAATCGCCAAAGTCCCCGGTCCGCAGCCGATATCTAGCACCGTGTCCTCTTTTGATATATCCATACGGGATATAAAATCTTCAACATACTCTGATTTTTGCATTCTCGGAGCCATCTCTTTTGATTTGTTATCCCAATCGCCGCTGTTTTTACCCTTAAAAACAGTTTTTTGTTTATGCTCTTTATACATTCTGGCAAAATCAATCGGTTCTAAAAACATTTTTTTTCCTTTGTTTGTTTTCTTTTTTGGTTGCCTAAATTTAACGAAATAGTACAAATTTGCAACCTCTTTTTTAAACCTGTTTTTTCTCAAATAGATATGAAAAAAGACGAATATGACAAAAACAACTCCTGCACCTACATGTAGAGTATCTATTGCGTAATGGGAGTGTGAGAGATAAGCGCTAGAGGCTATAATGATAACCAATATACCCATAAATAAAACTACACTAAGGTTTAGTATCGCTTTAACTCCCATACATGCCCTTTTTCATACATATAAAACTCTCACTGCACCATCTTCTAAAAAGGCAGTTGTAACAAGAGTTTTTTTTAGTTGAAGTGATTAACTCATCTTCATCTTTGTCCAGTAGAAAATTTTCACATTGTGCCGCGGCTTCCTTGGCTTTGTCATAATCTTTTTTGCCATATTTAAAAACAAAACCGTTATCTCTTTTATAAAACATGCAAACCATCAGTAATCAAGCAGATTTTCTTTAACAAGAGGCTTGTAGAAACCTCCGCACTCTTCGACAAGCAAAACTGACTTATGGTCAATATAGACCCCTTTTAGATACTCATCTATCACAATGGGGTAGTTTTTATCGGCTATTTTGCCATGTTTTAACCTTACTTCCTCAAATAAACCATTATTTAAGAGTTCCAAAACGCTAACACTCTTTTTATTAAGTTTTATCTTCCCTTTTATGCGGCCGTCATTTCCGTATGCTCTTAGAGCAACTCCCGCTAAAGCACCGATTATGCCGTTGCCTTTGTTCTTTACCTCTTTTAAAAAAAGTTTTTGTGCGGCTGCCGTTTCATAGGCACTCTCTTTGGTTAAAACTATCTTTTTCGCATCAAGACCATAAGCAATAAGCGCATCTCTATCGCAAATATCTCTCTCAAACCCCATGCATATACCCGGTGATGAAGAGGGTGCGCATTTGTTGGCAACATAGGAGAGTGTAAAATTTTTGACCTGCTCAAATGTCTCTAAATCAAGCTCACATGTAAAACACATGGAGCTGTTATGAGAGGTGTAGGGAATTCTATCGTCAAGCAAGAGCTGATGGCGAGTGATAGGTGTTGTACGAGAGTAATTTTCATCGATATGCTCTTTGATATCTTCGCAAATCTCTCCCGTGGATGTGTAGTATCCTATCTCGTCCGTATCGTCTATGGCTATATATACTTTATGTTTGTCCATAAGAGCTTCTTTTTAAAACTTATAATCTAAAGATGCAAAAAATTCTCTGCCTGCCATAGGGTATGCCATGTCGTATCTTACAAGTTCGTCCGTTAGATTTTTTATGCCTACTTCTGCCGTAATCGTTTTTGTAGGCTCATAAATCGCTTTGAGGTCAAAAGTAGTGAAGCTAGGGGTTGTGACATAGCTGCCGTCTAGCTTATTTTCATAAGCACCGTTGCGATACTTTGTGTTTGCGTAAATAGAAAAACCTTTCCCAATTTCTTGTTGTGCATAAGCAAAAATCTGATGCTTTGGAACATCCACTATCTCAACTCCGCTATTCTCTTTGTCTTCGATGCTTATGTAAGTGTAGTTTCCTCCGATTTCCAGAGCATCTGCTTTATAGTTTAACTCTAGCTCAACGCCTCTATGGTCAAATGTTCCTACATTCTGGTTTTGAAGCAATCCTGATGGAGCATGAACGACACTTTGAATCGCATCCTCAACTCTTGTAAAAAATATATTTGCTCTTGATGTAAGCGCATTATATTTTTTTAGATAGCTTAGCTCATAGTGGGTTGCCGTTTCAGCATCTAGATCAGGATTTGGCACATAGGAGTTAAACTTTCTTGAGTATCTATCTTTCATAGATGGCATATAGGTTTTTCTTGAGATGCTCCCTTTTACTTTTGAGCTATCATCGATAGAATAGACAAGAGCTGCTTGCGGACTAAGTGAGTCTTGTGTCTCAAGAGCTAGCATGTCAAGATAAGCCGTGTTTGTGTCAAAAATCTCATCGGCAGTTTTTTTGTCGTAACTCACGCCTGCCAACAGTTCAAGATTCGGCGTGATGTTGTAAACATCCTCCAACCCAAGAGAGAGCGTGTGATCTTCATATCTTTCGGTAAGAGTCTGGGCATCCGTTGTTTTGCTTATATCGTAGCCTCTGTGAACATCTTTTTTATAGTTTGCGGCAGCTTTTAAGAAGTTATCGCCTAGTTCAACCCCATATTCCAAACGGGCACCGTAACTATAGTCGTCATATCTGCTCTTAAATGCCCAGTTTTTTGTAATAGAGCTAAAAGTGGCATCATCATAAGACCAAACAGAATTTTTACTCTTGTCATAGTAGGCAAGGGCTTTGAGGTAACTGCTATCAAAGTTCTTTTGTCCCGTAATAGAGACAGTCTCTTTGTCCCAGTATGGCCAATCCCAATCTTTATTTTTTGCAAAAGTGGTATCTGTTACGGGAGGCTGCTGTTTTTCGCCCTGCTGATTTACATAAGAGATTGCTATTTCGCTCTTATCGTCTGCCACGAATCCAGCTTTTAAGCTTACTTTTTTATCCTCATTTTCGCTTCTTAACCTATCACCTTCAGGTTGAGTAGGGGTAGCTTCATAATCATCGCTGATTCTAAAATGGTCTTGTTTGCTGTAGGAAGCGCCAAGCTGAGCGTAAAAATTACCCTGTTTTGTACCAACATTGACACTCTCTACATGCCTAGCCATTTTGGCATCCGAATCTAAAACAATTTTACCTTTGACATTGCCTTCAAGCTCTTTTGTCGGTTTTCTTGAAACAATATTAACAACCCCGCCCATCGTATTTCCGCCGTAAACTACGGAAGAGTACCCTTTTGAGACATCGATAGAACCGATGTCTGTTGTCAAAAATCTACCGTAATCAAAGTTGCCGTCGTAAGGTACATAAACTGGGATACCGTCTATAAAAACACCAACTCTTTTTGCGTCAAATCCTCTGATGTAAAGCGTCGATTCGCCGCGACCGCCTTGCACATCTTGATTTACACCGCTTAGGTTGTCCAATGCTTCACTTACCGTATCCGAGCTGTTTTGTGAAATAACCTCCGGCGATATACTCTGCTCAAATAGATTTATATCTTTTGTATTATCTTCAACGCTAATCTGCCCCAGCGTAAAACTCTCCGCCAAAAGCATTGATGTTACGACAGATAAGCCCAATATACTTTTTTTCATTATTCAATCCTTACGCTACCAAGATAACGCTTGATGCTTTAAAGATTGCATATACGGTATCGTTTGTTTTGATATCTAAATCTTTTACAGCATCGTTAGTTACGATAGCACAGAGTTTTTTCTCGCCTACAGAGAGTTTTACTTCACTGTTTACAGCACCCGTTATAACTTCTGCAACTTTTGCTTCTATGTTGTTTCTAGCAGTTGCCCTTAGCTTCTCTTTGCTAAGAACGACAAAAGAAGATTTTATAAGAGCAGATACGACTGAACCGATTTTAAGCTCTAAAGCATCTCTTGCATCATTTGTAATGGTTGCGCATATAGTTATATCGTCTGATATTTTTACTGCAACCTCGCTCATTACGCCGCCGCTTTTAAGCTCTGTTACAGCTCCGTTTAACTCATTTCTTGCACTTGTTTTCATTTTTGTTTCCTTTGTTATTTTTTAAATTATTGGCTAAATATCTTTAGCGACTATTTTTGTAAATCCTCTTTGCTCAACTATTTTCTCCTCCTTTTGTATTAAAACTTAAATGCATAAGACGCACCTATTACTCTTCCTTGATCTTCAAAGCCAAATATAGTCATATAGTTGTCGTCTAAAAGATTTCTGCTGTAAACGCTAAACTTGGCATCATTACCGAGTAGTTTATGGTTATAGTCCAAAGAGATATTAAGAGAGATAAAATCTCCTAAGCTGTGATATTTATTGTCTATCGTAAAAAAGTTTGATTCATATTCGCTTACATATTTTCCCGATACATTAAGGGCATACTTGTCAAATTTCTTTTGTACCATAGCGTTTATGATATGGTTTGGTATCTCGTTTTCTTTTGTATCTGCCGTTGCATAAGCATAACCCAACGAGTAGTAAAGTGAATCTGTTTTACCGTCAAAACCAACTTCTCCGCCATATCTTTTTTGGTCAATTTGATTGAAAACTATATATGGAGCGTTGTTTGTTCCGTAGTAAAGCGGATGTTTTTTGTTTTTGTCGTCATACACAAAGAGATTTATCGTAGGGTTGAAATATTGACTAACTATTTTTTTCATCCCGACTTCATATCTAAAGCTCTCTTCATCCTTAAGTACAGAACCATCCCCGCTTATATCACCGTCTGCCGTACCTGCACTCATATATGCGAATCTTGCAGTTCCTTCTAAATCATCGCTAAACTTATAAAGAGCTCCTATTGAAATAGCTTTAGAATCCTCTGCCCACTCATCTTCAATCATAGTTAATTTAGCATTATTTAATTTTGTAGGTCCGACAAGTACCGAATTTGGATCGTATCTCTCGATAGAAGAGTCGATATGCTTTTTATCTAGTCTAAAAGAGGTATCTACGATAAGTTTGTCATCCATAAAAGGGTGTGAAACATGTGCGAAAAATCCGTATATCTGCTCTTTTCTTGGGTATGTTTCATAAAAAAGCTCACCGTTTGGCGCATCGTAAAACATCGCTTGAGTACCAAACTTTAGTGTGGTATCCGCTATTTTCATGGCATGTCTTAAATCTATAGAATCCGTACTCTGCGTTCCTGTAAAATAGATATTAGGGGCAGTTGCAGTAGATGGGTTCGTTCTATCAAGGTCTTGACTCCAAGAGGCTTTTGTATGTGATACTTGCAGCGTTGTTCTATTTTTAGAGTTAAAATCTTTCTCAAGTATCGCCGATACAAACTCATTTTTCATAGGTTCATATTTCCACTCTGAAGCCGTTACCGAGCTAAGCGGATTTGTCGCTTTTTGCGTCTCTTTATCGTCATGCGAATAGTATGCGCTGATAGTTGCAGTAAAATCATTATCCACATAACCGCTTCTTAAAAATATAGAGCCTCTTTCTTGATTCGTATTGAAACCGTCTCTACCGTGAGTGTTTAAACCCTCTACACTTGCTAAATAAAATACTTTATCATGAATCCCGCCGTAGCTTATATCTGCTTTTTTCGTATCGAAACTCTCATATGCCAATTTCGCAGAGCCGCCGTTATTTTTTGGAAGTTTTGTTTTTATAACTATAAACCCTAAAGTAGGAGAACCGTTTGGAGTTCCAAAACCTGCAATAGGTCCAAGCGTAAGTGCGCTTGCATCTCTTACAACCTCAATAGACTCTATAACATCCATGCTTAAAGATTCCATCATTCTTAGCGACGACATAGGGGCTAAAAGCGCACCGTCTAAAATTACTCCAAACGCTGCCGCGCTGTAGATATTTGAACTGCCTCTAAATGTTATGATTGCCGAATTTTTTCTCCCCTGAAACTGGACATTTGAACCTATCGTCATATTGAGAGCTTCAAGTACATTTTTAGGATTTGCTATCTCTATCTCCTCCTCGGTAAGCTTATCTATGGTTAGTTTTGAACTCTCAGGAGCGCTAAAAGCCTCGTTTTGAGATATACCTCTTGATGATGAATCTTTTTCGTCAACCTCTATTTGTTTTAAAGCATGGCTGCTTTGT
>JBAZDX010000011.1:0-68430 GCA_041654255.1 Sulfurimonas sp.
TCAAAAAATGGCAGATTGGCTCATAGAATACAACACTGAAATACCGCACCATAGTTTACAAATGAAAACTCCTGTACAATATCTCATTAATACTAATCCTCAGTGCCAAATGTTATGGACTAATACATTAATATTTATATTTAATTCAAATATGCTAAAATCGCAGTAAAAGAAATTAGGAATTATAAAAATGAGAGATTTTATTTACGCAGAGATGATGGTACATGTACCGATGTGTACATCTAAAGAGGCTAAAGATGTTTTAATAATAAGTGACAGTGCAGAGCCACTGAGTGCAGAGGTTGCCAAACATACTCAGGCAAATTTAAAAATTATCGCGTGTTCTTTAAATGAGATTAGCGGTTTGGGGGATGCGGGCTTTGATGTTGTAATCTCTGAGATGCCAAGCGATAAGGCATTTTTTTCGCACGTAAGCCGTGTATTGAAAAATGATGGGCAGTTCGTCACAACACATTCGCCTTTGGATGATATCGGTGCAAATAAAAATTTAATGATAACTTTGGCAAATTATTTTAAAATTATCATGCCTTACAACATCGGCAACGGTGCTACCGCACTTCTATCTTCAAAAGAGTATCACCCGACTGCAGATATAAATCTTCAGCGCGCCGATATGCTTGATGGACTTAGCTACTATAACTGCGATGTTCATCCTGCGGCATTTGCTATGGGTAACTATATCCGTAAAGAGTATTTAGGGATTATCAAAAACTAATGGCTTTTGCTTATGCTATTGCGCTGACCGGAGGAATCGCTACCGGTAAGAGTACTGTAGCTTCGCTTTTGGCGCTCAACGGCATGAGGGTGATAGACGCGGACACGATTTCCCATGATATACTTGATGCTTCGTATGAGTGGGTTAGAGAAAATTTCGGTGATGAGTTTGTAGAGGGCACAAAGGTAAACCGTGCAAAACTCGGTCAGCTTATTTTTTCAAACGGCGAAGCGAAAAAAAAGCTAGAGGCATTTTTACATCCTAAAATCAGGGCGGAGATAGAGCAAAGAAGCATAAAGCAGGACGGCTTTAGATTTCCATACCTAGTAGACATACCGCTTTTTTTCGAAAATAAAGCTTATGATATAAAAGAGAGCGTTGTCGTTTATACTCCAAAAGATATACAACTAGAGCGTTTTATGAAGCGAAACGGCTACTCAAAAGAGGAGTCGTTAAGACGCATAGAGTCTCAAATGGATATAGAAGAGAAGAGAAAAAGAGCTACGTGGATTATAGACAACTCAAAGGACTTGAAGCATTTGCAACGTGAATGTGAAGAGTTTGTTGAGAAAATTAAAGCCAAATATCTGGAGGCAAAATGATAGTTTCAAAATATAGCGCAAACGGAAATGATTTCGTAATTTTTCATACATTTGTTAAAAAAGACAGAAGCTCTCTTGCAAAAAAGCTTTGCCACAGACAAGATGGAGTTGGAGCCGATGGGCTAATTGTTTTGGTGCCGCATGAGAAAAATGACGCTCAAAAAAACCAATCAAAGATTGATTTTGAATGGCAGTTTTACAACTCTGATGGAAGCGAAGCCGAGATGTGCGGAAACGGCTCAAGGGCGTGCGCCCACTACGCGTTTGCAAACGAGCTGGCTCCAAAAAAAATGAGTTTTTTAACTTTAGCAGGAGTTATTAATGCCGAAGTTGATGGCAATATGGTGCAAAGTGAACTCACCCCTCCGAAGATTTTGGATAGAGAGATAGAGCATAATGGTAAGAAATGGTGGAAGATAGATACGGGCGTTCCACATTTGGTATATCTGACAAACAACATAGAGGAGTTTGATATAGACGAGGCTAGAGAGCTTAGATATAAACATAATGCCAATGTAAATATAGCCTATGTTGACGGTGAAAATTTAAAAGTAAGAACTTATGAGCGCGGTGTAGAGAATGAGACGCTGGCTTGCGGAACCGGTATGGCGGCATCTTTTTACAGAGCTTTGCAGGAAAATCTGGTAGAAAAGAACATAAAGGTTTATCCAAGAAGCGGTGAAACGTTATACCTCGGTATGAACGATAGAACTATTACGTTTAAAGGCGAAGTTAAAAGGATTTTTGTAACGGAGTTTGAGGGCTGAAATTCGGGTTTACCCCGAAAAATAGTTAAAGACCTGCGGCCTCAACTATTCTTGATTGATGATCAGCAATAAGCGGTTCTATGATTTCATCCATAAGCCCGCCTTGCATAATTTCAGCTAGTCTATAAAGCGTCAGACCGATTCTATGGTCGGAGATACGATTTTGCGGATAGTTGTATGTTCTGATTCTTCCGCTTCTGTCACCAGTTCCGACCTGTGCTGAACGGTTTGCGCTGTCTTTTGCAAGCGCTTCTTGCATCTCTAAATCATAAAGTCTGGCTTTTAGAACTTTCATAGCTTTTTCTTTATTTTTGTGCTGAGATTTTTGGTCTTGGTTAGTTACCACTAAGCCTGTAGGCAAGTGAGTAATTCTAACGGCAGAGTCTGTTGTATTAACACTCTGCCCGCCACAGCCTGATGAGCGCATAACGTCAACTTTAAGGTCGTTTTCGTTGATTTGAACTTCAACGTCTTCTACTTCCGGCATAACGGCAACGGTAATTGCTGAGGTATGCACACGTCCTTGAGACTCTGTCGATGGAACGCGCTGAACACGGTGAATTCCGCCTTCATACTTCAATCTGCTATAAACCTGATCACCTTTTATAAGTGCAATAACCTCTTTATACCCGCCTGCATCAGATGGGGATGTACTTAAAAGTTCAACATTCCACCCTTTGAGATCTGCATAGCGAGTGTAAGCTTCAAAAAGATTGCCGACAAATATAGCCGCTTCATCTCCACCGGCTCCGGCACGAAGCTCAACAATTATATTTCTATCATCATTAGGATCTTTTGGCAGAAGCAGAAGTTTTATATCATCTTTAAGAATGAGAATTCTTGCTTCAAGCTCTTTAAGTTCTTCTTTTGCCATTTCAGCCATCTCTGCATCGTAGAGCATCTCTTTTGTATCGCTGATTTGGGCAATTACAGATTTATACTCTTGTGCTTTTTCTACAATATCTTCTAGCGAGGATCTTTCTTTTGAGAGAGCTGTCATTCTTTTGATGTCGGAGGTTATGTCAGGTGAACTCAGCATTTCGCCAAGTTCGTTATAACGATTGATAAACGGGGTGAGTTTATCGGCTAACATTTATATTGTTAACCTTATATAGCGTTTACAGCTCTGTGTAGACGGCTTATTTTTCTTGCAGCAGTCTCTTTTTTTAAGATGCCTTTGCTAACAAATTTTTGAATTTGTTTGTTTGCTACTGACATTGCTGATGTAGCCTCTTCCTTGTTGCCTGCTTCTACCGCAGAACGAACGCCCTTTACAATGTTTTTAAGACGAGTTCTGTAAAAACGATTACGCTCGCTACGAACGATTGTTTGGCGAATTCTCTTAACTGATGACTTGTGATTTGCCATGCATGAGTCCTTCTCATAAAAATTTAGTGCAATATTAGCTTAAAAATAATTAAAATTAAGTTAAAGACAAGGTAAATCATAATAGTTTCAAATTTATTGATTAAATATGTTAAAATACAGGACTTTAAATTTTTGGAAAAAACATGAAATTATTTGGAACCGATGGAGTTAGAGGCGAGGCGGGTACTTTTTTAACTGCAGAGCTTGCTATGAAGTTGGCAATGGCTGCCGGAATTTATTTTAAAGCTCACTCTAAAACAAATAAAATTTTAATCGGCAAAGATACGCGCAGAAGCGGTTATATGATAGAAAATGCGATAGTAAGCGGGCTAACTGCCATTGGGTATGATGTTGTTCAAATCGGTCCAATGCCGACTCCTGCCATTGCATTTATTACAGAAAACATGCGCTGTGACGCCGGAATAATGATAAGCGCTTCACACAACTCCTATGAAGATAACGGAATTAAATTTTTTGACGGCTGCGGGGATAAGTTGCCGCATAGCGTAGAGGAAGAGATAGAAAAAATCTATTTTAACAACGACATGTTGCAAGACGCACAAACCAACGGCAAAAATATAGGCAAAGCAAAGAGAATAGATGATGTTGTCGGACGCTACATAGTTCAGCTGAAAAACTCATTTCCCAGAGATATCTCGCTTAAAAATATGCGCATAGTTTTAGATACTGCAAACGGTGCAGGTTATATCGTAGGTCCAACAGTTTTAGAAGAACTCGGTGCCGAAGTTATAGTTTTACACAACAAGCCGGACGGTTTTAATATCAATGACGGTTGCGGTGCACTGCATACAAAAGACCTTTGCGAAAGCGTAATAAAATATAGAGCAGATTTGGGAATTGCGCTTGATGGAGATGCGGACAGACTTGTAATAGTTGATGAAAACGGTGTGGTAGTAGATGGGGATCAACTGCTCGGCGCACTTGGCGCATATATGAATGAGAGAGGTGTTCTAAGAGGCGGAGGCATTGTTTCCACGGTTATGAGCAACAAGGGGTTAGATGATTTTATGAATGAAAAGGGTTTAAAGCTATTTCGTTCAGATGTCGGCGATAAAAATGTTTTAGAGATGATGAAGAGAGAGAAGATAAATTTTGGCGGTGAGCAGAGCGGACATGTAATAATAAGCGATTTTGCAAAAACAGGCGATGGCTTGGTTTCTGCACTTCAGGTTTTGGCACTTTTGATTAAAACGGGGCAAAAAGCTTCCAAAGCGCTTCGTCCATTTGCGCTTTATCCTCAAAAATTGGTAAATATAAATATAAAAATTAAAAAATCTCTGAGTGAAATAGATGGGCTTGAGAGCAAACTTAAAGAGCTGGATAAAAATGGTGTTCATCACCTAATCCGCTACTCAGGAACCGAGAATAAGCTTAGAGTTTTGTTAGAGTGTAAGGATGCCAAAAAAATGAACTCGCGCATGGACGACATGGTAGAGTTTTTTCAAAAAGCTTTAAATGCATAATACAACTATTCGTATTTTAACGATACTTTTCCTCACGATGGCGGGTATTTTTATAATAGACCAGAATATTAAATCGCTTTTTGTGGATGGCTGGAGATACTATACCGACTGTATAGACCTTATTTTAGTTTACAACAAAGGCGTGGCATTTTCTATGTTTGCTTTCTTGGATGAGTCGCTAAAATATATACAGCTGGTCCTGATCTTGGGTGTATTTGGTTATATAATTTATCTAAAACAGATTTGCTACGCTTTTCCTGCCGGACTGATGCTAGGCGGTGCGTTTTCAAATATTTATGACAGGTTTGTTCACGGCGGTGTTGTGGATATGGTCTATTGGCACTGCGGGTTTGATTTTGCGGTATTTAATTTTGCAGACGTGATTATAGATATAGCGGTTGTCTGGATTTTAATACTGAATTATAAACCGAAATTTTGTAAAAATTAAGTCTAAAGATAGATAAAAGCAGATTTAAGGTAGTATTACCAAAATCATAAAATAATAATGAAAAGGAAGTTGATGAAAATCAAAACGAATAAAATTAATAGTGCAAATGCTCAAATAGAAGCTAAAATCCCAAAAGAAACAATAGATGCAAATATTGAAAAAATCGCTAAAAAGTTGACAAAAACTGCTTCTGTTCAAGGGTTTCGTAAGGGTAAGGTTCCCGTAAACGTAGTTAAAAAACAGTACGGGGAGCGTCTAGTTCAAGATGCAGAAGCAGAAGCGTTACGCGAAGTTCTAAACAGAGGACTTGATGAGATGAAGATTGCCATGAACTCATTAATCGGCGAGCCAAATATCTCAAATTTTGTGAAAAATGCGGACAGCATTGATGTGACCGTTAAAATTGCTATGAGACCGGATATTAATCTTGATAACTATAAAGATATGGTTGATGCAGTTAACAAACCTGTGATAAGCGATGAAGATGTAAATGCAAGAGTTGAAAAAATTGCTGATGCTCAAGGTAAATTTGTAGATTTAAAGAAAAAAAGAGCGGCAAAAGATGGCGATAGCGCAATAATTGATTTTGAGGGCTCAATTGACGGAGAACTGTTTGAGGGCGGTGCAGCTAAAGAGTTTGCATTGGTTCTTGGTTCAAATCAATTTATTCCCGGTTTTGAAGATCAGGTAATCGGAATGAAAATTGACGAAGAAAAAGTCATAAAAGTAAAATTCCCTGAGAACTACGGCTCAGACAAATTAGCGGGTAAAGATGCCGAATTTAAAGTAACTCTGCATAATATTCAGGAAAAAGCAAAAGTTGAAATCGACGATGCTTTCGCAGCAAAACTGCTTGCCGGACAAGATGATAAAAGTTTAGAGAACTTAAAGGCTCAAATCAAAATTCAATTAGAGAACGAAGCACTTGCGAAACTTTACAATGAAGAGTTAAAGCCTACGCTTCTTGAGACTTTTGTAACTAAATTCAGTTTTGATTTGCCGGAGTTTGTCGTTGACCAAGAGATCGATGTTTCGCTAAACAAAAAAGCTAGCATGATGAGCGAAGATGAGATAAAAGAGCTTCGTGAAAATGCAGATAAACTTGAAGCGCTTCGTGAGACTTTCCGTGAAGATGCAGAAAGAAGCGTAAGAGCTACTTTTATAATAGATGCGCTTGCAACAGCTGAAAATGTCAGGGTTGATGAGAATGAAGTAATGCAAACTATCTACTATGAAGCGATGCAAATGGGACAAGACCCAAGACTAGCTTACGATAAGTATAAAAATGCAGGCTATCTACCTGCTATTCAAATGTCGATGGTTGAGGATAAAGTGCTTACGCAGATTCTTAATTCAAAGATAAAAGAGGCTTAATTAGATGAGTTATATTCCTTATGTAGTTGAAAAAACAGCGCGCGGTGAGCGTTCTTATGATATCTACTCTCGTCTCTTAAAAGATAGGATTATTATGCTAAGCGGTGAAGTTAACGACGCTGTTGCTTCCTCGATAGTAGCGCAGATGCTTTTTTTAGAAGCTGAAGATCCGGAAAAGGATATCTATTTCTACATAAATTCTCCGGGTGGTGTAGTTACCGCAGGAATGGCTATATATGACACTATGAACTATATTCGTCCTGACGTGGCAACTATATGTGTCGGTCAGGCGGCATCAATGGGGGCATTTTTACTTTCAAGCGGAGCGAAGGGGAAAAGATATGCGCTTCCGCATGCAAGAATTATGATTCATCAGCCTCTTGGCGGAGCTCAAGGTCAAGCTACGGATATAGCAATCCAAGCAAAAGAGATTCTTAGAATGAAAGAAGAGCTAAATGAGATTTTGGCAAAAAACTGTGACCAAAGTATTAAAAAAGTAGAAAAAGATACGGACAGAGATAACTTCATGAGTGCAAAAGAGTCTAAAGAGTATGGCATGATTGATGAAGTCTTGGTCAAAAAAAGTAAAGAATAGGTAATAAAAGGAGTTGGCATGTCTGGAGCTTTAAGAAGTAGGGTGCATCGCGATTCAACAGGTGTAAAACCATCTAGTGCAGTTACAGATAAGATTGGCGGTATCGTACCTGAGGGCGATTTAGAAGCGTACTCAAAAGAAGTTTTAAGTGCATTGCTAAAGGATGGTCTGCCGCCAACGCCAAATAATTTCTCTCTCTATTTCGATAGACTTTTAGAAGACAAGAGCCAAAACACACGCAACCATATTGTTTCTGTGCTTGAGCTTGAAGAGAACAATGATGATGAAAACTCTATTGTACTTGAACAGAGTTTGAAGCAGGGTTTTTCATCAATAAAAAATATTCTTGGTGTTACTGCAAATCTTTATAAAAATATGTCGTTAATGACAAAAATACTTGAAAAGAGAAAACAGGAGCTTGAAACAAGTTCTGATACTCATGAGACAAGAAGTGTTGCTGCATCACTGGGGTCTGACATTGCCAAGCTAAATGAAATACTTAAAAAGCAGAGCGGCAGCATAAAAACTATGTACGACGACACTGCAAAAATTATAAAAAATGTTGAGAATGAGACTATATTTGATAATCAATACGGCGTTTATAATAAGCGTTATCTTATGACAAAAGTTGAACAAGAGATAGAGTTGATACATAAGTTTAAACATAAAAGTTCCCTTATTATGATTGAACTCTCTCGCGAACTAAGAAAGAGTGTCAATAATGAAAAAGCTCTTATGCTGATGACTAAAACAGTGGCGAGACTTCTTCTTAAAACGTCAAGAAGAAGCGATACTGTTGCTCATTACGGCAATGGTGTATTTGTTATGCTCTTAAAACATACTGATATAGAGAGCGCAAAAAAAGCTAGTGAGAGACTTTGCGAGCTAGTTTCAAACAGCAACTTCTTCTTGGGAGATCGTGAAATACAGCTTAAAATATCTATCGGTATTACGGATATTACGGAGAACCATTCGGTAGAAGAGATTATTGTCAGTTCTATGGATGGAGTAGAAAAAGCTTATGAAAATCCTAATTTAGATTATGCAGTTCTGCTAAGAAATTCTTAAGAGCAAATATATAGAGACAGATGAAGTTAACAATAGTAGAATATCCAGACAAAAGATTAAAAGAAAAATCAAAAGTAATTGAGAAGTTTGATAAAGAGCTTCACGAATTGCTAGATGCTATGTATGAAGCGATGATAAAATCAAACGGCATAGGGCTTGCTGCGGTTCAAGTCGGACATGCCAAGCAAGCTCTGCTTTTAAATATTCCCGACGAAGAGGATAAGCAGTCCATAGATACTCTCATTGAGATGATTAATCCTGTAATCACTCAAAAAAGCGGGGAGACCGTCTATCAGGAGGGGTGCCTAAGTGTGCCTAGTTTTTATGAAGATATAAATAGATATGAAAATATCATCGTCAACTACCAAGACAGAGACGGAAATACAAAAACAGTAGAAGCAGACGGCTTGCTAAGCATTGCCGTGCAGCATGAGATAGACCATTTAAACGGTATCTTGTTTATTGATAAACTCTCATACTCCCGCAGAAAAAAGTTTGAAAAAGAGTATAAAAGAGTTCAAAAAGAGAAAAAACTCTCTAAAGAATAACTTCTTATATGACAATTTGTCATATTTCTTCACATTTAAAAATTTAAAGAGTAAAATAGAATCAATTTAAAAATAGGTTGACACTATGAAGATGGTCGCTTGCGCTACATACGAAGGCATAGAAGCAAAAGTTGTACATGTGGAATCTACTCTAACAAAAGGGTTGCCCTCTTTTAGCGTTGTTGGAATGGCGAGCGCATCCATAAATGAGGCAAAAGAGCGCGTTAAATCTGCACTGCTGAGCAATGAATTTATCTTTCCTCCAAAACGAATAACCATAAATTTGGCTCCAAGCGATGTAAAAAAAGAGGGAAGTCAGTTTGATTTGAGTATAGCGCTTTTAATCGCTCTTGACTATCTGAAGGATGATTTTAGCGAGTGGTTTGTTTTTGGGGAGCTCGGGCTTGATGGAGCTATAAAAGAAAATATCCAGCTCTATCCGCTTCTGCTCTCGCTTGCAAATCAAAAAATTATCAAAAAAGCGCTAGTTCCGTATGAAAGTTTGGAGAAGCTCTCAAACATACCAAATATAGATTTTTATGGAGTTAGGACACTGAGCGAGGCGATAGAGCTGTTAAAGAACTCTTCCGAGGCGGTGCCAAATAGCACTCATAAAAAGATTGAGTATCCAAAATATAGCATTGATGAAAAAGAGTACTATTTTGATGATAACTACATAGAGGATTTTTTGGATGTCAAGGGGCAAGAGGTTGCAAAGAGAGCCGCACTAATTAGTGCTGCCGGATTTCATAATCTTCTTTTAGAGGGAAGTCCCGGGTGTGGAAAAAGCATGATTGCGCAGAGGCTTAGATATATTTTACCGCCACTTAGCAGTGATGAGATATTAGATATAGCAAAGCTTGATGCGCTTGAAGCAAAAGAGCCGGAGTTTAGACCGCTAAGAAGTTACAGAGCTCCGCACCACTCCTCCACAACGGCAAGCGTGTTCGGCGGCGGAAGCCACAGGGCAAAAATCGGGGAAGTCGGTTTGGCTCATAGGGGAATTTTGTTTTTTGACGAATTGCCTCATTTTTCAAAGAGTGTTTTAGAAGCGCTCAGAGAGCCTTTGCAGGATAATAAAATAAGAATATCAAGAGTAAATACAAAAGTTGAGTATCCCAGCGATTTTTTGTTTGTAAGTGCCATGAATCCGTGCCCGTGCGGGAATCTTTTAAATGCACAAAAAGAGTGTAGATGCAGCGAACTCGATATTCAGAGATATAAAAACAGACTATCTGATCCATTTTTGGACAGAATTGATTTATGTGTGGTTATGCAACATGTAAATCCAAACGACAAAGCAAGTTTAAGTTCAAGTGATATGCATAAACAGGTGATAGAGGTTCATAAAAGGGTAAAACTAAGAGGTCAAAATAGTTTTACGGCAAAGTTGAGCGATGCCGAAATAGAGAAGTACTGTGTGTTGGAGAGAGAGGCAAAAGATGTTTTAGATATGGCGGTTGAGCGGTTCGCGCTCTCTTTTAGAGCTATAAAAAAGATTCAAAAAGTCTCCAGAACCATTGCTGATTTAGATTGCAGTGATACAATCCAAAAGAGACATATTCTTGAGGCTTTGAGCTACAGAAGAAGATAACCTATACGTTGTAGTATGTGGCATTTGGATGATAAACAACTAACGCAGAAGTAGATTGCTCCGGATGAATCTGAAATGTCTCGCTAAGCTCTATCCCAAACTCTTCAGGGCGAAGCAGGTTGAAAAGCGGACGATTAAGTTCAAGATCGGGACAAGCAGCATAGCCGAATGAGTATCTGCACCCCTCATATTGAGCCATTTTAACATCGTTTAATCTATTTCCTTCATTTTTAGCGATATTTAGATCAAGTCTAATCTGTTTGTGGGCTATCTCCGCCAAAGCTTCCGCAAGCTCTACCCCTAAACCGTGAAATTGGTAGTACTCCGTGTAGTCGCCTCTGTCGTAAATCTCTCTCTCGGCATCGCTCAGTTTTGCTCCCGCACTTACGCATGTAAAAGCTATTACATCATGCCTGTCGCTGTGAAAGAAATCGCTTAGAGCACGGTGCGGCTCTTTGGACTGTCTTGGAAATGTAAATTGCTCTATTGCTCTTCCTATAACTTTGTCAAGAGGCTCGCGGTTTACCTCGCTTTGTGAGTTATACCCCTCGCTCTCATCAAATATAAGAATGGTGTTATCATCGCTTCTGCATGGCCAATAGCCGTAAATAATAGTCGGTTCAAACAGTTTCTCTTTAATAAACCGTGCTTTTAGCTTCTCATAAGCAGGCCATACAACATCTTTTAGCTGTTTTTCGTAAGCCTCTTTAGTCATACCTTTTGAGCCGTATCCCCAGCGAGATTTAAAAAGAAGTTTATGGTTTATCCACTCAAAAGCCATCTCTATCTGCTGCGGCGTCAGTTTAAGTTCGCGTCTTCCCCAAAATGGAGGCGTTGGAACAGCTATATCACGAGAGGGCATCTTTAGCTCGCTAAATGGCGGGATAACAACCTCTCTCTTTTTAACATGTTCTATCTCAGGTGCCTCTTTGGGGTGCAGGTTTGTATCAAAGTTGCCTGCTTCTATGCGGCTCATAGCCGTTACCCCGTCAAACGCATCTTTGCAGTAGAATATCGGTCCGTCGTAAAAAGGGCGGCAAAAATCATCTATAAAAGAGCGTGTAAGAGCTGCTCCGCCGAGAAGAACCGGTATTTTTATCCCCTCTCTCTGAAGAGTTTCTAGATTCTCTTTCATAACCTGAGTTGATTTAACCAAAAGCCCGCTCATGCCCAGCGCAGTTACGTTTGACTCTTTAATGGACTTTATGAAGTCTGTAATGTCCACTTTTATCCCAAGATTTATAACTTTGAAACCGTTGTTTGAAAGTATGATGTCTACGAGATTTTTGCCGACATCATGCACATCTCCCTTTACCGTTCCAAGGGACAGAGTTGTGTCCACCGCTTTATCTACTTTAGGCAGGTAGGGATTAAGAAAGTCAACTGTTTTTTTCATAGTCTCAGCACTTTGAAGGACAAACGGCAGCTGCATCTGACCTGAGCCAAAAAGCTCTCCGACAACTTTCATGGCGTCTATAAGTATCTCGTTTACAATTCTCTCAGGCGCTATTTTATGGCGAGCCTCTTCGACAAGAGGAATCATTCTCTCCTTGTCACCGTCCATCAGAAGTTTTGCTATCTTCTCTTCATCGCTCATAGCAAGGTATGCTTCATCCACGGCATTGTTGTCAACCGCCTCTTTTGTGCTAAAGTGCTCGATAAACTCAAAAAGTGATGCGGCATTTGGCTTGCGGTTGAAGATAAGGTTGTCGCAAATCTCTTGGTCTTCTTTGCTGATTTTGTTTAGAGGTATGATGTGTGCGACGTTGATGATAACGCTTGTAAGACCAGCCTCGATGCAGTGGTGCAAAAACATTGAGTTTAGGTAGGGTCTTGCATCTTTATCCAGACCAAAAGAGATGTTTGAAAGTCCAAGGGTAGCGCCAACTTCAGGGTGTCTTTTTCGCAGTTCTCGGATGGCTTCTATGGTGTTTATGCCTGCATCAAGATACTCTTCGTCACCGCTTCCAAGGGTAAAGGTAAGGAGGTCAAAAACCAAATCCTCAGGCTTTATACCGTGCTTTTGTGTAGCAAGAGAGTAGATACGCTCTGCAATCTCAATTTTTCTCTCCACCGTTTTTGCCATGCCTATCTCATCGATTGTCAAACAGACAAGAGCGGCTCCGAATTTTTTGGCAAGAGAGCAGACAGCATCAAACTTCTCTATCCCGTCTTCGAGGTTTACAGAGTTGATAATCGGTTTGCCGCCAATAAGCTTTAGCGCCTCCTCCAGCGCTACTGTTTGGGTAGAGTCAGGCATAAGCGGGAGCGCTATTTTTTGGGCATATAGGCTCATAACTCGGTTCATATCTTTTGTCTCATCACGTCCCGCAAAGCCGACACTTACGTCGATAACGTGCGCGCCGGCACGTACCTGCTGTTGTGCAACACTGAGCGTTCCCTCGTAATCTTCGGCAAGAAGAAGTTCGCGAAATGCTTTTGAACCAGTTGCGTTTGAGCGCTCTCCGATAAGAAGAGGAGCCGGCTGCTGCATAAGCGTTACAGTTCCAAAGAGCGAAGCCAGAGAGTTTTCTTGTCGGCCGCTCGGTCCTTTTGGAGTAATGCCGGTAACCCTGTTTACAAGCGCGCGGATATGCTGAGGCGTTGTTCCACAACATCCCCCTAAAAAGCTCACACCGTCGTAGTTTAAGAACTCTTCTTGCTTAGCTACAAACTCATCGGGTCCCATCGGGTAGTAGGTATAGCCGCCGCGGTTTTGAGGAAGTCCTGCATTTGCATGGATGCTGATTGGTTTATGCCAAAGTTCGCTCAGTGTTTTTACATGTTTTAAAACCTGCTCAGGTCCGGTTCCGCAGTTAAATCCAAGAGAGAGAATGTCAAAAGGCTCTAAAATAGTTGCTATTGTAGATGCGTCCGTACCGATAAGCATAGTTCCGCTTAGCTCAATCGTTACCGAGACCATAATAGGAATATCTACACCTCTTTGTTTAGAAGCCTCTTGGCATGCGTGAAGAGCGGCTTTTATCTGAAGCGGGTCTTGGCAGGTCTCAAGTAAAAAGATGTCAACTCCGCCATCAATGAGGGCAAGACAAAACTCGGTATAACCCTTGTACATCTCATCGTATGTAATGTGCCCCAGAGATGGAAGTTTTGTTCCCGGACCGATGGAGCCCAGTACAAATCTCGGATGCTCGGGAGTGCTAAACTTTGCGCACTCTTTTTTAACAAGCTCCGTACCCGCACGTGTTAGCTCATACGCTCTATGAGAGATGCCATACTCGTCCAAAACCCAGGAAAATGAGCCGAATGTGTTTGTCGTGATGAGGTCCGCACCGGCGGTCAGGTAAGCGTGAAAAATCTCACTCACTATTTCAGGACAGGTTACATTTAGGAGTTCATTACACCCCTCGTTTCCCTCCCAAGCCTCTTTTGGAATCTTCTCATCCCGCTGCTGAAGCTGTGTGCCCATAGCACCGTCTATTATCAATGGTCTGGTTTTTATAGTTTTTAGGATATACTCTTTTGTTGTCATAAATTGTCTTTTTACATTAGTATAGTGGAATGAATATTGGCTTTATTCTATCAAAATAGAGCATAAAAAAGACTTTTAAAAATTGGTTAATAAGTTATAATTATTATTATTATATGTAATTAAAAACAAGATTTTGATATAATGTTGTCAAAATATAAGCAGGAGTAGATATGAGTGAGAAAGTTATCGGTTTAAAATTACCGTCTCCATGGAGATACAAAAGATACTATTTATTCATTTTTTTAACAGTTGTAGCTTTGATATTGCCGTGGATAAAGGTAAATGAGAGCTACTTTTTTTTACTAAATTTTGACAAGCTTGAGCTTCATCTTGCGTTTGTCAAGTTTGACATGCAGGAGCTCTATCTTCTGCCGTTTCTGCTTATGATACTTTTTTTAGGCATTTTTGGCATGACGGTTATGGGCGGGCGTGTTTTTTGCGGCTGGATTTGCCCGCAGACTATATTTAGAGTAATTTATCGTGACCTTATCGAGACAAAGATTTTAAAACTCAGAAAACGGATAAAAAATAAGCAGCTAGAGCCGGATATGAGCATATTTCAAAATAAAATCAAGAGAGCAGTAGCAATTTTGATTTGGACAGCTTTGGCTTTTCTTGCAAGTGCAGATTTAATTTGGTATTTTGTTCCGCCTGAAGATTTTTTTAACCATTTGGCAAATCCGCTTGATCATATGATTCTGCTCGGAACGCTTGTCGCATCGGCAATATTTCTTATATATGACATTGTTTTTTTGAAAGAGGATTACTGCATCTACGTATGTCCATACTCTAGGGTTCAGTCTGTTTTGTATGATGAAAATACCGTAATGGCGCTTTATAACACAAACAGAGGCGGGCATATCTACGATGAGCATAAAGTCAAGCAGTTTACTAAACAAAAAGATATTCAGGTAAAAGAGCCGCATGCCGAGTGTACCGCATGTGAGAGTTGTGTAACCGTCTGCCCTACGCATATCGACATCAGAAAAGGGCTTCAGCTTGAATGTATTAACTGTTTGGAGTGTGTCGATGCATGTACGGTAGTTATGGGAAAACTTGGCAAACCATCGCTGGTTACTTGGTCTAGCGAGTATGAAACAATAGATAAAAAGGGAAAAACCCAATATCTCCGTCCTAAAATTATCGCGTATATTGTTCTGCTTGTCGGTTTAGCCGTGGGTATGGTTTTTATGGGAAGCAAGAAAGAGCATATGCTTCTTAATATCAATAAAGAAAATCGCCTCTACTCTGTTCAAAAAACAAGCGACGGAAAGATTATTGTTGATAACGCATACGAGTTTTTATTGCAAAATACGCAAAATGAGAAGATGAGTTTCTATTTTGAGGTAATTTTACCAAAAGAGGCAAAAGGGAAGCTGGAGATAATTAAGCCAAAAGAGACTTTTGACGTCACGCCTGGAGTTAAAAAGAAAAAGATTGTAGTTTTAAGAACGTATGATGCTCTGGCAAATGACGGCAGACACGATACTATTATCCCTATAACAATTCGTGCTTATGCTATTGGACATGAAGATAAAATAGTAGTTTTTAGAGATTCTACTTTTACATATCCGAGAGCCGATATAATCAAAAATACGAAATAATCTCTCTTTAAAATATAATTCGATAGACTTTAACAGTTTCGTTTAAAGGTCTGTCGATGTTTAAAAAAATATTACTCTCAATAGTAGCTCTTTATGCATTTCTCGGCTTTATAATTCTGCCAATTGTACTAAAATCACAAATTATAAATATAGTCTCAAATAAAACAGATTCAAACATTTCGGTAGAGAATATCTACTTCAATCCTTTCTTCTTCAAACTTGAAATCAGCGGAGTGGAGCTTAGGGATTTGGACAACAAAGAGCTTGCGTCATTTGGCTCCTTGAAGATAGACTTTGAACCTCATTCGCTTATAAAATCAGCCCTGCATGTAAAAAATATAACAGTCGATAAACCGAGATTTTATGTAGTTTACGATGAGAATAGAACATTCAACTTTAGCAAGATTCTCAAAGAGAGCAGTGATGATGAAAAAAACAGTGCGCAAGAAGATTTTGAACTACCAAGAATCATCGTAGAGACAATTAGAGTAGATGGCGGAGGGATTGATTATCAGGACTTTACAAATCCAACAAAATTTGAATTTGAAATTGATGAGATAAATTTTAAACTAGCTAATATTGATACAAATGACTTTAACTCTAGCAATGCAGCTTTTAGGTTTAACTCTGCTTTGGGAGATGGCGGTTTTGTTGACTTTAGAGGCAGGATAGCTGGTTTTAAGCCGCTTGTTTTAGAGGGAAGCATCAAACTTGAAGCAAGTAAACTCTACACCCAGTGGAAGTATATGCAGGATAAACTGGGCATAGAAGTAGCAGACGGAAAGCTCTCCTTGGGTGCAGATTATCATCTTAATGTAGATGATTTAAACTCAACAGCCATAGAAAATATGTACGTAACTCTGGACAATTTAAGGGTAAAACCAAAAAACGGGCATAACGATATTTTAAATCTTAAATCTTTTAGCGCAACGGATATAACCATAAAACCGATAATGCAAAATATACATGTAAAAAATATTTCATTTAACTCTTTAAATGCCAAAGTAAAAAGAGATAGTAACGGGAAGATAGACTGGGTCGGTTATCTCAAAAGCGAGCAGGCGAGTTCAGAGGATGAAAAAGCAGTAAAAAAACCGGACAGCAAATCGGCTTCTTGGAGTGTTTCGCTGGAGAATATAGCTTTGAAGAAGATAGGTGTTGAGGTGGAGGACAAAAGCGTTTCACCTACCGTAAAAACAAAACTTAACAAGTTAAATGTGGATTTGAAAAATTTAACTCTTTTGGGCGAAAAACCGTTTACGTACAAGATGGATTTGCTCCTAAATGATAAAGCAAAATGCTCTTCACAAGGAAGCGTTAAACATAAGAGTTTGGAGGTAAATTCACATCTTGAGTGCAGTGATTTTGACATAATTCACTATCAGCCATATATAGACCAAATCGCCGCAAAAGAGCTAAAAACATACAACGTCGCACTTAAGAGTGCCTCTGTAGGATTGGATGCAAATGTTTCTCTTAAAGATGAAAATTCAGAGATGGTTGCCTCGGTTAGCGGTGCGAATTTAGCACTTGAGAATTTTATTTTAGAGAGAAAAGATAATAATGAAAAGTTGGCAAATTTTAGAAGTTTTGATATAAAAGGGATAAGCTTAAACACTAAAACAAAAGATGTAACTGTAGAAAAAGTGACCCTGAATGATTTAGAAGTTAATGCTAAAAAAAAGAGAGATAAAACTTATAATTTTGATGGTTTGGTAGAGGCAAAAGAGAGCAATATTACAAAAACAACCGTTTCGCAGGATCTAAATAGAACAAAAGAGAAGCCTTATCGGGTAAAATTAAACTCTTTTGATTTAAACGCGGCAAAGGTAAATTTTGATGACAAAAGTGTAGCAAAAGGTACAAAAACAGTTGTAGATGAGATAAATTTAGCGCTCAAAGATATAGACTCAAAGGAGAATAGCTGGCTTAACTACACGCTCTCGCTAAGGGTAAACAATAGAGGAGCGGTTAAATCAAATGGGGAGATAAAACACACTCCGCTTGAGCAAAAAGGAACATTCGAGTTAAATAAACTCTCCCTAAAAGAGCTTACTCCCTATATACAGGAGGCGGCGTTTTTAAAAGTCAGTGACGGATACCTCAGTTTAAAGAGCAAAACTTCCTACAAGCAAAAAAATGAGAAGCCTTACGCAACCGTTAACGGAAATTTAACGGTGGAGAATTTTTTCTTGCATGACAGCAGAGACGAGAGCACGATAGCTTCGTTTATAAAGGCAAATTTGAAATCATTTAGTTTTAAAACTGCCCCTAACTCTCTGTATATTGATGAAATTCTCCTTGACTCCTTCTATGTAGATGCGCAAATAGATAAAGATAAAAGCATGAATTTGGCAAAACTTATGAAAGAAAAAGGGCCAGAGGAGAAAAAAGAGGTCAAAAAGAGCAGCGAACCAAAAAAAGCGGATGATGAAAAATTTACGTTTAAACTGTTGGCTCTCAAGGTCTCAAAAGGCAGCGCAAATTTCGCAGACTACTCTCTGCCAATTGATTTTAAGACACATATACATGATTTAAACGGAAATGTTTATGCAATCTCCAACAACAAAGGCGAGGTAAGTTATGTAGATATTGACGGGGCGGTTGATGAGTACGGCTCTGCAAAATTGCAAGGGAGTATTGAGAGTTCGGATTTTAAATCATTTACGGATATAAATTTTAACTTTAGAAATCTGAGCCTTGACTCCTTTAGCGGGTACAGTGCCCAATTTGCTGGGTATAAGATTGACAAAGGGAAGCTTTTTCTTGATTTGGGGTATAAAATTCACGATTCTCAAATGCTGGGCAAAAACAGCCTTATCATAAAAAATATTGAACTCGGAGATGAAATTGAGGATGAAAACATCACTAAACTGCCGCTTGGTTTTGCCATAGCGCTTCTTGAGGACAGCGAGGGGGTTATAGATATAAATATGCCTGTTGAGGGAAATCTTAATGAGCCTGATTTTAAGTACGGTGCGATGATTCTTAAGACATTCGCCAATCTTATTGTAAAAGCCGTAACATCACCGTTTAGATTTTTGGGGGAAGCGATGGGGATTGACGGCGAAGATTTAAAATTTGTGGAGTTTGAGCCTTCTGAGTTTTTGCTTCTGCCGCCAGAGAGAGAAAAGCTTGACAATGTTGCACAGATGCTACTTGAAAAATCTAAACTGTCTCTTGGGATCGTTGGCAGTTATGACGTGCTAAAAGATAAAAAAGCGATTCAGGCAAAAAAAGTCACTCAAGAAATATTGAAAAAAAGTGACAATAAAAATATTGTAACAATCAGAATACTTGAAAATATTTGCAGCGAATTTGTCGGCAAAGATAAGCCAAAGGCTCTTAGAAAGGAACTTGAGAAAAAGTATGAAAAAGAGGTGTTTAAGGATGAGTATCAAAAGGGGCTATTGGCAATCTGTACGGATGTGCAGAGCGTTTCGCCTGATGAGCTGAGAGAATTGGCAAATAAAAGAGCTAAAGCCATTCAGGAGTATCTGGTTCAAACAAAAAGTATAGATAGCTCAAGGATTGTTCTGCATGAGGCAAAAGAGCTGAATGACTCTGATGAGAAGTGGGTAAAAATTGCGCTTAAGATTGAAGTAAAATAGATATTGTGATACTTTTTTGATATAATTTGCCTTTTAAACAAAAGGAATACAATGGCATTTTCACCAAAAAATAGAAAAGGTACCATCAGCGGCGTTATTTTTGTAGCTATCTTTGCTGCGGCAGCGACTATGATTTCAGATATAGAGTCTATACGGGCTCTTGGAATTTCACCCCTTGTTATCGGTATCGTTATGGGTATTTTCTATGCAAATACTCTTCATAACAATACTCCAAAAGAGTGGAGCGGCGGAATAACTTTTTCTGCAAAAAAGATTTTACGTTTTGCTATAGTTTTTTACGGTTTTCGCATAACTTTTCAGCAGATTGCCGAGGTTGGAGTAGAGGGCTTTATGGTCTCTTTAATTATGCTCTCAACAACATTTATCTTAGGAACATGGGCAGGTCAAAAGCTCTTTAAGATGGATAGAGACACTTCAATGCTTAGTGCTGCCGGAGCTTCTGTTTGTGGCGCGGCAGCTGTACTTGCCACAGAGCCTGTTTTAAAAGCAGAGGAACATAAAGCTGCAATTGCCGTTTCCATGGTTGTTCTCTTTGGAACGATAGCGATGTTTTTATATCCGGCACTCTACAACATCGGTGTTTTTGATATGAGCGCAAAAGAGTTTGGCATTTATGTAGGCGGAACTATTCATGAGGTTGCTCAAGTTGTAGCGGTCCCTGCTTCTGTACCAAATGCAAGCGCGGAGATGGCAAACTCGGCGGTTATCGTAAAGATGACAAGAGTTATTATGATTGCGCCGATGCTTATTATTTTGGGCATCTACCTCTCTTACAGTGCGAAAAGAAGCGGAGGAGAAGCGGGCGGAGTGAAGCTTGTTATCCCTTGGTTTGCGGTCTATTTTATCGGTATGGCAGGATTTAACTCTCTTGGCATAGTTCCTCAAAACATTGTAGATATTATAAACCAAATAGATACTTTTTTACTGACAATGGCAATGACGGCGCTTGGAATGGGTACCGTATTTGCAAAGTTTAGAGGTCTTGGGTTAGCGCCTGTTTATACATCTGCCTTGATGTTTGCATGGCTTATGGTTGGCGGTTATTTTATAACAAAATGGGTCGTGGCGGTATTTTAATTTATTTATAACGTCAAAGGAAGTAATTCCTTTGGCTACGCTAGCCGCTACGGCACTAAAGCTAACCCCTGATGGGGGTAGAGATTTTGCTTGTTACTTTTAACTAAAAAATTATATAATAGAGAAATTATAGAGATGGAGCTGATGAGATGTCATATTTGCCAAATACACTTAACTCTTATTGGCTCTGGAGAGAAGTTTCATCAAAGCTAGGCGTATCAAATCCTACATATAAATATTGGAAGGGAACCCCTAACTTAAAGCTCAACAACAAATATCTTTTTTTACAAAAAAACACTCTTCCTCAAAAATATGAACATGTAGAAGAAATCTTGACTGATTTATCAGGTCATCTGCCTATAAAGTACGCCTCAGACCAGCTGCATGTAAATGAACATATATTCTCATACGATAAGATGAAACTCCACACAGAGTTTGAGTATAAGTTTGTAGAGGATGTTAAGTTTGTAAATATTAAAAAATTCTTTACGGAGTTCGGGATAAAGGTAGGCAAAAATTCAATTATCCAGCTTGGGAAGATAAAAGATTTGGAGATAAGTCCAGACTGCACATTTTATAATCTAAAAAATGATTATGGTGTCGTGGTATACGAATAATGAATACATTTTTTTTAGAGTTTGACGACCCGCTTTTTGGGATTATTATATTTTTTGCTCTCGTTTTTGTTATAACATTTTTTTCATACTGGCTTAGCAGATTTAAGAAAAAAGAGGATTACAAGCATCTCGATAAATTTCTAAGACAGTTTCACTCTCTCCCGTCTCAAAATGAGTTGAAAGTGCTAATCACAAAAGGGGAACTCTCCGAAAAATCTTGGCTTCTGCTCGCCAACGCATATACAAAAAACGGCAATTATGAGAAAGCCATTGAGATATATAGCGAACTTTTAAAAGTAGGGGATAAGGCAAACTATAGAGACACCCTCTTTTTGCTCGGCAAAACTTACTTTAAGGCCGGTTTTCTTGAGCGCGCAAGACAGATTTTTTTAGAGATACTCAAAAATAATCCGCGAACACCGCAAGCTTTGAGTTATCTGCTTTTGGTATATGAGCAGATGAAAAATTATAAGCAGGCGATGGAAGTGTTGGAGCCTCTTGGTGAGCTTAAAAAAGATATTACACTTGAGAGTGCATATCTAAACAGCATGCTTATTTTAAATAGCCCTGAGATGTCAGCAGAGGCAAAAGTTTATGAACTGCTCAAGATACATAACGGCTCAAAACAGCTGACATATCTTATTTTTGAGTATATATTTCGAGTCAATCCAAAAGTGGCGTGGGAAAATCTTGATACATCCAAAGCTGAGTTGCTTGTTGATATATTGTGGAACTGCAATAAAAAAGATTTGAATTTTGATATAATAATGCAAAATGGCTATTTAAGGGAGCTCTTCACCGCTAAGGGCTACATTAAAGAGGCGGTAAAAAGCTCTGTTTTTGAGCTTGATGTGCTTATAAATCTTGATTCAAAGGCTGATGCAACGCTCGGTTTTGAGTATATCTGCAACAGCTGCAAGGTGGTTTTTCCCTTTCCTTTTCACCGCTGCAGCAGCTGCCATAACATAGATACATCTAGAGCAGAGCTCTCTCTTGTCAAAGATTACCATAAGGACTTCAGTGAAGAAAATAACTCTTTTCAGTGACGGCAGCGCTTTGGGAAATCCCGGTCCGGGCGGATATGCGGCGATACTTAGATTTGGAGACAAAGAGAGAGAGGTTTGCGGCGGAGAGCCTCATACTACAAACAACAGAATGGAGCTTTTAGCCGTTATTGAGGGTTTGAGAGCCTTGAAGGAGCCGTGCAGAGTGGAAATCATCTCTGATTCTTCATATGTGGTAAAAGGGATAAATGAGTGGCTGGATGGCTGGATAAAAAGAGATTTTAAAAAGGTCAAAAATCCTGATTTGTGGATGGAGTATTTAGGGGTTTGTAAAGGGCATAAGATAAATGCTGTATGGGTTAGAGGGCATAATGGACATACCGAAAATGAGAGATGTGACATTTTGGCAAAAAGAGAAGCAGAGAAAATGAAAGAGGCGTTGCAATGAGTAAAAATATAGAAGTTTTAGAGAAAACTTTAGGTTATAAGTTTAAGAATGAGAAGCTCATTATCGAAGCGCTGACACATAAAAGTCACAAGCAGCCCTACGATAATGAGCGACTTGAATTTTTAGGCGATGCTGTTTTGGACTTGATTGTCGGGGAGTATCTGTTTTTCAAATTTCCAGATTCCGATGAGGGAAAACTATCGAAAATAAGAGCATCGCTAGTAAATGAGGATGGGTTCGAAAAACTTGCCCGCTCTATAAATCTCGGTCAGCATATTCAGCTCTCAAACGCCGAGGAGAACAACGGAGGAAGAGAGAAAGCGTCACTTCTTTCAAATGCTTTTGAGGCAATAATAGGAGCGATTTACCTTGAATCAGGATTGGATGTAGCAAAGAAAATAGCCATTGATTTGATAGAGAAAAATCATAAAGACATATCGCTTGATTCGCTCTTTAGGGATTTTAAAACTTCTCTTCAAGAGCTGACACAAGCAAGATTTGGAGAGACTCCCGAGTACAGAGTGGTTGCAAGCCGCGGACCTGATCATAAAAAAGAGTTTGAAGTAGCGGTTATTATAGAAAATAAAGAGTACGCAAGAGCCATCGGAAAGAGTAAAAAAATCGCTCAGCAAGAGGCGGCAGAGATGGCGGTAAAAATGTTAAAGGATGAACAGTGAATAGTTTCGGGCAAAAATTAAGAATGAGTACCTTTGGGGAGTCGCACGGCAAGGCAATTGGATGTCTGCTTGATGGAGTTCCTGCCGGGCTTGATATAGACGAAGAGTTTATCCAGAGTGAACTAGACCGCAGAAAACCGGGGAAAAGCGAGTTTGAGACTGCCAGAAAAGAGGAAGACAAAGTTGAGATACTAAGCGGCGTGTTTGAGGGAAAGAGCACGGGAACACCTATCGCGATGGTAATATACAATACAGACCAAAAATCCAAAGACTACTCAAACATAAAAGATGTATTTCGCCCTGGACATGCAGATTTTACATACTTTTACAAATACGGCATAAGGGATTATCGCGGCGGCGGCAGAAGCTCTGCAAGAGAGACTGCGGCGAGAGTTGCGGCGGGTGCAATCGCAAAATTGATGTTAAAAGAGCTCGATATTGAGGTGCTTAGCGGTATCTGCGAGGTTGATGGCATTAAGGCTCTTGGCTATGATTATGAAGCGGCAAAAAAAAGCATCATCTATGCGCTTGATGCTTCTAAAGAAGAGGAACAAAAAGAGGCGATACTAAGAGCTAAAAATGAGCATGATTCCGTGGGCGGAGTATCCAGAGTCCTTATTAAAGGCGCTCCAAAAAGTTTAGGACAGCCGCTCTACTATAAATTGGATGCAATTTTAGCAGATGCGATGATGGGCATAAATGCCGTTAAAGCTGTTGAGATTGGTGATGGAGTTTTAAGTGCGTCGCTAAAGGGTTCACAAAATAACGATGAGATAAGAGCGGACGGATTTGTTACAAACCATTCCGGAGGAATTTTGGGTGGAATAAGCAACGGCGAAGATATAGTTATGAATGTCTACTTTAAGCCTACCCCGTCTATCTTTAAAGAGCAGAAAACCGTTACAAGCAAAAACGAAGAGGTTGATTTTTCGCTCAAAGGGAGACATGACCCTTGTGTTGCCATAAGAGGAACCATAGTTTGCGAAGCTATGGCGGCTTTGGTTATTGCCGACATGCTGCTTTTAAATATGGGCTCGCAAATGGATGCTTTTGCACGGTATTATAAATCCTAATTAAAATTTTAATATATACTTAAATTTATATAGTAGTTAAAGTTATATATATTATATTTTTTTTTAATCTATATGTTGATAGAATATGCTTCAATTTAGAAAGAGGAAAAGCTATGATAGTTCGTACCGTGTTGTTGGTTTGGTTGCTGGTTTTTAGTCTGGAGGCAAAGCAGATTTTTAGTAATTCAGAGCAAGCGGATATAAGCAACTATATTAGCTCGCTAAAGGACCTTGTGGTGGCAACACAAAAGACAAGAGGCTTGACAAATAGTTATCTTAACGGAAATCTTGTTGCACTGATGCTTGTTCAAGATGCAAAAAATGATATGAAAAGAGCTATTGGAGCTATGGAATCTTCTAAGCTGGCGTCTGATTCGGTAATAAATCAAAGAGCATCACGCATAAGTGATTCATTGGTTGCACTCAACAGGAAAGCAAGAAAGCTAAAGCCTGAAGCAGCTTTTGAGAGCTATACTCAAGGGATAGAGCAGATTTTAATGTTGGCACAGGCTGTTGGCAAAAGAGCTTCTGAGCATATGAGCCCTTTCGCAAAAGAGGCTTCTTTTATCATGATGGAACAGATGTTGCCTTTGAGCGAGTATGTAGGGCAGTTAAGGGGTTTTGGTTCAGGAGTTGCCGCAAAAGGTCAGATAACGACCGAACAAAAAGAGACTCTAACGCTTATCATGAGTGAAGTGGTTGCACTCAATAAACAACTTCAAGAAAACATGCAAAAGTTGATGCCTTTGGCAAAAAAAGAGTATGTTAAAAGCGTACAAGAGAGCATTGCTAAAGTAGATACCCTCTCTAATAAATATGTAGAGTTTGCAAAAAGAGAGTTTTATTTAGAGAATATAACTGTCAATGCAGATAACTATTTTGTAGACGGAACAGAAATTATTAGTCAAATCATTAAAGCTTACGATTTGACTAATAGAACAATTTTAGAGGACGCTAAAGGGTGGCTTTAATAAAAAAGCTACTTTTTAGACTCTATTTTGCTCTTTGCTGATTTTATAGCACCGTTAAGTGCCGTTTTGGCAACGCCCCAAGCTTGAATTCCCATTCTCTTTGCCTCTTTTGCAGTCTCAGATTTAAGAGCGGTATCCGCTTTTTTAACGGCTGTTTTTGCCAGTGCAGAAAATCTATCTTTCATAACCTTTGCAGTCTCTTTTGAGATATTAATCAGCTCTTCAAGGTCATAGTGCATCTTCTTGTTGATGTCTAGCAGGATTTTTCTGATAGTCAGATTACTTTCGTTTGCTTGAGTTTGAACAACTTGCAAAAAGAGAGTATCCGTCTGGTTCAAATCTTCCATAATAGTGTCATAATCCTCTATAAGAATATGCTTTGCTTCCAGCGGCATATAAGCCAATCTCTTTTTAAATCTGTCAATAGATTGGAGAAGTCCGGCTCTCATTCCTTTGAGTGTAGCTTCTAAAATCTCTTCGGATATATTTGGAGTAGCTTCTGCTATGTCAATGCTTGAGTGCAAGATTGTAGAGAGGATTTTTCTAACTCTTATTGTGTTTAGGGTTCCCTCTTTTATAGTCTGATAGGTCAGCTCTTTTATAACTTCTTGAATAGTCTCTTTGGCTTCGCTGTCTTTTGATTTTTCCAGAGCCGTGATGATTGCACCCTCAACGGTTTCGCCAAGCAGGTCAAAAAGGTCGATTGACTGAAGTTTTACTTGATGAAGCTTTGACAGAGTCTGCGCATCATCCTTCTCTATTAAGGACTCTATTTCATTAAAGATAGCATATTTTGTCTCTTGAAGCTCATGCGATTTCTTCTGTAAACTCTTCTCAATAAGCTCTTTTTGAAGAAGAAGCGCTTCAAGCTCATCTCTTAGATTTTTTGTTCTATCGCCTACTATATCCGCCGTTATATCCTTCATTTCGTGAAGGTTTAATTTTTCAAATTCGATGTTGTTAAGCTCGTGTAAACTCATTGTAAACTCCTTTTTAAAGTACCATTTTTATATGTTGATGAGCCTTAAGCGCCTCATAGATGAAATTTCTGTCATCCTCATTATGTACAAGCATATCAAGGTTCATGCTCACATATTTACCGCCCTTGGAATTTTTTGAGTGAGTGAGCTTATGTTCTCTCTCGTCAATCACATCCCTTATAGCCTGCTTTAGCGCCTCTACCTCAGAAGCAATAAGCTTATAAGACCAAGAGCAGGGGTAAACCAGTTCTAGTTTTTCACTTCTGGCGTTCAAAATCTCCACTTTTGCCTCCTGATTTTTTCTCCAGCTGTACATTACGGATAATCATCCCCTTGTCTATCGCTTTTACCATGTCATAAATGGTCAAAAGTCCGATGCTAGTCCCCGTGAGAGCTTCCATCTCCACGCCGGTCTGTCCCGTGAGCTTTGCCGTGACTGTCAGTTTAAATCCTGGAAGTTCTGAGAGCTCTTCAACGTCGCAGTTAATTCCGCTCAAATTTAACGGATGGCACATCGGTATAAGCTCGCTTGTCTTTTTTGTCCCCATAATTGCGGCGATTACGGCAGTTTGAAGCACGGGTCCCTTTTTTGTTTTCTGGGTTACTATGGCATCGTATGCATCTTGGCTCATTTCTATAATGCCGCTGGCAACGGCCACTCTGGTTGTTTGGTTTTTCTCGCTGACATCTACCATTTTCGGTCTGTCTTTTTCGTCTAAATGCGTTAAATTCATATTTTTTCCTAAAAAACTTATCTGTACAATTTTATATTATATCAAAAGTAAAATAATTTTAAAGGAGAGTTAATGCTTCTTTATATTCATGAGGGTGGTTGAGGTTTAGAAACGGTTTTTCATCTTCAAACTCTACATAAAGCGTGTTTGAGGATTTAAGCAAAAAGCCCAATTTGTGGTTATCTTCTTTTAACATGTAATAAAATTTTTCGTTGGTGGAACGGTGGTAGATTCCGCACATCGGCTGTATGCCGCTTGCAGTTTTGGCTATTGTCGCATCCGCATGTTGAGTGTCTGTGTGGATTATTTTTTCTATCTCATTTTCACCGATAAATGGCGAGTCAACGCTGATTGCAAAAAAACTCTCACTTGTCAAATGTTCAAAAATTGCAATAAAACCTGCAGTCGGTGCATATGTTGAAGAAGTTTTTATATCTTCTATAAACTCGGCTTCAAAGTTGAATTTTGATTTTTCTTTGCATGAGATATATACTGTTTTGAATATTTTGCTTAGGCGGGAGAGTTGGAACTCTGTAAGTGTATTGAAAGTGCCAAAAGGGAGAAGAGATTTATCCTCTCCCATTCGGCTTGATTTGCCACCCGCAAAGATGACGCAAGGTATATCAAACATCTATTTTTTGATTAACTCTGCTTCGATTCTTCTATTTTCTGCTTTGCCTTCTTTTGTAGCATTTGTAGTAGTAGGAGCTTTCTCGCCCATACCTTTAGAAGAGATTCTATTTGCTTCAACACCCTCTTTGATGATTAGGTTTTTAACTGCATTTGCTCTGTTCTCAGATAGAGCTTGGTTGCTCTTGTCACTTCCTACGCTATCAGTATGTCCTACTATCTTTGCATCATAGTTTGGCATAGTTTTCATGAAGTCTGCAAACTCTTTAACTTTTGATTGGTAAGCATCTTTTACTTTATAAGACGCAGTATCAAAATTTACATGTAAATTTACCAATTTTGAACATCCCTCACTGTCAACTTTATGTCCAGCAGGCGTAGTCGGGCATTTATCAACTGAGTTTAAAACACCGTCTTTGTCATTATCGCCATCTACTGGAGCCGGAGCCGGTGCAGGTTTTGGAGCAGGAGCAGGCACTACTACCGGCTCAGGTTTTGGCGCAGGTACCGCTACCGGAGCAGGAGCAGGTGCTGCTGCTTGAGCTTTTGGACCAAATGCAAAGTTGATACCGGCTAAAAGAGCTAAGTTGCTATCCCATCTGTTGTCATTATTTTTTAACATGTAAACAGTTTCAAGTTTCAGAGCTATAGCGTCAGTAAATGGAATTTTTGCTCCAACACCTGCATCAACAAAAACACTGTCCTTGTTTTGCGCTAAATGTTTGTCAATTGTTTCGTAACCAACACCTATTTTTGATAATGGAGTAAATATACCGATAGCATCATATTCGTGAACACCATTAAGTGCGATACGGTATATATCAGTGCTGATTGGAGAGTTTTTATAATCAGCATCCGTGTATAAAACACTAAGTTCCGGTTTTAAAAGCGCATCACAATCATTGTATTGGAATTCTGCCCCAACTAAAGTTTGATTCTCTAAATCTAGATTCCCCTCAGCAATGTTGTAGCCGACAACAGGCGTAATCTCGTATTTATAATCTTGTGCAATAGCCACGCTTCCAGCTAAAAGAGCCGGAATAAGTAGTAGTTTTCTCATGTTTATTTTTTTTCCTTTAAATTTTTCGAATTGTAGCAACTTGTTTCTTATATAGAACATATTTTAAATAATTACTAGACTCTTTTTACTTTATCTAGGATCCGTTATGTAGCCTGTAATTGCGGAGATTGCTGCAACCGCAGAGTTTGCCAAATATACTTTTGAGCTTCTTGAACCCATTCGACCGACAAAGTTACGGTTTGTCGTTGAAACTGCCACTTCGTTATCGCCAAGAATTCCCATGTAGCCGCCAAGACAAGCACCGCATGTAGGATTACTCACAACCCCGCCGGCATCCACGATTATGTCGATGTAGCCAAGCTTATTTGCCTCTCTTAGTATCATCTGAGTTCCGGGAGTGACGATAAGGCGAACATCAGGATGCACTCGCTTGCCCTTTAAAATCTCCGCTGCAACTTTTAAATCACTTAGTCTGCCGTTTGTACAGCTTCCGATAAAAGCTTGGTCTATTTTTATTCTGTCTTTTTGTGCCTGAGAGACGCTGTGGCCGTTAGAAGGCAGGAATGGATAGGCAATAACAGGGTCAAGGTTTGCAACATCTATCTCTAAAATCTCTACATAAGAAGCATCTGCATCGGAGTAGTGGATTTTAGGCTCTCTTGCCAAGTTTTTATCTGCTAAAAACTCTTTTGTGGTCTCATCATAAGCTACTATCCCGCTTTTAGCACCTGCTTCGATTGCCATGTTGCACATAGAAAATCTGTCGTCCATCGTGAGGTGTTTTATAGTGCTTCCCGTAAACTCTAAAGTTCTGTAAAGCGCGCCATCAACCCCAATCATTCTGATAATCTCTAAGATAATATCTTTGCCCGTCGTATATTTGCCGGGTTTTCCGCTAAGAACTACTTTGATAGACTCAGGAACTTTAAACCAGTTTCCGCCCGTTACCATAGCAAAGGCCAAGTCAGTTGAGCCCATTCCCGTAGAGAATGCTCCGAGTGCCCCGTGCGTACAAGTATGAGAGTCTGCACCGATGATAACGTCACCCGGAACAACAAGACCTTTTTCAGGCAGGAGCGCATGTTCGATGCCCATATCTTTTTCATCAAAAAAGTTCTTTAAATTATGTTTTTTTGCAAAGTCACGGCTGATTCTTGCCTGATTTGCGCTTGCTATATCTTTTGCGGGGATAAAGTGGTCAAGAACGATAGAAAAACCGTCAGGATTTGCAAGTTTTGTAGCACCGCTTAGGTTAAAAGCGCTGATAGAGATAGGTGTAGTAATATCATTTCCGATAACCATGTCGATGTCGCAGCGGATAATTTCACCCGCATATACAGCTCTGCCGACATGTTCGGAGAATATTTTTTCAGTTATAGTTTGAGCCTTCATAATAAGCCTTGTAGGAAATAAATAATTTCGCGATTATACCATTTTATATTTTAATCCAAAAAATGTTATATTAAAACAAAAAAAGATTAGAGATGCAAAATAGTTACAAAAGAGTAGATGCACACCTATCAAGTTTGGGATACTGCACAAGAAGCGAAGCAAAAAAGTTTTTGAGCAAAAATATGGTCTGTATAGACGGAGTTAGGGTTTTTGATGTGAGACAAAAAGCTTATCATAACGATATAACAGTCGATGGCGAGAGACTTGACGATGAGAGTTTGCTGATTTTGATGAACAAGCCAAGCGGAGCAATCTGCTCGCATAGTGACGCAGGAGTGCTTATCTACTCTCTTTTGCCGCAAAGATGGCAAAACAGAAATCCAAAAATTTCAACTATAGGCAGGTTGGATGCCGATACTACAGGAGCAATCCTGCTTAGCGATGACGGAGAGCTTAACCATAAACTAACCAGTCCAAAAAGCGATGTTCTCAAGGTGTATGAAGCAACCCTTGCACAGCCTTTAAGAGGCGATGAAGCAGAGATATTTGCAAGCGGAGAGCTTATGTTAAACGGTGAAAATAAACCGCTACTGAGTGCTAAGATGGAGATTATAACTCCCACTCTTGTCAGGTTGGAGATTTACGAGGGAAGATACCATCAGGTTAAGCGAATGTTCGGTGCAGTGGGAAACAGAGTGGTCGCACTGCATAGGGTAAGTTTTGGAGATTTCAGCGTTGAGCGTTTAGAGCCATCGGAGTTCAGAGTTATTGAGCGTCTTTGAGATCCAAATCATAAATCTCATATCTTAGAGCTTTTTTCATATACTCTGCAGAACAAAAAAACATCGCTGCAAAAACAGGATTTATTGTTACAGAATCTTCTTCGATGGTTTCAAAAATTTTAAAGTTAAATCCGGCACCATTTTCAGCATCTTTTGCTATAACCGTAAATTCAATCGGCGCTAAAGTTTTTACCATATTTAAAATTTTCTTTTTCTTCTTTAGGCTGTCGTTTTGGAGTATATTGAAATCTTTTCCTTCAGAGCTTTTGTGAGAGCGGATAACATCCTCTAGAACGTCAAATTTATCTTTAAAAACTATCTTGTTCCATGAGATTTTAAGCTCTTTTGAGTCAACCTTGCATGTATTAATTATCAGAGCGTTTGGCTTTTTCTCTTTCATAGCCTCAATAAGCCCTAAGAGAAAGTTGGTTCCGCCGACTGCATCTGCACACTTCTTCATCAGTAGATGAATAAATGCTTTCGTATCTTCATTTTGTTTGCTAAAATTACACATAAATTGTCCCTAATTTGTTAATTAACTATAATTATAGCTTAAATATTCCATAAATACAGTTTGGCTTAAGCATATCGTAATAACAAAACTATTATTATGTCAAAAGTAAAAGAAGACAAAAATTGTCTTAATTAAAAAACAACTCAAATTAATGAGGTAAAACATGAAAGTTTACTTAGATAATAACGCTACTACTATGGTTGATCCATTAGTCGTGGAGGTTATGCAGCCATTTTTTAGTGAGATTTACGGTAATCCAAACTCACTCCATAAATTTGGCACAGCATCGCATCCTGCGTTAAGCAAGGCGATAGACCAAATGTATAAGGCGTTAAATGCAAGCGACAGTGATGATATTGTTTTCACGTCGTGTGCAACAGAGTCAAACAACTGGGTTCTAAAATCAATCTTTACCGACCATATAGTTAGCGGTGACAAAAATCACATTATTACAACAGAGGTTGAGCATCCATCGGTGCTTGCGGCATGTAGAGCGCTTGAAAAAGAGGGTGCTAAGGTTACATACCTCCCCGTAAATTCCGAGGGTGTTGTCGAGCCGCATGTAGTAAGAAGTTTTATAACGGACAAAACTGCTTTAGTCTCAGTAATGTGGGCTTCAAATGAGACGGGGATGATTAATCCTATTAAAGAGATTGGCGAAATTTGTAAAGAGAAGGGTGTTTTGTTTCACTCCGACGCTGTTCAGGCAATCGGCAAGATTCCGGTTGATTTGCAAGATGTACATGTAGATTTTGTTTCAATGTCGGCGCATAAATTTCACGGTCCAAAGGGTGTCGGTGCGCTCTATATTAGAAATTCGCAGCCGCTCTCTCCGCTTCTGCACGGCGGCGAGCAGATGGGCGGTCGCCGTTCAGGTACGCTGAATGTTCCATATATTGTAGCTATGGGTAAAGCAATCGAGCTTGCAACTACAAATATAGAAGAGAAGATGGCGTCAATCAGAGCAAAAAGAGACCGTTTGGAAGATGCGCTTTTAGAGCTGAGTGACACATTTGTAGTTGGAAATCGTAAAAACCGTACCCCAAACACTATTTTAATCTCTATTAGAGGTGTTGAGGGCGAAGGTATGCTTTGGGATTTAAACAACGGACAGATAGGAGCTTCTACGGGAAGCGCATGTGCAAGTGAAGATTTGCAGGCAAACACCGTAATGCTGGCAATCGGCGCTGATAGCGAACTTGCCCATACCGGTATAAGATTAAGCCTTAGCCGCTTTACAACCGATAGTGAAATTGACTATACTATTGCACACTTTAAAAAAGCGGTTGCGCGCCTAAGAGCAATTTCTAGCTCGTTTGCAAAAGTTGGTCCAACGCCCGGCGGTGAGTCCAAAGCGTGCGAGTTACACCATTAAGTAGATAAAAATTATAAATTTATGAAATTATCTGACACGAATGTGTCAAGCTTCAGTGCCATAGCGGCTAGCGAAGCAAAAGGGACGAGTTCCTTTTGCGGACAAAACAGGGGAAAAGGTTCCCTTGAATTTATGAAATAAATTAAAGGAAAATATTATGGCAAAGAATGACTTGCTAGGCGCTTCTTTATGGGATGCCTACTCAAATAAAGTAACAACTTTGATGAACAATCCAAATCACCAAGGTGAGATAACAGAGGAGGAAGCAGCAGCGCACGGAAACAGACTGATTGTTGCAGATTTCGGTGCTGAGAGCTGCGGAGATGCCGTTCGTCTTTACTGGGAAGTTGACCCAAAAACAGACATAATCGTAAACTCTAAATTTAAAAGTTTTGGATGCGGAACGGCGATAGCGAGTTCTGATATTATGACGGAGCTTTGTATCGGAAAAACTGTCAAAGAAGCAGTAAAAATAACCAATATCGATGTTGAGTTTGCGCTTCGTGACAGCCCGGAAATTCCTGCCGTTCCGCCTCAAAAGATGCACTGCTCCGTTATGGCGTATGATGTTATCAAAAAGGCGGCTTCACTCTACTTGGGCGTGGATGAGGGAAGTTTTGAAGAGGAGATTATCGTTTGTGAGTGTGCACGCGTAAGTTTAAAAACACTTCAAGAGGTTATTAAACTAAACGATTTAACGACAATCGAGCAGATTACAGACTACACAAAAGCAGGTGGTTTTTGTAAAAGCTGTATAAGACCTGGCGGACATGAAAAAAGGGAGTACTATCTAGTGGATATTTTAAGAGACACGCGTCGTGAAATGGATGAAGAGAAGATGAAAGCAGCAGCAGATGCAGGCTCAAAAGGCAGTTTTGAGTCAATGACTCTGGTGCAGCAGATTAAAGCAATTGATGCGCAGATAGATGAGAGTGTTCGCCAGTTTTTAATTATGGATGGCGGAGACATGGAAGTAATCGACGTAAAATCGAGTGATGATTACATTGATGTTTATATCAGATATTTGGGTGCATGTAACGGATGTGCAAGTTCTGCAACAGGAACTCTTTATGCGATAGAAGCAACACTAAAAGAGAAGCTATCTAAAAAAATCAGAGTTCTACCAATTTAATTCCTACTCTTTGTAGGGGTTAAGTAACGGCGAATTTTCGCCCATGTACCTCATATCTAAAACCGCAATCTCACACTCAAGCCAAACACCAAATTTCTCATAAACTCTTTTTTGAGCCTCTTGAATAAGATATATAGCGTCATCAAATGTGCCGTCTTTTACGTTTACTAAAAAGTTTGCATGCTCTAAGCTAAACTCCATTCCGCCGACTCTAAAACCTTTAAGCCCGACAGCCTCAATAAGTCTGCCTGCATAGTCACCCTTTGGGTTTTTAAAACAGCTTCCTGCGCTCGGAGTTGATGGCTGATTTTGGCGCATTGTTTTAAACATTGAGAGCTCCTCTTTGTCAAACCCGTGTGCAAGCTCAAATGTAGCCTCTAAAATAGGGCTTTTAATGTCGGTAAATCTATATCCGTACTTTATCTCTCTCTTCTCTAAAGCACCGTCGCATGTCACAATGGAGATAAGATTGTTAAAAATCTCAAACTCTTTAAGTCCGGCATTCATAAAAACAAGACCGCCTAAAGTCCCCGGAAGATGAGAGAGAAATTCAAAGTTGGCGATATTGTTTTTTTTACAAAAAGAGGCTATTTTTCCAGATGGCGTGGCAGCACCTATTTTAAGGGTGTTATTTTCTATCTTTATACAATCATATTTTTTGCTTAGTTTTAAAAGCTGCGGAGGCTGTGTACCCATCAAAACATTGTTGCATGAGCCTATAATGTAGTAATTTTTATAATTTTGGCTGCAATCTTCAAGTATTGAAACATCCAAAGAGTCCCCAATTTTGATTGAAGAAAATTTAGAGAAATTTATACTTTGTTTCTTCATTAATCTACAAATGTTGGCATCATATTAAATATATCTGTTGAGAAATCTATCATAACGTTTAGCATCCATGGCATAGTTAAGATGATAACAATAACAACCCCGATAATTTTAGGGATAAAGCTCAGTGTCATCTCGTTAATCTGCGTGGTAGCTTGAAAGATACTGACCGCCAAACCTATAAACATACCGGTTAAAAGCCCAGGAAGTGCCAGCATAAGAGCTATTTTAAATGTTTCAATTCCAAGAGCTATTAGTTTTGCTTCCATTATGAATTTCTTAGCTCATTATATTCGGCAGGTATCATAAAATCTTCAGCTTTTATAGGAGCGTCGTAAAAACCGTGTTTATAGCCGATTTCAAAAAGTTTGTCTATAGCTCTATACTGAATATCACTTAGCGTAATTGAGTCGTCGTTCGCGTAGAGTTCAAGGTACTTATCCAGTGTCGGTGCATCTATGCGTACCAGATTTCTCTCTAAGAGCATCTCTGAGAGCTTATGTTTATGTTCTCTTGCAACATGTACCGCTTTTGTCAGAGTTGCTTCATACTCTATGGCTTTGTTAAGCGGAATTGAGCGGCTTATAGCCATACCGCCAAGAGGAAGAGGAAGCTCTTTGCCGGCTAGCTCCTGCCAAATATCCCACATCTCTCGCTCAACTTCAAGCTCACTGTTGTATGTTAAAATGCTCTCATGAATCAGCACGCCGGCATCAACTCTGCCCTCTAAAACAGCCTCTTCAATCTCTAAAAAATTCATATAAGTTACGCGTGCATCAGGGTAGGCTATACGAAAAAGCATCGCATTTGTGGTGTGTTCTCCGCTGAGTGCGACTTTGAAATTGCGTTTTAGTTTAACACCTTTTTTCTTGATAACTTTTGGTCCGTAGCCGTTGCCAAAACTGACAGCAGTGCGAAGCAGGGCATAATCTTCTCTGATGTGCGGATAGAGCGCAAAGCTTATAGCAACTATCTCATAAACGCCGTTTAGAGCCTTTTCATTCAGCGTCTGGATGTCCTCTGCAACGTTGTCAAACTTAACACCGCTCATATCTACCCAGCCAAATTTAATGGCATAATACATAAAAATATCATCGGCATCCGGCGAGTGTGCTATAAGTGTTTTTTTCATAAGAGAGATTTTAACCAAATAAGGATAAAATCCCACTAATTTATGTAGAAATTCTTATATAAAAATAATATGGCAATTTGCCATATTATTTAACTAAAATATAAAATTGACATATAATAAGTCTAAATTCAATATAAGTGAGCCAAAGATGGACGCAAATAAACAAAAATCATTAGACTTAGCGATGAAACAAATTGATAAAGCATTCGGAAAAGGCGCTTTAATGCGTCTTGGGGATAAAGAGATTATGCCTATTGAAGCTATTAGTACCGGTTCTATCGGACTTGACTTAGCTCTTGGTATTGGCGGCGTACCTCAAGGCAGGGTTGTTGAGATTTATGGACCTGAAAGCTCCGGTAAAACAACTTTAGCACTGCAAATAACGGCAGAGTGCCAAAAAGCAGGAGGCGTTTGTGCGTTTATAGATGCTGAACATGCGCTGGATGTGGCATATGCTAAAAATTTGGGTGTAGATGTTGAAAATCTTCTCGTTTCACAGCCTGATTACGGCGAACAAGCTCTTGATATTGTTGAAACAATTGCTAGAAGCGGCGCGATAGATTTGATAGTTATCGATTCGGTTGCGGCACTTACTCCAAAGTCTGAAATCGAAGGCGAAATGTCTGACCAAAATGTCGGGGTACAGGCTCGTTTGATGTCAAAAGCGCTTCGTAAACTGACGGGTATTTTGCACAAGATGAACTGTACAGTTATTTTTATAAATCAAATCCGTATGAAAATCGGCATGATGGGTTATGGCTCTCCGGAGACAACAACGGGCGGAAATGCACTTAAATTTTATGCCTCTGTTAGAATAGATGTAAGACGTATAGCATCACTCAAGCAGGGAGAGAACAGCATAGGAAACCGTGTAAAAGCAAAAGTTATAAAAAATAAAGTTGCACCTCCATTCCGTCAGGCTGAGTTTGATATAATGTTCGGCGAAGGAATCTCTAAAGAGGGTGAACTTGTTGATTATGGCGTGAAACTAGATATTATTGACAAAAGCGGTGCTTGGTTCTCTTATGGGGAGAATAAGCTTGGTCAAGGGCGTGAAAATGTCAAGGCTAAGTTTAAAGAAGACCCGTTATTAGCAAAAGAAGTAGAAGAAAAAATTAAAATGGCTATGGGCTTGAATGACCTTATGACCATGGATACGGTAGATATGGCAGATGCAGATTTATAGCAAATATAGTTATAAATGCGCAAAATAATTCTTGCAAAGTGCAAGAAATTTAATGATAAAATATGAGATTTAACAGATAAAAAAAGGTGAGTAAAAATGTTTATTGATAATGTAAGTGCAATCGAAGTGATGGATTCTCGTGGAAACCCGACAGTAAAGGCAACAGTAGAGTTAAGTGACGGAACTAGAGAGAGCGCTATTGTGCCATCGGGTGCAAGCACCGGCAAGCGCGAGGCGCTAGAGCTTCGTGATGGCGGCAACAGATATATGGGCAAAGGCGTACTTAAAGCAGTGGAAAATGTAAACACTCAAATATCTGATGCTATTATCGGTCTCTCTCCGTTTAATCAAGCTGTAATTGATGCTACAATGAAAGAGCTTGATGGAACCGACAACTATGGAAATCTAGGAGCCAATGCAGTCTTAGGCGTATCTATGGCTGTTGCACGCGCCGCTGCAAAAAGTTTAGGAGTTCCGCTTTACCGTTATTTGGGCGGTGCTAACGCTATGGTTATGCCGACACCTATGTTAAATATTATCAATGGCGGCTCACATGCCGATAACTCGGTTGATTTTCAAGAGTATATGATTATGCCGGTTGGTTTTGATGATTTTGCAACTTCACTTCAGGCTTCAGCAGAGGTATATCACAATCTAAAAGCCATTTTAAAAGCTAAAAAGCACAATACGGCTCTTGGAGACGAGGGCGGTTTTGCACCTGATTTAAGTTCAAATGAAGAGCCTATTCAAATCATCATGCAAGCAATTGAAGCAGCCGGATATAAAGCCGGTGAGCAGATGGCAATTGCACTTGATGTTGCTGCATCTGAGCTGGTAACAGAGGGTGGTTATAGACTTGATAGCGAAAACAGAACGGTAACATCTGCAGAGCTTGTTGACTATTACGTAGATTTATGCAATAAATATCCTATCGTATCTATTGAAGACGGGCTTAGCGAAGATGACTGGGACGGTTGGAAACTGCTTACAGAGAAACTTGGCAATAGAGTTCAGCTGGTAGGAGATGATCTTTTTGTTACAAATGCAAGCATATTAAATGAGGGTATCCAAAAAGGAATCGCTAACTCTATTCTTGTTAAGCCAAATCAAATAGGTTCGGTAAGTGAGACTATGCAGACGGTTCGTCTTGCTCAAAGAAACGGCTACAAATGTGTAATGAGCCATCGTTCTGGCGAGAGCGAAGATGCTTTTATAGCTGATTTTGCCGTTGCGCTTAATTGCGGTGAGATAAAAACAGGTTCTACTGCTCGCGGAGAGAGAACTGCTAAATATAATCGCCTGTTAGAGATAGAAAATGAAGTAGTTTACGGTGAGTATCTAGGTTCTAAACTTTTTAATTAAGAGCTGTTAATGGATAATGAAGAACTTTTTGGCGGGATAGATGATACTCAGAGTTTTACTCAGAAGTATTTCGGCTTATCTTTAGCAAAGTTCTCGATACTTGTTTTTTTGGTTCTCTCAACAGGTGTTTATATCGGACTTCTTTTGTATGGAACAAACTCTTTGCAGGTATATATGGGGCTTCAGGATTATGAAGAGCATCTGCAAAAAGAGATAAGCAGACTAAGAGATGAAAACGCAGAACTTCAAAGAGAGTATTTTGAGCTAAAAGAAATTTCTGCAAAATAGTAATTAAACTTGATATAATACATACAAATATATTTAGGGGTAATTTTGATTAAAGTTTTATTTACATCTGCTTTATTATTTTTTACACTAAATGCTAGAGAAAACCCTTTTTTCCCATCTAACGGTGAAAAGGATATTCTTTTAACAACAAATAAAGATAGCTCACAAGCACCTCTCAAAAGAGCGACAATAGCTCTTCCAACACAAGCAAGAGTTCTTCAAAAAGTTACAATAGAGTTCAAAAATTTAGATGGTTCGGTTGAGACAAAAAGCATAGAACTTGAAAATTCCGTAGATTGGCATCTTCCACTATTTATATCACAGAGCTATTCAGAGACTCCTAATACAGTTCAAATGGAGGCTGCCACGGCGCCAGTTACTAAGCAGAAAAACGTAGAAGCTGCACCTCAGAAAAAAAGCGTACCAAAAGAGACAAAATATGAAGATATAGCGTCAATACCCTTTTTGAAACTATACGCATCCGGAAAAAACTTAAAGTTAGTAACTAGCGATGAGATGATAAGAAATTTTTTGATTGTTGACCCACATAGAATAGTGATTGACTTTAAAAAAGAGACAGATATAAAAAGTTATGTCAATAAAATCCCAAAAAATATCTTCAAAGAGGTTAGAATTGGAAACCATGACGGCTATTACAGGGTTGTTGTCGAGCTTGACGGACTCTATAGATATGATTTTAAAAAAATCTCTGACGGCTATCTTGTAGAGCTAAAATAACTCCATCTAAAAATAGTAGTTCAGATAAACTCTTAAGCTGTCCTCTTTGTAGCTATTTTCAAGTTCAACCTTCTCTTTATAATCATATTTAAATTTCAGTTGTGTGTTTTGAGATACTCGAAAGCTTTGCGACAGAGCAAATAGATTTTGCCCATCACCGCTGTCATACCATCTTCTGGTTGCCTCAATGTTTGTGCTCATGTGACTAAACTTATCAAAAACAAAACCTAAAGAGCCCCCAATTGCAGATTTAAACTCTCCATCAAGGTAAAAGAGCGGGTCAGCCATAATGTAAACATAGCCGAGCTCATTCCCCCAGCTAAATCCTGCGCCGATAGTGCCGATAAAATTTGAAGTTGAGTCAAGTGAGTCTCTATCCCATCCGAGTTTTGTTCTCCAAGAGAGATTTTGAAAGAACTCGGATCTTTGAGCAAGTGAAACAATAGAGATTATTGTTGCATTTTCGACATCTAATTTGCTTTTTGAGTAGGAGAGTTCAAGGTTTAAAAACTCTATCTGCGTTCCTCTTAAAAAACCGTAACTGCTGTCCTCTAGGTCATGATAAGCGGGGCGGAGTCCTAAAAATCCTATCTTTTCACCCTCTCTGATTCCGCCGCCAAGTGAAGCTTTTATTGCTTGATGGCTCTCTATCGGATTTGGCGGAGTTTTAATATCTAACTTCTTACCTTGCCCGAGACTTGCTCTTGCTTTTGAAAAAGCATGAAATTTTCTTAAATATTCATCTTTGTCTATTTTACTTTTGCTCATTCTATACTCTAATAGCTCTATAGAGGCTTCTAATATGTATCTTTTTTGCTGAATATCAATCTTATTGTTCTCAATTATACTTTGTTCGCTAATATTTGAATCAACTAAAGAGAGCGACATAGCTATATGCTCTTCGCTAAGTAACTCCTCATATTTTAGCAGGGTTGTTCTTTTTGACGGTCTGTAGAAATTGTTATTAATAATGCCTTCGCTTTTTGTTGCGTGTACAGTCTCTAGCGGTATGACCTGATAGTTGAAATATTCTCTAAGATGAATGTTTGGTCTTGCAACTTCCAAAAACCAGAGCATATTATAAGAGCAGTTCTCGGTAAAAAAATAATAATCGGAGAGAGTTTCGTTAAGCTCCCAAATATGCTCGAACATTTTAAGAACCTCTTTTTCATTAAGGTCTAAATCATACTCCCAAATATCTCTCTGCTCACTGTCCCTATACTCCTTTAGCTTGTCATAATATGGAAGGAGCGAGTATTTACCGTAATAGCCGCCAAACAGCCCTTTTATTGCAAAAACAGCGGCGTTTTCGTTGTCCGGATTTGCATCTGCTGCGTAATTCACCGCATATGATAGAAGCTTTGAGTTGTATGCGGAATTTATGCGTAAAAATGTATGCCCAAACATAGAAGCAGGAGAGTTTATGTGTGCGGATGGAAAAACCAAGGTTGCCGATTTTGGGTTTAATCTCTCTAGAACTCTGTTATATTCTACGCAGTTTACATCGGGAAACTTTTCGATATTGAGCTTCTCTTGCAACCAAGCTTTTCTTGCGGGAAATCTGCATGCAGTGGAGTTGTCATCAAAAGTTGTTTCATTAAAGAGTGCTTCAATTGTGGCATTAAGCTCATTTTTTGCATTAGTTTTGCCATCACTTGCTAAAAAAAATCTCTCATCGTCAATTTGGCTGACTCCATCCTCCATATGAAGAAGAAGACTCCAGTGTTTTGACTCTGACAAATTTAACTCTTGTGCCTTTTGTATATATACATTGGCAGAGGCATCTAAAAAACCAGTGAAAAAAATGAGTATAAAAATAGATTTTTTAAAAATGAAAGTTTCCTAAGATAGAGAGATTTTACTAAAACAGACGACGAAGACCGCCTGTTTATAGCTGCTTATAGAGAAGTTGTAGAAATATTGTCTAAAACATCAGCCATTGTAGCGTTTTGGCTTGCATAGATACTGTTGTAGTTTGCTTGTAGTGATGCTGAGAAAGTTGCTTTGTCTGAGATTTCTAAAAGCTCTGCTAGTGTATCAACAGACTCACCGTGACCAACCGCTATCTCTTTTGCAAGTTGATCCATATTTGAAGCAACAAACTCCTCAGCTCTCTCATTCATAACAAATTGAGTTTTCTTGCAGTTCAGTGTTCCTGAAGTGATACCAAATGTCTGGTTTCCAAAAGTACCGTTTGTTGTAGCCTGAAGCGCTAACATTATTGCCGTAGAATCATCTTTTATTATTAAAGAACCAAGACCACAACCTGTCTGACTATTTGCACCCGCCATTGCAGATGAGCTTAACGCTACAACCGCAGCTATACTTACTAAAAATTTTTTCATCGAACGTTCCTTTAAGTTTAAGATCAAAATATTGTAAGATTTATTAGCTTAATGAAAAATTAGTTTTTATTTAACTCTTCATCTTTCCAATATTTTGTACCCTGAACGGTAGCCTGCAGCGCAAGTCCGTTTTGAGTCATTTTGTAGAGCCTTATCCCGGGTGCGACTGTTTCAGCGGCATTTATAGCCCCGCCCGTCTCTTCATATTTTGCAGCAGCATCCGCCTGTGCGTTTGCTTCCCAGCCGGACCTCACAAAAGTCTCATATGTTTTTTTGTCTTCAAATAAAAATACTGCTCTGAAATCTTTAACGCCAAGTCCCAAGCCTAAACCGCCAGAAGCCATGTTCATGTAGGTATTTACGCCTGTTCTGTTGTTATGCGCCATTCCTTTTCCGCCTTCAGCCGAGAGCAAAACAAAATTAACCCCTATGTTGGTAAAAGTTGCATATCCATAAGAGGTAAGTATCATATTTTTTGCTTCAGGTGCGTATTTATAGAGCAGTTGCAAAGTCTCATTGTTTGTAGTGATACGATTTACTCTCTCCAGCCTATTCTCTTCTTTTATCTCTTTCTTAGTTTTTCCTGACCAAAAACCGGAGAATACGACAACAATAAGAAGCAAACCAAGAATTAATTTTAAATGTTTCATTGCGGCAACCTTTATTTATTGCAATAATAATATCATAATTTATTAAAATAGATAAACTGCTTAACATAGAGAAATTTTAATCTAAAATGTTATTATTATGAAAAATTACAAGATAAGGCAAATATTTATATAGCTTAAAATCATGTAACATCTTAATTTGTATCAATATATCTTTACTAGGTTTATGTATAATAATATTACTAATTTTGTAAGGATGAAAATGTTTAAGTTAATAATAATCGTTTTTTTAGCGCTGTTAAATTTGGAGGCTAGTACTGATGAGGCACTTAAGGCTTTTAAAGATAAAGATTATGCAAGAGCCTTTAAGTTATACGAAAAAAGCGCAATAGATGGTGATGCAAAAGCCCAAAGTGCCCTTAGTTATCTCTTCTCTAACGGGCTAGGCACAGAGCAGGACTCAACAAAGGCGATGTTTTGGCTAGAAAAAGCGGCAAAAGGTGCCAATCCTACGGCTCAGTATGATTTGGGTATGATGTATTTGAGCGGGTACAAGGTAGAAAAAGACAGTAAAAAAGCTTTTGAGTTTTTAAGCAAGTCTGCTGAACAAAATAATCCTAATGCCCAATATAATCTCTCTTTGATGTACTACAATGGCGACGGAGCGGACTTAAATATAACAAAAGCTGCTCAGCTGCTAGAGAGTGCGGCAGTGCAGGGTCATAAAGTTGCCGAGCAGAATATAGGTCGTATATATATGCAGCTTTTGAAGTTTGAAGAGGCGTCTAAGTGGCTTGAAAAAAATGCTGCGAACGGCGATAATAGCGTCTATTATTTATTGGCGGAAGCATATATCCAGCTAGAGGAGTTTAAAAAAGCAAAAGAGTGGGCGCAAAAAGCTATTGATATTGGAAATCCAGAGGCTAAGCAGCTTTATGAAAAACATGAGCTTAAGAAATATTAGTAATTATTCGTAAGATACTCTATAAATCTCGAAAAACTCGTTTTTCGTAGCTTTAGTGCGTAATATCAGTAGTTAAATCGGGACTATCTTGTACCCTGAGCCATATATATTGTGAATAATCTCATTATTTGGAAGCTTCACGCGTATTCGTTTCATAAGAGATGTTACGGCGTGAATAGAAAACTCTTTTTCCTCTTTACCCTCATGAAGATAGTCAAAAATTTCTTTGGCTCCAAAGCAGTGATTTGGTTTTGAAAACAGCAGTTTAAGCAGCAGATTTTCCATTTTTCTTAGTTTAATCTCTTTAGCGTTTTCCCAAAGAGTGTTTGTGTCATTATCCCAGTAGATAGAATCTGTTACATAAGTGCGGTTTGTCGTTTTTCTTATAAGCTCTACGGTTTCTAGTAAAATATTTTTCAGAACATCTGTTTTTATCGGTTTTATTAGGTAGGCTTCGAGATGAAGTTTGATTGCTTGAAGAAGTTTCTCTTGTTCGGAGTGAGCGCTCATAACTATAATTTTCGTGTTTTTGTCATATTTTCGTATTTTGGCAATCATATCCAAGCCGTCAAGATTTGGCATACTGATATCTGTCAAGATAATATTTGGTCTCTTTTGTTGGTATATGTCGTATGCTTCATTTCCGCATGCGGCACTGTAAACTCTATTAAAAAACAGTTGCAGATACTCACATATCATCTCACGCAGTTCTACTTCATCTTCAGCCAGTAAAATCGATATATCTCTAATTTTTTCAATTTTCATTTTTTATCTTTATAATGAATTCAGCCCCAAGTTTCGTGCTGTTATTGTAGATGTTTTTTGCACTTAAAAAACCGTTCATATTTTCTTCTATAATCATTTTTGCTATATGCAAACCAAGTCCTGTTCCCATTGATTTGTGTTTTGTAGTAAAGTATGGATCAAAAATCTTGCTTAAGTTCTCCTCGTCTATCCCTCCGCAATTATCCGCTATGGTAACGGTTGTGTATTCATTATTTCTATGAAGTGCAATTGTAATATCTGCGTCCGTTAGATTTTTGGTTCTGATTAAATCACCTATGTTGGAGAGAATTGAAACAAGTACTTGAACAAATTCATTTATTAATCCATAAATTTTATATTCGTTCTTAAGTAGAAGGTTTATCTTCACTCCTTTGTTATTTTGTTCCAGATTTACGATATCAAGCGCTTTTTCTATGGCTGTGTTGACACTAAACCAAGATTTTTCCTTCTCAGGGCTGTAGTAGTTCATAAAGTCTTCTATTGTTTCAGACATATAAATTACACGTTTTTCCATTTTCTCTAATTTATCTTCAATTTCATCTTTTGTGAGCATATTTGCTCTGTTCTTTTCTTTTAAAATTGCAAGTGACGTGTTTATGATTGCCAGAGGCTGGCGCCACTGATGTGCAATATTTCCAATCATCTCCCCGATTTCTGCTCTTTTTGACTGCTCGGCGAGCATTAAATTGCGCGCTTTTAAAGCTTGCTCTTTTTCTTGTAGCTCTTGAATCATATCTATTAGTTCACGATTGTACTTCTCTTCTATATATAATCCGCAATCAAGATTTTTCATATCGTTGATTAATTTAGGGATATATTTTTTCTCTATTATTGAGCCGTGTTGAGGAGCTATGAGGCTTATATCAAGTTTTTCGATTTTACTAAGCGCGTAATTGAAGATATCTTTGCTCGGCATATACTCTTGATGGAACCGCTTTGCTTTGTCAAAGTATGTCTCATCTGCGTAAAAATCCCAAGAATCGTCAATTCCCCCAAAAATATCGCCTGAAAAAAGAGTCTTCGAAAGAGGGTCGTAGCTTACAAATGCCCCCGGAGAGTGGCAGTAGGGAGTAGTTAAAAAATCGAGTTTAAATCCGCTTGAGGTTATCAGCTGATTGTCATGCTTGTCTATCTCATAATAGCTTGAGGTTACAAGGTAGTGTTTGATTAAAACCGACATTCTTGAGTGTGTGACTATTTGCAAATCATCTCTGTTTATCAGTTTTTCTATCTCTGGTACGGCTGCCGCCAAATCTGGGTCTTGATGATGCAGTATGATATATTTAATGGAGTTTATGTCAATAACGCTTTTTACTTTTCTAATCGTTTCACTAAATTCAATCATAGAACCAGGGTCTATAAGAATGGATTCGTTACCATTTTTTATCAGGTACGGATGGCACTGGAACGGGTCATTCTTTAAGTGCATACCGACCCAATAGATGTTTGGCGCTATTAACACTGCTTCCGATGTATTGAGCTCTTTAGGCATTTCCCTCAAACCACTGTAACTGTTCTCTTAGTTCAACAACTTTCCCGACAACTATAAGAGCAGGAGTCGGAACGTCTTTTGTTTTTTCTACGATATTCTCCAAAGTTCCCACGACTACGCTTTGCTCTTTGGTTGTCCCTTTTGAGATTACCGCACATGGGCAATCTCTTGATTTACCTATCTCCATAAGCTTTTTAGATATCTTTGGAAGATTGTGCAGACCCATCAAAAAGACAATGGTATCATCTGTCTTAAATGTCTCCCACGGAATTTGAGACTCTTTTTTGTGTGGAGATTCGTGTCCTGTTACAACCCTAAAACTAACCGCAACACCGCGGTGCGTTACAGGTATGCCCGCATATGCAGGAGCGCTGATGGCAGATGTGATGCCGGGAATAACTTCAAACTTAATCCCTCTTTCATAGAGGTACTGAGCCTCTTCGCCGCCGCGTCCAAAAACAAAAGGGTCTCCGCCTTTTAGACGTACTACATTCTCATACTTTAGAGCATTTTGATATATAACTTCATTAATGTCATCTTGAGGCACAATATGGCGACCGTCTTCTTTGCCCACATAGACAAACTCGCATCCGTTTTTTGCTTCATCCAAAATGTCGGGATTGGCTAAACGGTCGTAAATAATTACATCAGCTTCTTTAATCACACGAAGTGCTTTTAGAGTTAATAACTCTATATCCCCTGGACCGGCACCCGTTAAATAAACTCTACCCATTATTTAGCCTCTTCATAAATAAATATACCGGACGGTTTTTTGATATTGAACATCTCACGTGAGAGATACCACTCTTTTGTGTTAATAACTGAAACTTTGTTTGTGTCGTTTACGGATATGTAGAGGTTTGGTCTAAGATTTGACCATCTTGCATGTAGAACTTTTCCGTCAAACTCAAATCTTTTTACTACCTCTAGTGTCTGTGTATCTATGATTTGTACAACTGGAAATTTATCGCCGCTAAATGTTACTGCCATATATTTTTGATCAGGACTAAGTGCTGTAAAAACAGGCAAACCCTCAACCTCGATATTTTTAACAAATTTAAAATCAGATGTATAGACTAAAACTTTGTTGTTCCCGACTGCCGGTATAAATACATTGCCCTCGCTTATGCTCCAAAAACCAAAGTGCGGAACTTTTAGCACCGGCTTCCTGTCTTCAAGTAAAATTTTAATTTTTGAGTATGTCATTGTATCAAGGTCAACTACGCCGAAGAAGTCGCTTTTGAAAAATCCAGTAATAAAGTTGTTGTTTTTTATCATCGCATCAAAGGGCATTACTCCAACATCTTCAAACTCTTTGTATATTTCAAAATTTGGAAGACCTTTGCCCCCATTTTTATCTTTTAATACAGTAATCTTGTCATTATCCATTTGAGAAAAGATAAGATAATCTTTATACTTTTTTATACCGACGTTTTTAGAGCCCGTCTCAAAAGATTTGATTGGATTTAGGTTTCTATCTAGGATGTCAACACTCTTTTTGGCATAGTTTGCAACGGCTATATAATTTTCCTCTACTGTAAAGCCGATTGCGCTGTCGCTTGTTTTGTACTCTTTGATTATTTTTTCACTCTCAGGGTCAAATTTTATAATATATCCGTCACGAGAAATTGCATAACCGTCTTTGCCATAGAACTTTACAACGCCGTGGCTCATGTCGCGCATTCCCTCTATGTGCCCTCTTGTCATGCCCTGTTCTACAACCGCAAGTGAGCTGCTCTCTCTCTCAACTACAAATATCTTGTCATTACCCCTGAGTTCCGCAAGTATAGGATTTACACCCTTTGCGTCGGCGTTTATAAAAAGCGATGCTACTAAAGAAACGCCTGCGAGTATCTTATTTATTTTCATTAATTTTTCCTTCTCTCTTGCTCGCTAAGGTAGCACGATGGATCTTCGCTCCACAAATCACCCGTAATCGCATACGCTCTTGATCTTGAACCGCCATTACATATGTCTATCTGTTCACAATTTGCACAGATGCCGCCAATCTGACGTCTTGGATGAATTCGCAGTTGGTCTAGCAGTTCACCGCTTTGCCAAATATCGCCAAAATCCTGTTTTATAATATTTCCGACAGTCAGAGGAAAGAATGGGTCAGGGCGAACGTCACCCTCGCTGTTGATATTTAAAAGTTTTCTGCCGGCAGAGTTTCCGCCCCACGCAACCAAACGCTTTCGCATTGTATCTTTTAATTCTGGATATTTTAGAGCAAATCTATTCAAAAACAAAATCGCATCCTGCTCCATATTTCCGGTTACTATCTCTATATCTCTGCCTGTTTCATAATACTCAAATGCTTTATCAAGAATATACTCTACAGACTCTCTTCTTTGCTCTTTTGTCAGATCCATTTTTAGATTGTCCAGTCCGCGACCTGAATAGACAAGGTGAGAGATGTAGATTTTTGAGATGTTCTCTTTTTCGGCTAAGTCAAAAATATATTCCAATGAGTTTATTGTCTCTTTTGTGATTGTAAAGCGAATGCCAACCTTGGCTCCGGTCTCATTTGCAAGACGAACAGCTTTAAGAGTCTCTCTAAATGCGCCTTTAAGTCCGCGGAAATGATCATGAGTAGGCTCATCACCGTCTATACTTATTCCAACATAGTTAAAAGTGTCAACAATTCTTTTTACGTTACTTGTGGTAAAGTATAAGCCGTTGCTTGAGAGGTATGTAATAATGCCGTTAGCTTTACAAAAATCAGCAATCTCAAATAAATCTTTTCTTGTTAATGGCTCCCCGCCAGAAAAGATTATAAATTTTACGCCATTTTCTTTCATCTCTAAAATAGTTTTTTTAATCTGCTCTGTCGTTAGTGTGTCAACTTCATCCAGTGTTGATTTTGAGTAGCAGTGCAGACAAGAAAGGTTACAGCGATTTGTAAAATTCCATATAGCAATAGCGCCATCAAGCACCCTCTCAGGCTTTCCTTCAACTACAGATGATATCAGATTTGATAGCCTAAACATTTATTTGCCTTTATATGAGAGAACGTACGCAGCCACAGCTTCTCTCTCTTTATCAGTTAATTTTAATTTTGTCATAACAGTTCGTTTGTATCCAAAAGCTTTATACATAGACTCTGGGTCTATGATGTAAGCCTGAATCTCTTCATATGTTCTCTTTTGCGCAATCTCATTAAACGGAGGACCAAATGCCACCGCAGTCTGATGATGACAGCCCCAACAGTAAGTCTCAAAAACTTTCTTCCCGTCTATATCGTTAGCAGATAAAAATGAAGCAAGCCCTAGTGCTATTAATACTCTTTTTTTCATAGTTTTTCTTTTGTTTGTTTTACTATTCTAGCCTAAATAAGCTTGAATAATGGCTTATAAATGTCATAAATTAAGAAGTTTATATTAATTGTTAAGATATGAATAGTTGTTGAATTATAGGTTATTATTATAGTTTATGGTATTTTTAATTGAGTAATTTAGTGATTTAAAAAAGTATTCTCTCCACAAAGGGAGAGAAAAAGTGCAAATTATGCACCTGGAATAGTTTGTCTATGCTCGATTGAGTAAGTAAACGTAGGAGTTGTTAAGCCAGTGATATATTTAACAAATTTACCTGTTTTAGCTTCATAAATACCGATACGACCTGCATTCCACTCAGAAATCATAGTCCAGTAACCGTGGTTAGACGGCTCAGCGTGAAGAATTCTAGGAACAAGCGCATCGCCTTTAGCATCTTTAACAGTTGGAACATCCCACTTGTATAGTACTTTGTGAGTTACAGGATCTATTACTGTACCTTCAGTTGTACCAACAGTGATAATTCTGTCAACCTCAAGAGTTTGCTTGTTGATTAAGTGAATTTTATTCCAGTTATCTTCACCGCCAAGTACATTGTCTGCCCATAGGAACGGAGTGTGCTCAGATGTACCGATAAATAGACCGCCACCGCCGATTGGAATTTGACGGATTACATCGAAATGATCATCCCAAATTGTTACTTGACCTAAGTTCATGTTAACAGTAGCGCCAAGTTGTTGACCTAAGCCCTCATTGTACCAAGAAGAACCTTGACCTGGGTGTGGCTTAGATGCCGGACCTGTATAAATTTTAGTAACTAAAGATTTAGTTTTAAAGTCAACAACACCAACAACGTCACTTCCTTGAGAAGCGATGAATAGGTAACGACCAATTTCTTTACCTTCATTTAAGAAACCATCATGAAGAATATCTCCAATGTTTGGAATATCTCCAACGATTGGGAAACCTGGCTTAGAATAATCTACGATATAAACGTGTCCGCCATCTTTAAGTGCGAATGCAATATAAGGACCGTACGGAGTATCAAAAATACCAGCTACACGAGATGAATCGATATCGCCGTTAGGCTTGATAACGCTTGAAGTCGGGTAAACTTTTAACGGCTCTAGTGTCATAGCATCAAGAAGGATAGCTCCGCCTGGCACATAGTTACCTGCCATTAGGTATTTACCATCTGGAGATACCGCAAGACCACGAGATTCTGAACCAACTTGTACTTCAGCAATTTTTTGTTGACCCGGTGTATTTAGGTCGAACATTGTTACTAAACCTGAACGAGAGATTGAGTAAGCATAACGAGGTTGACGCTTGTTTGTTACAGTTACGTGAACAGCGAAACCTGCTGGGTGCTTAGATAAAATTTTACCATTTGTTCCATCAACGAAAGCAACGCGCTCAGCATCACGCTCAGTTACGAAACAGATGTCTGTATTTTTCTTAACATCTGCAGGACTTGGGTATTTAGTGAAAAATGCCATTCTGTCATTAAGAGGCTTCCACCCTGCTTTAACTGTCTCAATAGTAAGTTGCTTAATAACTCTGCCCTTAAAGTGTTGAATATAATCAACCATTTTATCAGCATCGTCTTTAGTAAACTTATCTTTAAACGATGGCATAGCAGTACCTGCACGACCATTTAAAACTGTCTCTGCAAGTGCATAAGAATTTTTCTTAGCAGTAACCGCAGGACGTAAATCAGAACCAACACCACCCTCTAGGTTAGGACCGTGACAACCTTGACACTCTTTTTCGAAAACTTTCTCTGCGTCCATTGTGCTAGCAGCTTGGACAACCATGCCCGAACCAACAACCGCCATAGCAGCAACTGACATAACTAATTTATTTAATCTCATTTTATTTCTCCTTCTAAAATAGATAAACGTGCGGGCCCGAAGGCCCTGCACAACTAGTAACTAATTAACCCTCTTGCTCTAGGCGAGCTTTTTCTTGTTTGTAAATCCAAAACATTGGAAGTACGATAACAGTATGTAAAAAAAGTGTTAGAGTCAAAGGACCTTGGTTTAACCAACCAAAGAAACTTGGAACTACATCTACAAATGGTTCAAACATAACATTCTCCTTAACGTTTGTGATGAGTAGCTTTGCCGATACTCAATAAATCTGCAACTAGAACAAAGAAACCTAAGAATGTAACAACACCCATAATAAGTCTCCAGTCCATACCTTGCATAAACCACATACTAGCTTGACCTTCGAAGTAACCTGACCAAGTAGCACCAAATTGTGCACGAGATACAAGAACTTGAACATAACCAGAAAGTGTAAGAGCAGCAGTCATACCAAGAACGCCTCCGAAAATCATACTAGTTGCCCAGATAGATTTTTTAGTTGCGTTCATTATTTTAATACCGTTTTTACCTTGAACTGCAAGGTAGAACATACCGATAAGAAGAGTTGCATAAGCTCCAAAGAACGCTAAGTGTCCGTGTGCCGATGTGAACTGTGTTCCGTGTGTATAAAGATTAACTTGTGGGAATGTGTGGAAGAAACCCCAAACACCAGCACCTAAGAAGTTACCCATTGCATTAAGAACAAACCATGTAAACGCAGGCTTGTTTGCAATAACAGAAACTTCTTGACCTTTTGCAGCCTCTTCACCTTGCATTTTTCCCCAGTCATAAAGAACGTGGATAAACATAGCAACAAGTGGTAGTGGCTCTAGTGCAGAGAATAGTGCTCCAATTTCCCACCAGTACTCAGGTGTACCGATCCAGAAGTAGTGGTGACCCATACCAAGGATACCTGAACCAAATAACATTGCAACTTCAATCCATAACCACATTTCAACAACTTTACGGTGTGCACCAATCATAGTGATTAGACCATAAGCAGCAATTGAACCAACGAAAACTTCCCAAGTAGCTTCAACCCAAAGGTGAATAACCCACCACCACCAGAATTGATCAATAGAGATGTTATCAGTATAACCCATACCTGCTAAGTAGATACCGGCAAACGCTAGCATGTCAGCCATAAGTACAGTAACGATACCTGAACGGTTACCCTTCATTCCTGTTGCATAAAGGTTATAGATAAAACCAAGAACAACAACAACGATACCGATGTCAGCCCAACGAGGTGCTTCAATATACTCACGACCTTCATGTATCAACCAAAGAGATGTTTCATCTGCAGGTCCAACTTGAACTAGTAAGTAAACAAGAACAACAACAACGATAGCAGCAGCAAAAACCCAGAAAAGCAATTTCCCCAAGCCGATACCTACCGTTTCGATACCAGTTTCATCAGGTAATAACCAATAAACTGAACCAATCATCGCAAATACCATCCATACAACAAGCGCATTGATGTGTATCATTCTTGCAACAGAGAAGTCTACGATTTCAAATAGGAACCCTGGTATTACATATTGTGCAGCAGCAACTAAACCAAAAAGTAGTTGAGCACCGAAAATAATTGCACCAAAAGTAAAATACCATGTTGCTAATTTTTTCGATTCTGTTGTTAAATAACTATTTGCCATGTACTGCTCCTTGAATTTTTCCAAAGTTTCTTGGGAAACCATTTGTATCTATTGATGACATATGTTTTAAGAAAGCAACTAAGCCTTTAGCCTCTTCAGCAGTAATACCAAGATCTGGCATCATACGAGCGTGAGTAGGATATTGAGACGGGTTTTGTAAAAACTCAGCCATTGCCTCTTCTTTTGAACTCTTACCTGTCATAGCTTGCATTGAACCCTCAGGACCCCATGCCGTATCTAACCAAGCTTTTGTTAAGTCTGGAGCATAGTATGCACCATTTCCAAGAAGTGTATGACAGTTCATACAGTTTTTGGTTTGTGAAGCCAATTTACCTAAGTGAAGCAACTCTGCAGCTTCTTCTTCTGAGTAATCATCTTTTCCGAAAAACATCTCTTTTTCACCAATTACCGGAATTTCATGACCACGTTTCGCGTTCATTTCATAAGTAATTTTATAATTAATAACCGTAGGTCCTGGAACCCTTTTTGTTACACCATTTTGTAAATCTGCATTTGTACCCATTGTTATTTGTGGTATCGTATCAAACGTTAACCAAATAAGAAGTATTGATGCGAAACCTGTAACCCACGCCGCTGATCTCTGCCAGAAACGATTGTCACTCCATACGGATTTTTTAGCCACTGTACCCTCCTATAAATTATGGGTCAATATATATAAGTTAGTGTTCATTCTCTTCGTGAACACGGTCTTGCATGTAATAAACTGCGTGTGGAAGTAATAATATTCCAATAGCAGCAACAACTAAAGCCTTGGCTGTAAAATCATTTACATGCATAAAGCTTCCCATCAGATACAAACAGTAAGCTGTTAATATCCAAAATAGGTAGCTAAAAGGCATAGCCCAGTTTTTGAGCAGTTTTACTTTTACAGCTGTATATATACCAACATAGAATCCTCCAAATACTAAAACAAGAGTAGAAGATACAAATATTGTTAAGAACTCGTTAACAAGAATATCTTTTGTCATTAAGACTTCACCAACCATCTTTTGTTTCTCCTTCAATTACTAAATTTTTCAGAATCAAGAGAAGTTTAGTCCTATTTAGTTTAAAACTAGTTGATATAAATCAATTTTTTTACTTAATTTAAAATTTAAGGTTTGTTTTATTATTTCTGTAACAATCTGAAACATATCTGGACTTTTAATATCAATTTTAGTAATACTGAGTGGTAATTTTATAGTCTGATTAAATGAAGTGCAAAAGAGACGAGAGAGTAAAAGCAAATGCCAGTGTTGACGTTATTGTAACGACTCGCTTCTGTTTTTCTTCTAAATCGTATTTCTCTCCAAGATACTCTCCGAGCTTTATTCCTGGAAATACGGAAAATATTAACATTGGAACGCTCATAACGCAAATAATCACAATATCTTGAAGTATCATTTTAAACTCTTTTGTTAAATTTAAATTTTATTTTATATCTATTATTATATCATTGATTAATTAATTTTTTTTAAATAGAATTAATTTTACATTTAATTTAGACAAAAGAAGGATAAGGGATGAAGAAAATTTTAAGCATAGCTGCCATATCTGTAGCGGCTCTTGTGTTGGGAAGCGGTTGTACGCCGTCTTTAGAGATGGCTCCAAAGGTTGAAAAGGGTAATGAAAGCATACCTCAAACTGCGATATATGTCGGTCATCACAAAAGTGAGGATGTGCTAAAGGCCATCAAAGTTGCGGCAAAAAAAGAGGGGTGGCGTGTAACAGAGTTTAAAAGTGAGGCGGTAATAGTTGAGAAGTCTTTCAATGGAGAGACTGCATCTTCTGCTATAGTTTATCACAATCAGCATATCTACGGGGAGAACAAAAATGCTCCGATGGAGGAGCTCTTAAAGCTTAGACATGAAATTGTTGAAGAGCTTAAAAAAGAGGAGAAGCACTAAGCTTCTCTTATGCTTGCTCTTGGACCTTTGCTAAGGTTTTGGAGAGCAAAAAATTTAAATCCCGAAAGTCTCTTTAATTTTCTTCTCAAACTCTCTGTCGCTTAACTCTTTTCTTAACGGAACAAATGTTGTAGCTTCTACGCCTACAGGGATGGATATATCTGCGTTCTCATCTTCAATAATCATTTTTATCGTCTGCGCAATAGGTTCTGGTTTTGGCCCTTCATTTATGGCTTTTGCCACAATTGGAACAAGGTGGGCAACCAAATCTTTGTATGGAGAGCTTTCACTCGTTGTTTTTGCATTTGCAACTAAACCTTTTTTTACAAAGTTTGTGCCAAAAAGCCCTGATTGGATGGAGTGAACTCTTATGCCAAAAGGAAGCGTCTCAAATCTAAGCGAGTCAACAATTCCCTCAACTGCGTATTTTGAAGCATTATAGTGTGATAGAAGAGGAAGCCCCATTTTGCCCAAAAATGAACTGATGTTTATGATAACTCCGCTCTTCGCCTCTCTCATATACGGAAGAACTTCTCTCGTTGTTCTTATAAGCCCAAAAACATTTACATCAAACTGGTTGAATATCTCCTCATCGGTCCCGTCTTCAAGGGTTGACAAAAGTCCGTAGCCGGCATTGTTTACAAGTACGTCTATTTTCCCCTCATTTTTTATAATAGTTGCCACGGCACTCTTGATGCTGTCTGTTTTCGTCACATCTATATATATGCTTTTTGGATTCGCGCTCAGATTTTGCGCATTTTGATCTCTTGTTCCGGCGTAAACTATATACCCGCTATTTGATAACAACTCCGCGGTAAGCTCGCCCATCCCTGATGTTGCACCCGTTATTAAAACTACTTTTTGCATGTAAAACTCCCTTTATTATCTCATATTAATAAAATGATTATATCATACGAATTAGTAAATAAAATTGCATAAAGTAGAGAATAAATGGATTTTTTTAAGTATATACATGCTGTTGGAACCGGTGAAAAAGGTAATAGAGATTTGACTCTTGCCGAGTCCAAAGATATGATGGAGCAGGTTTTAAAAAGATCTGCTTACGATGAGCAGATAGCTGCTTTTTTACTTGGCTGGAGGCTTAAACCTGAGACTACGGATGAGTTTAGAGGAGTTGTTGAAGCGAGCGACATGTTTATCCAAAAAAGAGCAGTTGCCAACTCCATAGAACTTGGTTATCCGTTTGACGGAAAGGCAAACAACCCATTTATATTTCCTTTAGTTGCAAAGGCACTTGTGAATTCCGGGTTAGAACTTGTTGTCGTTGGGGATGATTTGGCACCGGCAAAGGCGGGCATAACTCTAAAAGAGGTGGCTACTAACATAGAGCGAAACAAAAACCTTCACTATTTTGACAGAGCCGATTTTTTCAAAGAGATGCATGACTTAACGCCGCTTCGCATGAGGCTTGGTCTTAGAACAGGGCTTAACACTGTTGAAAAGCTGACAAAAGTTGCTAATAGCGACTATGCAATTACGGGTGTTTTTCACAAACCTTTTGTGAAAAAGTATATTGAGGCATTTTCAGGCAGATACAAAAGGCTTGCTCTCATACAAGGAAATGAAGGAACACCTGAGCTTTTTAGCAAAGGGCGTTTATGGATTGCCGATGGCGAAGATGTAGAAGAGATTATTGTTGATCCGGAGCATTACGGTATAAACTATACGAAATCATGGGAGAGAATAACACTCCAAGAGTCTTTGGAACAGCTAAATAACCCATCGGCAGAGTTTTTAAAACTTGCACGTCTCAATGCTGCCGTCTATCTTTTTGTTGCGCAAAAAGCCGCAAGCATCGATGAAGCATACGAAAAACTAAATGGATAAATTCTCAAGCCATGTCAAAAACATTCTGCATGGCTTCTTTCTGGCAATAGGTACGACTATTGCCGAGCCTTCAACTATTTTACCGCTTATTGTAAACTATTTCGGCGGCAGCTCTATGCTTGTTGGTTTTTTCGCTGCACTTCTTCGGGGCGGGGCCGTTATGGTTCAGCTTTTTGCCGCTTTTCACGCACAGACATATAAGCTTATGATGCCATATCTTCGCAGAGTATTTTTTGTGCGATTTCTCTCATGGTTTTTAATAGGCGTTGCAATTATCCTCTTTGGCAAAGATTATCCAAATGTAACGCTTGCTTCCATCGGTTTTGGACTTTTTATCTTCTCTTTTAGTGCAGGTTTCGCCGCAATATACTTCAGAGAGATTATGGCAAAAATATTCTCTCACAAGTTCCGTGGTAAGACTATGGCATACAGGCAGTTTTTCAGCGGTGCAGGAGGGCTTCTCAGCGGAGCGCTTGCTGCTTGGATACTGGAGTCATTTGAGGCACCGCAGAGTTATGGATACCTCTTTATAATAAGTTCGTTTATTATGGGACTGGGTTATTTGGCATTTTCTTTGGTTGAAGAGCCAATAAAAGAGGAAGTTTCCAAAAAAGAGAGCTCGTTTAAAGAATTTTTGAAAAACTCTTGGACACTTTTAAAGGCGGATAAAAACCTGCAAATTCAGGTTACTACATTTTTGTTGGCTTACGGATATCTTATTGCTTTGCCATTTATCATACTTGATGCCCAGCAGAAGATAGACCTTGACGGTGTTGCAATCGGTTCTTTGATTACTACTCAGATGGTCGGAGCAATGGTTAGTAATTTTTTGTGGGGAAGCTTAAGTGGCAGAGGTAATAACAGACTTACTGCAAAACTCTCGATAATTTTTCAGATAATAGCAATAGTTCTGGCTTTTAACGCCTCATCGCTTTATGAGTATATAGCTATCTTCTTTTTAGTTGGTGCTTCGATGGACGGCAGCCGCATAGCTTCGAGTAACCTGATACTGAAGATTGCACCTGCGGACAAAAGACCTATTTACATTGCTCTTCAGATGAATATAGTCTCTCTGGGGATGTTTTTCTCGATTATCGGAGGGGTTATTTTGCACTACCTAAATTATACGGTTCTTTACAGCAGTGCGGTTATTATGCTTCTGTTAGCGTTATACTTGTCTTTTAAATTAAGAGATTGATTATATACCGAAAAATCTCTTAACGAACTCTCTCTCTTTTTCTGTCTCAATAAAGATTCTTGCAACACTTTGATTGTTTTCACCCATGACTAAAACTTCGTTGTTCTCAACTCTGAGGTGCTCTTTTCCCCACTTCTTGTCAAGCTCATCGAGTCTATGAAAAAAATCTTCAGAGTTTGGACTCTCTTTTTCTCCGTTTCGCTTATCGATTATATTTAGCCCGCCGATTTTTTTTTCTACTATGTATGGGCTGTAAACCTTTATAGCCGCATATATGCGATTCTCTTTTGCTTCAGGCATCGCCCGTTTCATGGAGAGCACCCCCAAAATCAAAAAGGCTGTGAAAAACCCAAATATTAAAGCTTTTTTCATATTCATTTATTACTCCATGTGTTTATATAATCTTCTGCTTTTTTATCAAGCATTTTCATTCTCTCTTTGCCTTTTGGCAAATTTTTTCTTAAATCTTTCATCTCTTGTAAAAATTCACCGATGCTAGAGGGAATTAATTCTTGAAGATATTTTCTCAAATGTTTAGCAACTGCCGGAGATGCCCCAGAGGTGGACACTGCAATTATTAAATCATCTTTTTTCACATATGAGGGAAAGATAAAGTCGCAATAATCTACAGAATCGACAGAGTTGCAAAGACAGTTGTAATTTTTTGACTCCGCAAATATTTCTGCTTGAAGAGGGATGTCATCAACGGCAACTATAACAACGGCAAAATCTTTAATATCGCCTTTTTCATAGCCTCTTTTTTCAAAATGCAGACCCCTTTCTTGTATAACTTTTTTCATATCAGCTGAGAGTTCAAGCGCTATTATAGAGATGTCCGAAGTAAAATCTAAAAGATGCTCCAACTTCTCATAAGCTATGTAACCGCCGCCGACAATCAGGATTTTTTTGTTATCAAGTTTTAAGAAGGCCGGAAAATAACTCATCTGTCTCTTTTGCTAATTTTTCTACGACATAATATCATAGTTTTTTGAAAACTCTTATTGATAAAAATCAACTTGGATTAATTGAAATTAGATTACAATCGACAAAATAAAAATAAAAAGATGGATGGAATAACAATAGATGAAAGACGAAATTTTATCACGTATTCAGAAGAAATTTCCTTTGGTTGCAAGACCTTTTATGGTAATAGCTGATGAATTAAACATGAGTGAAGATGAGGTTCTTGAGATTTTGCAAGAGCAGAAAAAAAGCAATATTATACGTCAAACATCGGCAATATTCGATACAAAAAGATTGGGTTATGTCTCCTCTTTGGTAGCGTTTAAAATTCCATCAGATAAAATAAGCGATGCCGTAAGAATTATAAATTCTCATCCTGGAATATCACACAATTATGAGAGAAATCATGATTTTAATATCTGGTTTACCGTTGCAGTCTCTCCAACATCCGAACTTGGCCTTGAAAAAACAGTTGAAATTTTGGCAAAAGCTACCGGAGCCGAAGATTATATTATCCTTCCGACACTAAAGCTTTTTAAAATCAATGTTAAATTAAATACGACCGGAAATGATGAGAAAAAAGAGGAAGTAAAAAGAGTCAAGCATACTGAAATAGAGATGACTCCTCTGCATCATGCGGTTATTAGGTATGCACAAAACGATATAGAGATGGTAAGTGAGCCGTTTAAAAAAATAGTGGATGAGTTGGGTGTTGATTATGATACATTTTTTGGAGTTTTAAACGAACTTCAAGAAGCGGGCGTTATGAGAAGGTTTGCTTCTATACTTAACCATAGAAAAGCCGGTTTCAGCGCAAACGCAATGGTTGTATGGGATGTTGATGAAAAGAACGGAGAGGAGATAGGTGAAAAAGCAGCTGCATTTAGTGCAGTAAGTCACTGTTATCTTCGTCCTAAATACGCAAATTGGCCATACAATCTTTTTACAATGGTTCATGGAAAGAGTACTGAGGAGACAAATGCTATTATCGCTGATATGGCTTTAGAGATAGAGGCAAAGAGCTATATGCCGCTTTACAGCTCAAGAGAGTTTAAAAAAGTGCGCATTGAGTACTTTACGCCTGAGTTTGAAGCTTGGGAAGAAAAATACAATATATAAGGAATAGCCATGGAGCTTTTTTTAGAATTAGAGATAGTATATATAGTTATAGGAATTTTTATACTTAGTGTCACAGCATTTGTAACAACAAGAGATTTTGTGCCAAAGGGCGCATTTAAAAAAGGGATGATAGCTGTTGGCGGATTTGTAGCTATTATGATAGCTCTTCACTACAATGTGACAACATCAAGGATGCAAAACGTTGAAGAGATGTTTAATGCCGGTGAAGAGATAATTTGTGAAAACAAGATGAAAAGAACCGTTTCAAGGTCTGTAATTTTGTCCAAAGAGTTAGGCTGGAGTGTTGAAGATCATCTATTTAAAAATAGTGATTATGAGAGAGATTTCCATACTTCAAGATGTGTTGAATGGACGGGCAGCAATCTTAAGATAGAAGAAGAAGAGAAGCAGAAAAAAGAGACAAAATAGATGATGGCAATACTTAAGCGATATTCGTTGGCAATGTTTTTCTTGTTGCTGATTTGCTCCTTGATGATTCTTGCGACTATAGGTGTTAAATCTTTTAGCGATAAAATGGTCAAAGAGGCCGGAATCGTAGTTGAGCCAAGAGAGGAGTCTTTAGCAAAATGAGTTTAACTTTTATATTGGCAATTGCCATAGCTGTAAGTATTGCTTTTCACTTCGTCGGGGTTTATGCCGGTGCTAAAAAAACTGTTTGGGCTATGCTTGTTTTTGTATGGGCGATTGTCGTTGGCACCGCCATGAATGAGATTAAACCTGCCGGATACAAAGATATTGAGAAGATGAAGGGTCAGTTTAGCGACACCGATAAACTCATTGAGGAAGCAGGCGAAGAGATTTCACTCTATGAGATGATAACGATTAAAAAAAGTTATCATACAAACAAACCTAAAAAATGAATGAAAAAAAGAGTGTCGGCATTATCGGATGCGGTTGGCTAGGCAAACCGCTTTCTGACGAGCTTTCCAAAAATCTACATGTAGAGTGTTTTTCAAGAGAGACAACCAAGGACGACTCCCCCCTTTGGCAAAGCGATATAGTAATTATCGCGATAAACACAAAAGACAACTATCTAAATACTCTGCGAAAAATAGCCACGCTTACAAAACCTACATGTAATATTTTTTTAATGAGCTCAATATCCATCTATCGGGAGTTTGACGAGGATGTAGATGAGAGTTTTGAGATAACCAATCCATCGTTAATAAAAGAGGCGGAGGATTTAGTTCTTGGTCTTAGAGAGAATGTTATCATTTTAAGGCTCGGCGGGCTTATGGGCGATGACAGGGTGGCTGGGCGATGGAAGAGTGCAACTGATTTTAGTGACGGTTATGTAAACTACATCCATAAAGACGATGTGATAAATGTTGTTAAAAAGATGATTGAAAACGTTGTCAATCTCGGCATATACAATCTAGTCGCTCCGCTTCATCCCTCAAGGCAGGAGATTCATAGAAAGAACAGCCAAAAGGCAGGTTCTGAAATCGGAAAATTTGAGGGGTTTTCAAAGCGCAGAGTCTCTTCACAAAAGATGATTAAAAAGCTGAACTACACCTTTTTGCATCCAAATCCGCTTGAGTTTTGGGATTAATGACTTCTAGCTAGTGCGGCAAAATCAATCTCCTCTTTTTTCTCTTCTTGCGCTTTTTTATCCTCTTCAAAACTGCCGGTACTAAAAATATAGTCGCTGCTTTTTAGTATGCATCCTTTCATTCCGGGGACGCACTCCTTTTTAATGAGTTTGCAGTAACCTTTATAATCATGTTGGCAAGTCCAACCCATAATAAGCCTCTCATCTTATAAATTAATATTGAATTATGCTACAATTTTTTAAACAAAGAGCTAGGAAAGAGATGAATTACAGAGTACTAAATGTTGAGACTATTATCGATTATATTTCAAATATAAAGAGCGTTATGAACTATTTTGGTTCCGATGAAATAAGAGCCGATGAGATTGGTGACGGCAATCTAAATTATGTTTACAAAATAAGTTCTGTACAAAATCCTCAAAAAGCTCTTATTGCCAAACAGGCGGTGCCGTTTCTTAGATGCGTAGGCGAGGATTTTCCGCTTAGCAGAGAGAGGATGACTTACGAAATAAGAGCATTGCAAAAATTTTATGCTATTTTTCCGAGTTTTGTTCCTAAAATTCATCATGCAAGCGAAGAGATGAGCTTGGTTGTTATGGATTATCTAGGAAGTCATGTAATAATGAGAAAAGGGCTAATTGAGAGAACAAAATATAAAAATTTCAGCGAGCATATCTCAACATATATGGCGGCTACGCTTTTTTATACCTCCTCTTTATATCTTAGCAGCAGTGACAAAAGAGAGCTGATAGGCAGATTTAACGGCAATACCGAGCTCTGCAAGCTAACCGAAGATTTAGTTTTTAGCTTTGCTTTTATGGAGCACGAAACTAATGACAATGAGAATGTAAAAGATAATCTAGAGGCTCAAAAACTCTTTGCAGATATGGAGTTTAAAGAGAGAGTTTTGGAGCTTAAATATAAGTTTATGACACAAAGTGATGCACTTCTTCACGGGGATTTGCATACGGGCTCGATTATGATAAACGATAAAGAGACCTATGTCATAGACCCTGAGTTTGCTTTTGTCGGTCCGTTTGGTTTTGATGTCGGGGCACTTTTGGCAAATCTGGCAAACAATTACATCCATCACAGCGTTGTTACAAAAGATAAAAATTTTCAAGAGTGGCTTTTGTTGACTATTAAAGAGGTTTTAGAGAAATTTTGCGAAAAGTTTTTAAGTTTTTGGAAAGAGTATAGAAATTCTGCACTTTTGATTGATGGCTATTTAGATGAAGCAACACTCAAAAACTATAAAGAGAAATTTGTAAAAAATATTTTAAGAGAGAGTGTCGGATTTGCGGGCTGTAAGATGGCAAGAAGAGTTTACGGTGTCGCAGGAGTTGCGGAGATAAGAAGGATAGAAGATAAAGCACTTAGAGCCGAGGCCGAGAAGATGGCTCTAAAAATTGCCAGAGAGTTTGTAATAAAGTATGACAAAATAGAGAGTGTAGATGAAATATTGGAGATTATAAAAAATGCAGGGTAACTACAAAGCTTTATGGCTAAATGATGATCTTTTTGATGAGTGTCTGGAGGTGATTGACCAAAGACAGCTTCCGTTTGTCTATGACACAAGGCATCTTACAAATACCGAGGAAGTTGTAAATGCCATAAAAAATATGACAGTTCGCGGTGCTGGAGTCATAGGTAGCGTTGCAGCTTTTGGGATTTATATAGCCGCGATTGAGGTCGAGGGAGATTATGAAACTCTAAAAGAGAAGGCGGCTTTGATAAGAGAGTCCCGCCCTACTGCGGTTAACCTTATGTGGGCGGTTGATAGGATGATGGAGCTTTTAAAAGATTCGGATAATTTAGTAGATGATGCAAGAAGATTTGCCATAGCGTTAAATGACCAAGAGGCGCTTGAGAGCCAAAAGATAGCAGAATACGGTTGTGACATCATTGAAGAAATTTTAAAAAAGAGCGGCAAAACAGAGATAAATATCTTAACTCACTGCAATGCAGGCTGGCTTGCGGTAATTGATGAGGGAACGGCACTCGCACCCATCTATGAGGCAAAGAGAAGAGGGATAGATGTTCATGTGTGGGTTGATGAAACCAGACCGAGAAATCAAGGAGCGTCGCTCACCGCATGGGAGCTTTCACAAGGCGGCATAAAGCATACAATCATAGCTGACAACACGGGCGGACATCTTATGCAGCATGGCATGGTTGACATGGTAATTGTCGGCGCGGACAGGGTAAGTGCGAACGGTGATGTGGCAAACAAGATAGGAACATATCTAAAAGCGCTTGCGGCGCACGATAACGGCGTTCCGTTTTATGTGGCAATTCCCACATCAACTTTTGACTTTGAGATAAGAGACGGCGTAAAAGAGATTCCAATAGAGGAGCGAAGCGCCGATGAGGTTAGATTTATAAAAGGAGTGGATAGCGAAGGAGTAGTGCGTGAGGTGCGCATAACTCCAGAGGATTCACCTGCTATCAATTACGGCTTTGATGTAACTCCGGCAAGACTTATAACAGGGCTGATAACAAACAGAGGGGTTTGTGAGGCAGATTTCGATAAAATTCAAGAAAAATTTAGAGGATAATATTTTGACAAGTTTATGGGATAACGAAGAAGCAAGAGAGTACAAAACAGATCTGGATCTGAGAGTTTACACCTCAAGACTGCTTGGGCGTGATGCCTCTTTGGTGCTTCACGGCGGCGGAAACACCTCTGTAAAATCAACTGCTACAAATCTTTTTGGCGAGGTTGAAGAGATTCTTTATGTCAAAGGGAGCGGCTGGGATCTCTCAACCATCGAGGCGGAGGGATTTGCTCCGGTTAAGATGAATATGCTTTTAAAGATGGCGGAGTTAAAAGAACTAAGCGATACCGATATGGTAAAGTATCAGCGCCTTGCTATGACAAACCCATCTGCTCCAAATCCTTCAGTTGAAGCAATACTGCACGCGATTATCCCTTTTAAATTTGTTGACCACACGCACACCGACGCAGTTGTAACCATTACAAACACAGAAGGCGGCGAAGATAAAATCAAAGAGCTTTACGGCGATAGAGTGCTGGTTATTCCATACATTATGCCCGGATTTGTTCTTGCAAAACTTGTATATGATATGACAAGAGATGTGAACTGGAGCGAGTTGGAGGGGATGGTTCTTATGAACCACGGACTCTTTACATTTAGCGACGATGCCAAAAAGTCTTACGAGAAGACGATAGAGCTTGTGGACAGGGCAGAGAAGCACCTTGAAGCTAAGGGCGCAAATCTACATGTAGAAAAATCTGATGCCTCTTTTGAGCTTCTTGCTTTGGCAAAAATCCGTAAAGAGGTTTCAAATCTTAAAGGCGGGGCGACAATCTCCATCTTAAACGAGAGCAATTTGGCACTGCACTTTTCAAAGCAAAATGTTGAAAAAATTGCCCTGCAAGGACCTTTGACACCTGACCATGTTATACGAACAAAGAGAGTTCCCGCTATTTTGGGAGATGACTTCAAAGCGGATTTGGCAAGCTTTGTAAAAGAGTATAAAGAGTACTTTGAAGCAAATAAAACTATGGAGACTCTTCTAAATCCCGCTCCGAATTTTGCAATATTAAAGGGCAACGGAACTCTCTCTTTTGGTTCAAATGCAAAAGAGGCAAACATCATAAAAGATATAAACGACCACACCTTTGAAGCTATTTTAAAAGCTGAAAAACTTGGCGGTTATAAAGCCTTAGGCGCTAAAAATATCTTTGAAGTCGAGTACTGGTCGCTTGAGCAGGCGAAGCTAAAAGGCGGCGGGAAATTGCCTGAGTTTAGCGGAAAAGTTGCAGTTGTAACAGGAGCGGCAAGCGGAATAGGGCTTGCAATCGCCAAGATGTTAAACTCAAGGGGTGCGGCTATTGTGGCTCTTGATATTAACCAAGAAGTAGAAAAAATCTTTGCAAAAAGCGATGCTATCGGTGTGAAATGTGATTTGACATGCAGCGAAGATATACAAAATGCTGTAGAAAAAGCAGTTAAGAGTTTTGGCGGAATCGACATAGTTGTCAGCAATGCCGGTATCTTTACGCCTAGTGAGAATCTTGATAGTTTAAGCGATGAAAATTGGCAAAGAAGTATGGATATAAATCTTACTTCACACCAAAAACTCCTCAAATATACTGCACCGTTTTTAAAACTTGGCATTGACGCTACGGTAATTATGGTTGCTTCTAAAAATTTTCCAGCTCCGGGAAAAGGTGCGGCTGCTTACTCTGTGGCAAAAGCTGGACAGACTCAGCTTGCACGTATTGCCGCACTTGAGCTTGGAGAGTTTGGAGTGCGAGTAAACACGCTTCACCCACATGCTGTATTTGATACGGCTATTTGGACGGAGGAAGTTCTGGCTAATCGTGCAAAAGCCTACAATATGAGCGTGGAGGAGTACAAAACAAACAATGTTCTTAAAACCGAGATAAAATCAAACGATGTTGCAGAACTGGTATGTGCGATGGCGGGAAAACCGTTTGCAAAAACAACCGGCTCCCAAGTGGCAATTGACGGCGGAAGCGATAGAATAATCTAATTTATTTTAGGTATAACATTCTTTTTATATTTTCAGGCATATTTTCAAGAGCAAACTCTTTTTGACTTTTGATATAGCTTGGGTATTTGAAATCTTTTGAGGTCATAAGGGCAAAAAGCCTATTTAAGTGCTCGTTCTCTATCGTTGTATATTTAACTTTCATCTCTTTGGCAATGCGAAGAAAAAACGTAAGCAGTATGGATTGGGCTTTTTCATCAACGGCATTGCCGTAAATAACACCCTCAAACTCTTTTCTCATTGTCATGATATTGTATTCACACTTCTCATCGAGTTTGTCGGCATCTTCCGTGCCTAAATAGTTTAAAATATCCAGAATAAGGTTTAGAAACATCAAATTTGTTTTGTCAATCGTGACGTTGTTTTTGTCTAGTTTTTCTCTATACGCGAGTATGTCCGGTTGTATATCTTTAAAATAAGCTAACATGTAAATCCTTTGGAAAAATGGAAGTATAACACAACTTAGTTACCTGTAAACTCTGCACCTTTTTGGGTTAATACCAACGTAACTCCGTCCTCTTTTACCTCTATCAAACCCTCACGTCTAAGCTCATTCATAGCTTTTTCTAGTGCATCGTTTTGCTTGGCGTCGAGTTTGGCTATGATATTTTCAACCACGTCACGCTTTGTCATGGTCTGACCAACAGTGTTGTTTTTTTTAAACCATTTCATAAACATCTCTTTAACCTCATTTTTTGGAGCCGTATCCAAAACTTTGTTTTTAGGAGCTGTTTTTATCTTATTTTTACGAGCTGATTTCATGATGGACCTTCAATTTTTTATCTCGGCATTGTCACATATTTTTACTAAAAAAATAGAATTAAGAGAGCTATTGTTGTATACTCTCGCTTATAAAAAGAACTGATACAAGGAAAATCATGGCTGCCAATGCGACTATTTACAAAGCTTCGCTAAACATTGCGGATATGGACCGTAATTACTACGCAGAGCATAATTTTACTCTTGCCAAACACCCTTCCGAAACAGATTTGCGCCTAATGATAAAGCTGGTTGCGTTTATGTTAAACGCCGATGAACGGCTGCTCTTTAGCAAAGGAATTTCACAAGATGATGAACCTGATTTGTGGCAAAAAGCACTAGACGGCGATATAAAACTCTGGATAGATTTAGGTCAGCCGGATGAAAAACGGATTAGAAAAGCGTGCGGACGCTCTGAGAAAGTTATCATCTATATGTATCAAGAGGGGAGCGCTTTGGCGTGGTGGAAGCAGATGCAAAACTCCCTTGGACGCTTTAAGAATCTCTCTGTGGTTTATCTGAATATTGATGGAGACATAGAGCTTTTGGCTAAGAGAGCAATGGTTTTGCAGTGCAATATCAGCGACTTTGAACTCACCATCATCGACAATGATAACAGTGTGACGGTAAGAGAAGATATATGGAAATAAAAGCGGAGATGATTTAATGGCACTCTTTGGAACACTGGAAGTTGTAAAAAGTCAAGCGGAGAGAGAAAAGTTTAAAACAGCATTTCTCTATCTTGAGCGATTGGTTGATAAAAATAGTGTTGAGCACAAAAGAGTTATGGGCACCGCTTTGGATGTTTGCAAAAAAATAGAGCTAGATGAAGAGAATTTTGTGCTTGAGCAGGCATACAACTCTAAAGACAGAAGAGAGTGTTTTTTTGAATCGCACAGAAAATATATAGACGTGCAGTTTATCCTCAGCGGCGAAGAGATTATAGAGGTTTCAAACATAAACTTTCTTGCCATATCTTTGGCTTACAATGAGGAGTTGGATTTTATAAAATATGAGGATAAAAAAGGGGTATCGTCTATCGTTTTAAAAGCAGGCGATATCGCTATTTTTTATCCGCAGGACGCCCATATGCCTTGTATAAAAGTCAAGGAGAGTGTAAAAGTTATCAAGGCTGTTGTAAAGGTTGGGGTGTGATTATGGTTTTTATTGAAGTGACGACTCAAAAAGAGTATCCGTCCATCTCTTTTGAAGAAGCAAAGCAAAAAGTTCAAAAGGCTGTAAATAGCATTTCAGAAAATAAGGGTATTCCTTTAAACCAAGCTATAGACAAAGTACTCCAGTCTTAAATGAACTTCAAAATCTTTGAACAAAATGTGCATATATTAACTCCGCTGTTGACAATAATCAATTCCAAGCCATTTTTTACCAATAAAACTACAATTATTCAACTTTACGTCAAAAATCATGAAAACAAGGCACGAAATGAGTCGCACCATTTTAGCCGAAGTGCTTGGAATATAGATGGGCATGGTGCTAAGCCTGAGACATTATTAAGGGCTTTATTTATCAATCCATTTAAAAATGTCTAATATGGAAATTCTATTTTCATCTAGTTCTACTAGATAAATTATTGTATAACCCTTGAAAATCATATCTCTAACATTTTCATCTTCATTATGAATAGACGGTCGAAATTTATGTGGAAAGTTTGCTAAGTTGTTGATTTTGTTATCTACTTCGCTTTTGAAGTTTAAAGCTCTATTTTTACTATCTTTTGAGATGTAAGAGAGTATGTTTTTGAGTGAATCTAAGTATTCTCTTTTGCGTACAATGGTCATTTACAGGGTCTTCATAAATTCATCTATCTCTTTATCATACTCTTTTTGGCTAAGTAGTACAGCTTCGCCGCTTTTTATATCTTGGAGTGATTTTGCAACTCTCTTTTTTGCTTCTTCTTTGGTAATCGCAGGGTAGCCATCATCCAAAGAAAGCTTCACAAATTTTATAAAATCATTGACCAAACTTTGCGTGTCACTACCATATCTTGAAGCTATAAAGCTTTCTACTTCCGGATTATTAATTTGGATGGTTTGCATGTTAAAACCCCTCTCTTCACTTTCTGTATTGTAACATTATTCTTTTTATAAACGATTATTGTGTGTATTATAATACCCCAAACTGTCAAGACAACTTTTTTCAATTTCTAATTCCATCAGACAACTGTTACCTTAAGCTACATTCATAGTGTTATTGCTGTAGTTTTTACTCTCTTGTTTTAAACTATCATAGT
>JBAZDX010000012.1:0-59548 GCA_041654255.1 Sulfurimonas sp.
AAGCGACTTTTGGCATTCCGTAAACTACACAGCTCGCTTCATCTTGCCCGATTGTTTTTGCTCCTGCATTTTTCATGGCAAGCAGTCCTTTTGCTCCATCGCCGCCCATTCCTGTTAAAATAACGCCAATCGCATTTGCACCGGCAATTTTAGCAACCGAGTTAAACAAAACATCAGCAGAAGGTCTATGACCAGATACTTTCTCACCGTTTCCTATCTCAACATAGTATCTAGCCCCGGAACGTCTGACAACCATATGGTAATCCCCCGGAGCGATGAGAGCGACTCCCGGAATAATGGAATCGCCGTTTTTTGCCTCCCTAATCTCCATAGAGCATAGCGTGTTCAATCTCTGCGCAAAAAGCGGAGTAAAATTTGCGGGCATATGCTGAACTATAACCGTTCCCGGTGCATTTCTTGGAAGTGCCATTAAAACATCTTTAAGAGCTTCCGTTCCACCGGTGGATGCTCCAATGGCAACTATTTTGTTGGTAGTTTGAGCCAGTGAAGTTGTATTTGCCTGCATCTGGTTATTTAACTCTTTTTTAAAAACTTTTGCCTTGGCGGCTGCTTTTATTTTTGAGATAAGCTCATCGCGCATCTCATTTTTCCCGTCATATATGTGTGAATGCGGTTTTGCAACAAAGTCAACTGCACCGGCTTCTAGTGCTTCAAGTGTAGTTTTAGCTCCGCTTTGCGTGAGTGAAGAGACCATAACGACAGGCAGAGGCATATAGTGCATAAGTTTTTTTAAAAAAGTTATCCCGTCCATTCGAGGCATCTCAACATCAAGACATATAACATCAGGACGAAGCTCAACTATCTTATCTCTTGCTACAAAAGCATCAGAAGCCGTACCTACCACCTCGATGCCAGAGTCTGAACTTAAAATATCGTTTAGCACCGCCCTTGCAGTCGCACTGTCATCTACAATTAATACTCTAATAGCCATCTACGCATCTCCAAAGTTTGATTTGGCGGTGTATTTTAATAATACTTTGCCATTTTCTAAGTTAAACTGGATTTTTCTTCCATTGTTTCCGCCTACATCTTCGGCAACAATTTTTATTTTGTAGTCACTTAAAATCTCTCTTGCTACTAAAATATTTTTCTCTCCTACCATCATTGCACCATTGCAACATGAAATATTTATCGCGGCGCCGCCAAATATTTTTGCTTCAATATTATTTATATTTGCACCCCTCTCAAGCATGGCTTCTAGAAGTTTTGGGGTGGATATATTGCCAAATTTTAAAGATTGCAAACCGTTGCCATTCCAAAACGGAAGCAAATAGTGGTTCATTCCCCCTATACCGAGCTTTTTGTCATATAAACAAACTGCTATACAAGAACCTAAAACAGTAGTAATATTTACAGAACCTTTGTCTACATGGATTTGACCGACATGTATAAAGTTGGTGCTTATATTTGCCATTATATTTCAATTGCATCATCAAAAGAGTCAAATAAGGGCTCATTTTTTTCACTTAAGGGCAATTTAACCTCAAAAGTTACAAATCCGTTCTCAACGCTGTAATCAACGCCTCCGCATAAACTCTCACAAAGCTCTCTGACAATGCTAAGTCCAAGACCCAGTCCATGACAGCTGTTTATCTTTTGAGAAAAGCGGGTAAATACTTCAGGTTTAGAGTTTACTTTTGGACCCTCACCCCTGTTTTTTACGGCTATTTTTAACATGGAGTTCTCCATGTTTAACTCTATGGTAACTACTTCATTATCGGGACTATGTATGCATCCGTTTGTAATGAGGTTTTTTAAGATTGTATAGACTTTTTTTGAATCTGTAACAATTTTGTTCTCTACCAAATTATTTATCTCTATTTTGATATTTTTTTCTTTTATTAAATATCTTAGACTCTTTATGGCTTCGTCAACAATATTTTTTATATCAGTCAGCGAATGGGAACTCTCAATGTTTCCGCTCTCTATCTCGGCCACGGTTATGAGGTTTTGGATTTTAAAATCAAGATTCAGCGCCTCTTGGCAAATAGTTGAGAAGATTTTCTCATTTTTATCATCATTTTGGATTTTTAAGTGAGGCAACATACCTAAAATAGCAGTCATAGGGTCGTTAAAATTATTTGCTATAAGAGATAAAAAGAGTGTCTCAGCCTTCTTGCTCTCAAGAAGTTTTTTATTTAACTCTAAAATCTTTTTGCTCAAAAACTTTACTTCATTTTCAAGAATCTCTTTTTCTGACATACTTTGCACTCTTAACACTCCATATTTTTAATGTTATCTATCTCTTGCTTTAGGCTCTTTAGCATCTGGGAGATCTCTTTTGAGTTCTCTATCAGTCTGGAGTTGTCTGTATAAAAAGATTCACTCATTCTATTTATAAAGGATATCTCTTGCGAAGTTTGTGCAATCAAACCTTTTAACTGCAAAAATATTTTGCCAAAACCATGCGAATCATCAACATATCTTGCCGATTCAATAATCCCGTAAACTTGAACATAACCCAAATACATAATCTGCCCTTCAAGCTCTTGGAGGCAAAGTATGGTTTTTTTAATGGATTTGTTCATAGAGAGCGGCAGCATGGTTAGTTTTTCGTGATGAATGTTTACCAACTCAAAGAGAGTATGAATGTTTTTATCAAGCTCTGCGGTATAAGTTTGAGTTTTGTTGTCTAACTGTTCTTGAATAAAAAAGGTAACCATCTCTATCTGCAAGCTTATAGATGAAACAAGAAAAATGGTTTCATTTAAAAATTCCGATAAAGATTGCGAGAGGCTGTATATATTGCCGATAAGGATGTCGTTCTCTTTTGAGTTGGTTCGGATATCGCTCGCCAAAACGCTAAATGTTTCTCCTCCGTCATCTTGAAGCTTATAAGATGCGATGGAAGCATTTAAAGAGAGTAGTACAATCTCTCTGGCGAGAGAGTTTAGCGTTAGACTTTTTTCTTCAAACATAGATTTTATTTTGTTGAATGTATCGATTTTTTCAAACCATTTGCTGTATTGATCAAGCACGGATTTGCTTTTTGTAAAAATTAATTTCATATTTTGACTAAATTTGTCTCTTCCAAAATCAATCTCTTTGACATAAGATTTGCTTACCAAAAGCAGTTTTTCTCTCGCAAGCAGTTCTTTTAGAAGAGCCGTGTTCATAAAATGAGTGTAATCCCTATAGCCTAAACCATGTAAGAGTTCCAAAAGCAGCTCCTCGCTTTGAGGCATCTCCATTTTTTCCTCTGCTGCGCGCAGCTTAGAGTAGAGCTCTTTTACTGATGCAAGCATTGTGCTGGTCGGTTTAAATCTAATAGAGATATAGTTGTCTTGCAGGGGAAAAACTGCCGCTATAACCCAGTAGAAGCCACCGTTTTTTGTTCTGTTTTTAACATAAGCCACTACAGGCTTCTCGACCCTTAAGCAGTCCCAAAAAGCTTTAAATAAAACGCGTGGCATATCTTTATGTCTTACTATGTTGTGGTACTGTCCGACAAGTTCATCTTTTGAATAGCCGCTAATGCGTACAAAAGTCTCATTTCCGGAAATGATTGTACTTTGGTCATCCGTGATTGAGAAAAAGAGTTCATGTATATCAAACTTTGCTTCTTGTTCCATGAGATTATTTTTTATATTTTCCAAATGCTTTTCCTATAATTTTCTATAAATTGAAGAGCCTAAAAGTTTTAGCGTCTCTTTGTGTGCCGTTAATGATTCCGAACTCCCTAAAAAAAGAGGAGAGCCTTTTGGCAATAGCTGCGCGAAGCGTCCAACCACATGATGTCTTGTCGGATCATCAAAATATATCATTACATTTCTGCAAAAAATCATATCAAAGCTGTTTTTGAAGAAAAACGGATCTGTAACAAGGTTGTATAATCTAAATGTAACTTTGTCTCTTAAGAGCGGTTTTATCTGATATTTGATTCCATTGTTAATGTCTATTCTGTCAAAAGAGTGTGTGACTATGTTTTTTGGAAGCAGTTCTACCTCTTTGGGTTCATAACAGCCTGCAACTGCGTGAGTAAGAACTTTTGTAGAGATGTCTGTCGCCAAAATCTTAATATCCCAGCTCTCAAAGTTTGGCAGATGATTTTGTAAAAACATCAAAATTGTATACGGCTCTTCTCCGCTGGAACATCCTGCTGACCAGATTCTGATTTTTTTATCTCTTTTTGTCGATACCAATTCGGGAATATACCCCTCAAGCCATCTCCATTGCGCCTCTTCTCGAAAAAACGATGTCACATTTGTAGATATGGCGCTTACAAAAAAGAGTAGCTCGCCGCCGCTTATGTCATTGGTTAAATAGTTGTAGTACTCTCTGAACGATTGCAGATTTAACTCATGTAAGCGTTTGCTAAGACGACCTTTTACAAGAGTGCTTTTTTCATCTCCCAGTGAGATGCCGACATTCTCATAAATATAGTTACGAAAAAGCCTAAACTCTTCTTGTTTTAGATCAATGTCATACATGAGAAGTCTCACCCAGCGGGCGCAGGGCATCTACGTTTAAAATAAGCGCAATCTCGCCATTTCCAAGTATTGCACCGCCTGAAATCTCTTTTACTCTAGAGAGCGATTTGCCTAAAGTTTTGATGACTACCTGTTGTCTTCCCAGAAGCTCATCTATCATGATGGCTATTCTGCCGTCTTCAGTCTCAACACAAACCAAAATGCACTCCCAAGGCTCAGCTTTTGTGACATTTAGATTAAAAACATCGCTTAGTCTGACTATGGAAATGCACTCTCCGCGCAGAGTTACAAATTCACCTTTGCCTTTTACGGCATGCACTATCTCTTTTTGGGGACGAAACGACTCTACAACGCAAAGAGTAGGAATAATGTATATTTCAGCGCCAACCTGCACAAGCATACCATCTATGATAGCAAGAGTAAGAGGTAAAATCATAGAAAAAGTAGTGCCTTGCCCCTCTTTTGAGTCTATTTCTACTTTGCCACGAAGCTTCTCTATGGATGTTTTTACGACATCAAGACCAACACCGCGCCCAGATAGGTCGCTTATGGCTTCTGCCGTTGAGAATCCCGGCTGCATGATAAGAGCAAATATCTGCGCGTCTGTTAGATTTTCATTTTCGCTTGCAATGCCTCTCTCTATGGCTTTTTTAAACACTCTCTCTTTGTTTATTCCTCTGCCGTCATCACTAACGCTTATGACGATATTGCCGCTTTTGTGAAACGCTCTTAGGGTAATTACACCCTCCGTGTTTTTACCGGCAGCAACTCTCTCCTCGGCATTTGCTTCCAAGCCATGGTCTATTGCATTTCGGATGATATGTATAAGCGGGTCGGAGAGAGAGTCTATCATAGTTTTGTCAATCTCGGTCTCTTCACCTTGTATAATGAGATGAATCTCTTTTCCTGTCTTTTTGGAAGTATCTCTGACAACTCGCTTCATCTTCTCAAATGTATCTTTAATGGCAATCATACGAAGGCTCATAACTCTATCTTGAATTTTCTTTGTGATTTTTGAGAGAACTTCTATGGTGCGGTTGATAGCTTCATTCTCCATAGAGCGGATTTCCATATTTTGCGCAATGAAATTTTGTGCAATTACCAATTCGCCGACAGAGTCAAACAGCTCGTCAACTTTAAAGGTGTCTATGCGAATAGTCGATTTTGGCGCATTTACGCACTCAGAAGTTGCAATCGGTTTTGTATTTGGAGCCGAGTCGCTCTCTTGAGTTTTTACTTCCTCTTTTTTTTCAATGATGGGTTGTACTATTTGGCTTATCTTGTACTCATGTTCAAACAAAAACTCAAATACCTCTTTAATGTCTTCATAAATCAAGGGAGTTAAAACAACAATTTCTACTTTGTCAATGTTGTTTTCATCGCTTTGGAACTCATTTATTGTTTGAATATTTTTCATATCGAAAAAACTCTCCAAAGAGATAGCTTTTTCACCCAGTATTTTTAAAAATAAAAAATAGTCAAACCCGCGCTTGTAACAATCATTGTCCAATGTGAGACTGATTTTATAGAGATTTAACCCATCGCTCTGCATGCCTTGATGAAATTTGATGCTTTGCTCTAACGCATCTTCTTTCTCATCTAAAGAATCTTCGCCAAATTCAGAGGCCAAATCTTTGAATGATTCTGAACTATTTTGTATAGTTAATGGCTCAGATTTGTTTTTCTTTATCGTAAGTAATTTTTTGATTTTATCCAAACACTCACTGTAGCTTTGCGGCAACTCATTTATGGCATCTAGTTCGCATCTCATTACCTCTTTTATGACATCTACGCTCTCGACAAAGAGTTCTAGATTGTCCTCTTCTATGCTCTCTTTTGTGCTGCGATAATAATCAAGCACATCTTCAAAATGGTGAACAAACTCTCCCAGCCTTGTAAATCCAAAAGCGTTAGCATTGCCCTTTAGAGTGTGAACGCCGCGAAATATCTCATTTAAAAGTCCAAAATCATTTGAATTTTCCTCAAAACGGATGATGTCAACATCCAATTTCTCGATTATTTCGCCGGCTTCTTCTATGAAAATAGCTTTAACCTGTTCTTGTTTAGTCATGATATGTCCAATGCACTGTTCCATAAAGAGAGGAGATGCTCCACCCTTTTTCTAAAAAAGGCATCTCTATTTCAGGGCGAGTTTTTTTGATGCTCGCCAAAAGAGACAAAAGAGCGCTTGATGCAAGTACGCTGCTCTCCTCTGTTTCGATTTTTTCGACATACTCAATTCTTGGGCGGATAAACTCTTCAAATTTTATAACTTCATCCATAGACATGTTCAAGTCTATAATAAGTACATCACCATCAATTTTCATTTTAAAATTCTTTTAAATCGTCTTCATGAAGAGGAAAAATTTCCTCTGCCTTGTTTGGTAATACCCTGCTTGGAGTTGCCTTGCTTTGCGTTTTATTTGTTTTGTGGAGCATTTGCGAGCTTTTGATGTCCGGTTGGTGAACATACTCTCTTTGTGTTTTGGCAATTGGAATATTTGTGTTCATTCCAACCATTTGCGCTAAAATAGAAACAGCTTCCATCATAGATACTGCCTGTGCGTTTAACTGCTGTGCAGCCGCTGCGGCTTCTTCGGAGTTTGCAGCGACCTGCTGTGTTACTTGGTCAACTTGACCCATTGCCTGATTTATCTGCGTCATTCCCTCAGATTGCTCTTTTCCTGCAATAGAAATCTCCCCAATGAGGTTAGATACTTTTTTGGACTGCTCAACTATCTCTTTAAAAGATGTATGAGTTGCAAGGGCAATTTGATTTCCTTCTTTGATTTGCTCAAGAACCTCTTCGATGATTAATGAAGTCTCTTTGGCAGCGGATGCCGCTCTTTGAGCAAGGTTACGAACTTCATCTGCAACTACCGCAAATCCAAGTCCATGCTCTCCGGCGCGTGCTGCTTCTACCGCTGCATTTAGTGCTAAAAGGTTGGTTTGAAATGCTATCTGGTCAATTGCTTTTATAATTCCTGAAATTTTTGAAGCCGACTCTGTAATTGCATGCATAGAGTTAGAAAGCTGTTCGCCTTTTTCATACCCTGCACGAGCGGAGTCATTTGCATTTTTTGCCAAAATATCAGCCTGCATCGCATTGTCTGTGTTTAGCGTATTTATGGCAGTACTCTCTTCCAGTGTAGCGCTAACCTCTTCAACGCTTGCTGCTTGCTCACTCGCACCCTGCGCAAGAGATGATGACGATGAAGCAACTTGAGAGCTAGCCGATGTTATTTGAGTTGCACCGTCTCTGATAGATACTACGCTTTGTGTAATAGAGCGAGTTATTGAGCGAATAATCAATGTTGCAAGTAAAATTGCCAATATCACCGATATTGAAATAACGGTTATAAGCATCTTTTTGAATGAAGCCGCCTCTTCTTGCGCGTGCTTGCTTGTGTTAACCATATTCTCTTCGTTTATAGAGTATAGTTTTTGCAGGTTTTCTTCCATACTTACACGCAAAGCGGTAATATTTTTAAGGTGTTCGCCTATTTTGCCAAATAACAGTTCTACCTTCTCGGGGTCGTCACTCTTAGACAAGTTTTCAATTACATCAGATTTAAAACTCTCGTTTCTTTTTCGCCACTGCTCATAATCGGCATAAAATTTATCCCATGCTTCGCTCTCTTCTTTGGTATGAGAAACTTTATTGTATTTTTCTATACCTTTGTCAATTATGTCAAATCCTTTTTGCATAATTTCTGAGGCATTTTGCATTTTTGTTTTCATTTCAGGATCGCTTTTTAATCCAGTAGAGCGATTTACCTGAATAGCAAATAGTAAAACACCGTAGCGGATAGTACCGGTACTGATAAGTGAAGCGGAACGAACCTCTCCAAGTTCTGTAATATCTGCTTCCAAGTCACTTGTTGCCTTATATCCCATAAATCCGATTAATATTAACGCAACTATCAAAAACCCGGTTAGCAACATTAATTTGCTTTTTAATAACATATTTTCCAACAAACTCATTTTTATACCTCTTCTGCTTGTTTATTTTGTATTTCTGCAAGATTTATGATTTCATCAGCCTCAAAAAGTTTGAGTACATCTAAAATCATCACTACATTTTCTTCTATTTGCGCTACTGATGAGATAAAGTCGGTATCAATCTGGCTTCCAAATTTTGGCGGTTCACTTAAATTGAGAGTATCAATTGACGCTACCTCTTCAACTCTGTCCACTATAAAACCGATATTTACTTTTTCAACCTCTACGATAATGATGGCGGTATGCATATCTGCCTCTCTGCTATCCATGGCAAAACGCAGTCTTGTGTCAACAATAGGTATGATTGAACCGCGCAGATTGATGACTCCTCTCATATATGGGGGTATTTTAGGCACGCTTGTTATCTTCATCATCGCGATAATCTCTTTTATTCTCTCTATCGCGATACCGTACTGCTCATCTCCCAGAAAAAAGGTGAGGTAGCGTTCTTTTTTTGATTGCGGTGTATTTTTTGCGCTCATGCTCATACTCCAAGTATCATTTTAATTGATTTGACCAGCTTCTCATCGCTAAATGGTTTAACCATCCACCCCGTGACGCCTATCTCTTTGCCCGCCATCTTTATCTCATTTGAACTCTCTGTCGTTAAAATGATTATCGGTTTGGTTTTATGCTTCTCAATTGCTTTTATAGATTTTGCCAACTCAAGACCGTTTAGTTCGGGCATATTGATATCACTGATTAGCAGATCAAAATTTTCACTTCCGTTTTGGAGTGCCTCTAAGAGTTTCATGGGGTTTAAATATGATTTAAACTCTATTACCCCGCTTTGAATCAACTCGCCTACTGCCAACTCCGCCATTGCGACTACCGCTTTGGAATCATCAACGATTATTACTGTTTTTGCCATCTTCTCTCCTTGTTGAGTTTTAGGTTTAAATTAAAAAAATTCCATATCGTTTTCATCATCAACATCAAGCTCCTTATTTCCCATAATTCCCTCTATTTGCATACAAGAGCTAAAAAACGAGCTATCCAGATAGTGAATATCCTGCGTATCTTGCAGCTCAAAGATATGTCTTCTCCATGACACAAGGTCATATCCAAGATTTTCCAGCAGCATAATTAGGGTTTTTGTTTTTGCAGGGTCTTGCACAACTATGTCGGCTCTATCTTTTAAAAAGACTCCGAGCGAAGAGAGCGCGTAGCCAAGGGCGGTGAATTCAAAAAGAGAGTTGATTGTGTGAGAGTAAGCCCCAAGAACTCTATCTGCAAAATCTACAAGATTCTCATCGGTAGGCTCCTCTTCAAATGTTGAGAGTTTTTCTCTCCACTCTTCATCAAAGCTCGCCAAATCTAAAATCTCATCTAAAATGTCCCCGCCGATGTCAGATACATAATCAACAGCACTGGTTTTTTGTGTAAAGCTCTGTCTTAGAAGCTTTTTCTCCTCAGAAGCGATAGTGTGAACTTCTTTGGTTATTGTTTGCTCGACTACCTCTTGTGTTGAATGGGTTGAAACTCTCTCTTGTGTTGAAATTGTTACTTTGGTTTCTATCTTAGTGCTAAAGCTTTTTTCTTCAAAATATTTTTTTATTCTTGCGCATAGTATATTTTCTTTGACGATGAACTCTGATTCGTACTGCTCAAGTATCTCAAGCACTCTTTCTTCTAAAACGACCGCTTTTTCAAATTTGATTGTTATATAAATCTCGTCATAACTCTCTTCAATTATAATACTCAGGTTTTCTTGATTTTTTGTTCCTTGGCGCATTAGTTTGTAAAAAAGCTCTATTATCAAATCAAGTCTGGTGCATGCCACCACATCACTGCCGCTGCATTCGTCAATGAGCCACATGCCAAAATCCATCATCGACTCTTCATCGGTAATCTCAAAGATTGTTCTGAAAGAGCGTATATCTGAATTAAACGGATTTAGAGCATCTTTTTTAGAGAGAGTTTTGAGTTTGCCTTGTTTTAAAAGCAGGGACGAACCTATGCTTTGGAGTTTAAATATGATTAACTCTCTGTCAATGGGTTTGTGAATGTAGGTATCAACCCCGATGTCACTCATATTTTTTTGCATATTCGGGTCTGTTACGGCTGTTACGACAATAATAACAGTTTTTGGGTATAGATTTTTAATGATTTTTGATGCTTCATACCCATCCATGACAGGCATCATAATATCCATCAGTATAATGTCAGGAAGCCACTCACCGGTAAGTTCTACCGCTTCAAGACCGTTTATGGCCTCTTTTATCTCAAAATTTTTTAGTTTTCTGCATATAGCCCTTAAGACTAAGCGGTTATCTTCCACATCATCAACTATAAGAAGTTTTAAGTTCTCCATTTATACTGCTCTTTATGTTGTAATTTTTTTAATTTTTAATCTAAAACAACTGCCATTGCCCTCAGAAGAGGTTACATCCAGAGCGATTTTCATAGCATTTGCATATTCTCTTACTATGCTTAGACCAAGACCGGTTCCGGCATCGTTAGTTCTTGCTTGTTCAAACGGCTCAAATACGGCAGAGAGTTTTTCATTTGGGATGCCGATTCCGCTGTCTTCAACCTCAACCCAGTACTCATCTTCAACTTCTCTCAAATTAACAGAAATAAACCCTTTATGGGTAAATTTAAAAGCATTCGAAATCAAGTTTATTAGAATCTGATTAAATTTAAAGTTATCGCATTTAATTAAACCAAAATCAAAATCTATTTTTAATATATACGAAACACTCTCTTTTGTGTTTAAGCTAGAACAGCTCTCAAAACTCTCTTTGACAAGCTTTGTAACGTCATAAATACCAATGTCAAAATGTTCCATATCTGATTTTACTTTTGATAAATTTAGCAGGGAGTTAATCAGGTTTAAGAGATTTTTAGAGTTTGTATGCGCTCTTTGCATATATTGCTTAGTCAACTCTTTGCTCTCTTCATCATCTGCGTTTTCGTCGTAAATTTCTAAAGCCAAATCTGTAAAATTTATAATCGCATTTAGAGGTGTTCTAAGCTCATGAGAGACTTTGTCAAAAAATTTGCTCTTTGCCTCTAGCGCTTGGAGTGCCTCTTCTTTGGCTTTTACCATCTCCGTTATTTCATCTTGGATAGAGAGACACTCTACTATTTCACCATTTATATTTTTAATCGGAACAATGGTTGCATTAAAAAAATGAACACCACCCTCTTTGTCTATATTTTTAATCATTCCTTTGTAAGTTTTGCCGCTATTTACCGCTTGAATAATCAAACTGTAACATCTGCAGGCTTCATCATTATTACAAAGAATTTTTATATTTTTGCCTATCAGTTCATTTTGGTCGTATTTTAAAGTTTTGCAAAATCCGTCGTTTACATAGGTAATATTTCCCTCAATATCCATTTTTACGACAAGGTTCGCTATGTCTATGGCACTGTTATACTGATGGAGTAAAAACTCAGCATCCTCTTTGTTTTTAGAAGCTGACCTTAGGTTATACTCTAAAACATTTCTATATCCCATCAGCTCAGAAATATCAGTCATAATTACAATAAAAATATTCTCTAAAGATTCAAACTGCTTGATTGTAACATTGAAATCATGCAATTTTTTTACACCGACCATACTTACACGGTAGTGATTGCTCTCTTTTTCGCTCACAGACTCAAACCATCTTTGGTTTAGATAGCCATCATATATATATCCGTATTTATCTATTTTTTGAAAAATAGCACTCAGATTGAAGCTGGGGTCAAAAACATCAATATCTTGAGCCATAAAAAAATCTATAAATGATTTATTTGCATCGATGACCCTGTCGCCATCGGTAATAACTGCAAGATTTTGAGCAAGGTTGTAGAGTGATTTATAGTATCTAAAATCAGGATCTTTTTCTTTAAGCTGTTGTTTTAGCAGCGCTTTTGGAGTCAGTAAAATTTCAAGGTTATTCTCTTGCACTTTCTCAACTTTGCTATATAAACTTTACTTATGCTACTATAAAATTATCACATTTGAAGAGAGTGTCAGAAAAATGTCCAATAAAATGATGTTAAAATAAATAAAAAGTAACTTTTGGTAACAATTAGGTAGCAATTGCTTTAATTTATGCTTGATTGATATTAATTTGTTATAATTTTGCCACATTATAAAAATCGGAAAATATATTATGAAAAAACTTCTTCTGCTTCTCTTCTCATCAATTTTGCTTTTTGGCGCACAGCCGAAATTTTTAATGCCCGAAGAGGCATTTAAGCCATCCGCAAAACTAAATGATAAGATGCAGATAGAAGTGAGTGTTTGGGTTGCAAAAGATATCTATCTTTATGTTGATGCAACTAAGGTTACGGTTAAAGAGGGCGGCGGAATAAGTGCAAAAGAGATAACATCTCCAAAGGGCATGGATCATGACGGAGATATGGTCTATCTGGAGTCTCCTACTTTTGTTGTAACTTTACAAAAAGATGCAGATGTTACAGGCATAAAAAGCGTAGAGATTGAGCTTTCGTATCAGGGGTGTTCAGAACAGGGCTTATGCTATGAGCCATATACGCACTCTTTCAAGTTTGATGTGGATAGCTCAAAACTCGGCGATGGAACAAAAAAAGAGGATTTAAAAGATATTAAAAAAGAGATTACAGCAGAAAAGAGAGTAGAAGCAGAAGCCCTATCTGAGAGCGATTCAATTGCCGACACAATAAAGCATGGCAGTGTTGCCTTAGTTCTTCTCACATTTTTAGGTTTTGGACTGCTTCTCTCTCTCACTCCATGTGTATTTCCGATGATTCCTATAATATCCGGCATTATTATTTCTCAAGGAGAAGGTTTGACAACCAAAAGGGCATTTATGCTCTCTTTGATTTATGTATTTGCTATGGCAATTGCATACACGATAGCCGGAGTTTTAGCAGGACTATTTGGCTCAAATCTTCAAGCTGCACTTCAAACGCCTTGGGTTATATATGCATTTTCAGGGGTTTTTGTTGCTCTGGCACTTAGTATGTTTGGATTTTATGAGTTAAAACTTCCAGACAAATTTGTTGCAAAAATAAGCTCAAGTCATCACTCTAACCGCAGCGGCTACACGGGTGTTGCAATAATGGGCTTTTTATCGGCTCTTATTGTAGGACCTTGTGTTGCGGCTCCGCTTGCAGGCGCACTTGTCTATATCGGTCAAACCGGAGACGCAGTTCTTGGCGGAGCGGCACTTTTTGCGATGAGTATCGGAATGGGGATTCCTCTGATTTTAGTCGGTGTCAGTGCGGGCAGATTTATGCCTCGCCCCGGTGTATGGATGACTATGGTAAGTGCTATATTTGGCGTGATGATGTTAGGTGTTGCTATCTGGATGCTTGAGCGTGTTGTGGATGCTTCAATTACCACGCTTCTTTATGCGGTGCTAGGTGTAGGTTTTGCAACCTACTTTGGAGCGTTTGACAAGGATGCACACATCTTTAGAAGAACCGTCTCCATCGTTTTTTTTATCTATGCAGTTGCCCTTTTTATAGGCGCTATGGCAGGTTCATACAGCATGACAAAACCTTTGGAGTTTTTAAAACCTCAAGTCTCTGAGAGTAGGGCTGTAGAAAAATCTTCACACCCAGAGTTTAAAAAAGTAACTTCCATAAAAGAGTTAGATGAAGTTTTGGCACAAAACAGTGGTAAAAAAATTATGCTTGACTTTAGCGCCGAGTGGTGTGCAGTCTGTAAAGAACTTGATAAGAAAACATTCTCTGATGAAGCCGTAAAAGCAAAAATGGAAGAGTTTGTACTTATTCAAGCAAATGTTACAGAGAATAACCAAGATCAAAAAGAGCTGAGCAAGAAGTACGGCGTTTTTGGTCCACCGGTGTTGATATTTTTTGATAAAGAGCTGAATGTTATAAAGTCAAAAACAATTGTCGGATTTATAGGTGCGGATGAGTTTTTAGCGCATTTAAATACAATTTAAAAAATAGGAAGCGGGGTTTTAACCCCGCTAAAAACTAGGCGAGGCTAAAGCCTCACTTCCAAAAATAAAATTTTACATGCACCTTTTACAATAGTGTGTAAAGTCAGGTATAATTTCAAAAAAACGAGGGAGGAGAGAAGATGTTACATTACTTTAGCGACACTTATGAGCTTATCGTATCAAAGCTAGCGCACTTTTCTTCTAAACCATGCCATTGTAACCTATTTTTTAAGCGTAAAATCCGTCTTGTCCTTTTGCTGAACCATTTTATCCCTCGTTGTCCATACTACACAACTTGCTTTGCGTTTAGACGCACAGGCGTACATCCTCCTCTTTAAATATCCTTTTTTACAAAATCATTACAAAAAAATAGAAAATAAAAATGACACAAGGATATTTTAATGTCAAAAAATTACATAGTTGGTTTCCCAAGAATCGGGGAGCAAAGAGAGTTAAAAAGAGTTTTAGAGGAATTTTGGGCAAAAAAATGCTCATTTAAAGTGGTTGCAAAAACGGCAAAAGAGCTAAAGAAGAGACATTGGGAGTATCAAAGAGACGCCGGTGTGGAGTTTATAAGCTCAAATGATTTTTCACTTTATGACAATATGCTCGACACTTCTGTCATGCTCGGTGCGATTCCAAAGAGATTTGCCCATCTTGTGGATGAAGAGCTTTATTTTGCAATGGCAAGAGGCAATGATGAATGTGTAGCTATGGAGATGACAAAGTGGTTTAACACAAACTACCACTACATAGTTCCAGAACTAAGTCTTGAAGAGAGTTATGCACTTAATGCTTCTAAAATTATAGATGAGTACCGTGAGGCAAAAGCTCTTGGCATCAAAACAAAGATAAATATCATCGGTCCTATAACATATCTGGGACTTAGCAAAAGAGTTGACCGCGGCGATGTTTATGAGCTTTGGAACAAAATAGTGCCGATTTATGAGGAGCTTTTAAAAGTTATAAGTAGTCTTGATAATGAAGTGGTCGTGCAGATAGATGAGCCGATTTTTGCAAAAGGTTTGGACGCTAAAGTTCTTAGTCTTATAAAACCGACTTTTGACAGACTAGGAAGAGTTTCGCAAAACGTAAAAATCGCAGTCGTCACATATTTTGAACACTCAAACGAGGCGACAAAGATTTTAGTTCATACACCTATCTGGGCATTGGGGCTGGACTTTTTATATGGAGATGAAAACTTAAAATCGTTAGAGATTATTGCCTCTAGCGGTAAAAAGCTTATAGCTGGAGCAGTGGACGGCAGAAATATCTGGAGATGTGATATTGCAAAAACTCTCGAACTTTTAGAAAATATCTCAAAAGTTGTCGCTAAAGAAAATATCTTGATAGGTTCATCTTGTTCACTTCTTCACACCCCTTTTACTCTAAAGTATGAGCAGATGATGAACGATGAGATAAAAGAGTGGCTTAGTTTTACGCTTGAAAAACTCTCTGAAATCTCGCTTGTCTCAAAAATCTTTTTTGACGGCAAAAGCAGTTTGGATGAGGCGCAAAAAGAGGCACTTCAACGCAATGTTGAAGCAAACCAAAACAGAAAAAAATCGCCTCTCATCCATGACAAAGCCGTGCAAGAGAGAGTAGAAAACCATAAAAAACTCCAAAGAGACGGCGATGCAAAAGATAGACTAGAACTTCAAAGAGAGATTTTGGGATACAGCGATTTGGTAACGACGACTATAGGCTCGTTTCCGCAAACTCCAGAGATTAGAAAAGCTAGAAGTGATTTTAAAGCCGCTCTTATCTCAAAAGAGAGCTATGAGGCAGAGATGAAAAAGTATATAGACGAGTGTGTGGAGTTTCAGGAGGAGTGCGGTTTGGAGATTTTAGTCCACGGCGAGCCTGAGAGAAACGATATGGTTGAGTATTTCGGCGAACAGTTAAAAGGGTATGGATTTAGCCAGAACGGATGGGTGCAAAGCTACGGGAGCAGATGTGTAAAACCGCCCTTTATCTATGGGGACATAAGCAGACCTAAGCCTATGACGGTGGAGTGGATAGCTTATGCACAGAGCAAAACAAAACACATTATGAAAGGGATGTTAACGGGACCCGTAACCATACTCAACTGGTCGTTTGTAAGGGACGATATGCTAAGAGGCGAAGTTTCAAAGCAGATAGCCGTGGCACTCAGCGATGAGATAGACGACCTGCAAAATGCGGGTATCAAAATAATTCAAGTCGATGAAGCGGCATTTAAAGAGGGGTATCCGTTAAGAGATGAGAAGATAAAGATTTATGAAGCGTGGGCGGTAAGGGATTTCAAGATAGCCGTGAGCAGTGCAAAAAAAGAGACACAAATCCATACACACATGTGCTATAGCGAGTTTAACGACATCATAAACACCATTGAAGATATGGACGCTGATGTTATCTCCATAGAGACAGCAAGAAGCGGCAATGAACTGCTAAAAATCTTTAAAAAAGTAGGCTACACAAAAGAGGTCGGTCCGGGAGTTTATGACATCCATAGCCCAAGAATCCCGAGCGTTGAGGAGATGGTAAAACAGATAGAACTTCTGCTTGAGGTACTTCCAAAAGAGCAACTTTGGATAAACCCTGATTGCGGACTAAAAACCAGAAAGTGGGAGGAAGTAAAACCTTCACTTCAAAATATGGTTGAAGCGGTTAAAATAGTAAGAGAAAAACTAAAGAGTTAAAAAATGTAGCATGTTTTGGAAGTGAGGCTTTAGCCTCGCCTGGTTTAAATTGCAATGCAAATGAAGCTTTTTGCGGGGCTGAAGCCCCACTTCCGCAAGAGTGCGTAAATTTAGATATAATAAAAAATCCTCACAAAGAATAATCATAAGGCATATATTTTATGACCATCATAGAAATAGAAAATAACCTAAACACTTTAGTGGCAAACTTTAACAAAGAATCGTTTATCTTCGACCTGCTTCTGGCGTACGGCACTCCAAAATCAACTATCAAAAGATTAGAGGGAAGTGACCACGATAAACTTGCAAGTGATGGTGAGTTGGTGTTACGAAAAAAACTCTTTTTTAAAGTCGTGAGCAACAATCTACATGCCACAATAGACACTCTTAAATCACAAAAAGATGTCACAAAACACAGCCCACGGTTTATCGTTGTTACCGACTATGAAACGCTTTTAGCCTATGATACCAAAACCGACGACAGCCTTGACACCGAACTTTTAAACATTACAAATCACTACGATTTTTTTCTTCCGCTTGCAGGTATGGAAAAAGCAACATTTACCGATGAAAACCCCGCCGATGTCAAAGCCTCGCTCAAGATGGCGAAACTCTATGACGAGCTAACCAAAATCAACGAGTTCAAAACCAAAGAAGATATCCACGCTCTCAATGTTTTTCTCACTAGGCTTCTATTTTGCTACTTTGCGGAAGATACAAACATATTTCCAGACAATGCCGTAACTTCCTCCATCTCATCTCATACACAGCTAGACGGTAGCGATGTGGACAGTTACCTCACAAGGCTTTTTAGCGTTTTTAACACCCCAGAGAGCAAAAGAGAGCCAAATACTCCCGCATATCTGAATGCTTTTCCCTATGTAAACGGCGGACTTTTTGCTTTACAAGTCAAGCTCCCTGTCTTTACAACCCGTTCTCGACGACTAATGATAGAAGTCGGACAGCTCCAGTGGTCACAGATAAACCCAGATATATTTGGAAGTATGATACAAGCAGTGGTAACTCCTGAACATCGCGGCGGAATGGGCATGCACTACACAAGCGTACCAAATATCATGAAAGTCATCGAACCACTCTTTTTGGATGAACTCTACAGCGAGTTTGAAAAAAGCTACGAGAGCAAAGCCAAACTCCAAGCCTTACATGTAAGAGTCTCAAAACTCAAAATCTTTGACCCAGCGTGTGGAAGCGGAAACTTTCTCATCATCGCTTACAAAAAACTCAGAGAGCTTGAGATGAGCATCTTCAAACGAATCGACAGTTTGCAAAATCAAAAAAGCTTTGCATTTAGCGAGATAAAACTCACCCAATTTTACGGCATAGAGCTAGACGACTTCGCCCATGAAGTCGCACTTCTCTCTCTTTGGCTAGCAGAACACCAGATGAACTTAGAGTTTTACAAAACATTTGGCAGAACAAGCCCGAGCCTACCGCTTCATGATGGAGGAAATATCGTCCACGGAAATGCTACAAGGCTAAACTGGGAAGAAGTTTGTCCGAAAAATAAGGGAGATGAGATTTATGTTTTGGGGAATCCGCCGTATCAAGGGAAAAGTAAGCAATTAGATAGCCAAAAAAATGATATGCAATTTGTTTTTAATGGAGTAGATAATTATAAAAGTTTGGATTATATTGCTTGTTGGTTTTTTTTAGGAAGTAAATATATAAAAAATATCAATGCAAAATTAGCATTTGTAAGCACGAATTCACTGTGTCAAGGAGAGCAAGTTTCTTTATTATGGCCACATATTTTTAATATTAATATTGAAATTTCTTTTGCTTATCAATCTTTCAAATGGCAAAACAATGCAAAAGATAATGCAGGTGTTTCGGTTGTCATAATAGGACTTAGAAATATTTCAAATGAAAAAAAATTTATTTTTAATGAAAATATTAAGAAAGAATCTAAAAGTATAAATGCTTATTTGATTAACAGCAGTGAAATTATAATCACTAAACAATCTAAATCAATTTCTAATTTACCAAATATGATGTCAGGAAATAAACCAGTTGATGGTGGTAATTTGATTTTTTCAGAAGAAGAAAAAAACTTGATATTGCAAGAAAATCCAAATAGCAGTAAATACATTAAAAAATTTATTGGTGCAGAGGAGTTTATGAATGGAAAATTAAGGTATTGTTTATGGATTGAAGATAATCAGCTTAATGATGCTATTAAAAATGAATTAATAAAAAATAGAATTGAAAAAACAAAAGCTTTTAGATTAAATAGTAAAGATTCTGGTGCTAATCAACTTGCTATCAAATCATATAAATTTAGAGATTTTTGTTTTACAGAAACAACTAGTATTGTGATACCGCAAACTGGTTCAGAACGAAGAGAATATTTACCAATAGGTTTTGTTGATGATAGCATTATTATTTCTAATGCTGCAAGAGTTATTTATAATGCTGAAACATGGATTATGGGCTTACTATCTTCAAAAATGCATATTGTATGGGTAAAAGCAGTTGCAGGAAGAATGAAAACAGACATGCAATATTCAAACACTATCTGTTATAACACTTTCCCATTCCCAAATATCTCACAAAAACAAAAAGACGAAATTACGGAGCTTGTATTTGGCATCATAGACGAGCGAGAAAAACACAGCCAAAAAACACTAGCCCAGCTCTACGACCCAAATAAAATGCCAGAAGGCTTACAAAAAGCCCACCATACTTTAGATATAGCCATAGAACAATGCTACCGCCCCAAACCATTCGAGAGCGACGAAGAACGCCTAGAATACCTCTTTAAAATGTATGAAGAGATGAGTGCGAAATGATAAAAAACGGAAGTGGGGTTTTAACCCCGCACAAAGAAACAAGTTCGGGACTAAAGTCCCAACCCCGAAAAAACAATAACGGAAGTGGGGCTTCAGCCCCGCACAAAGAGAAGTCGGAAGCAGTAAGTGCGGGACTGAAGTCCCAACCCCCAAGAGATGACAATGTTGACGGGACTAAAGTCCCACTTCCGAAAAGACATAGCCATTTGCCGCATATTGATTTAGAAGGGTATTATCAGTTTGTGACATTTAGGACATTTGATAGCGTTGATGAGTTTGTAAGGAAGTGGGGTTTTAACCCCGCCATGAAAAACAAAGAAACGCAACTTGGTATTGATGAATATCTGGACACATCCACAAACGGAGCTTATCTTCAAGATAATGTTTTGGGCTATTTATATGACTTTTTAATCGCTCATGATAAAAAGCTTTATGAGCTTAGTGCATTTTGTATTATGAATAATCATGTTCATATTCTTTTTAAACCGCTAGAGCGTTTGAGTAAAGTTATGCAGATGCTTAAAGGTGCAAGTGCCAAAAAAATCAATGAACTTTTAGGTAAAAACGGTAAGTTTTGGGATGATGATTATTATGATAAAGCAATCAGAGATGAAAAACATTTTTTTGTGGTTTATGAGTATATAAGAAATAATCCGCTGAAAATAGGCGGGACTAAAGTCCCACTTCCGGGTGTTGGCGGGGCTGAAGCCACACTTCCGAGATTTTATGGAATTTTTGAATGATAAACCACAAACCATCCGAGGATATACCATGATGCTAGGTTGTAATTTGGCGGAGTTTTTTACAGCAGAGGCAAAAATAAAAATATTTCAAAATGACATACTTTTCAATGAAAATAAATTATTTTAGTAGTATTTATAAAATGAATACTAGGAGCTTAAAATGACAATTGAACAAAATAATTCAAGCATGGTTATCTACAGCGATGGAGAACTAGAGCTAAATGTATCAGTAGAAAATGAAACGATATGGCTTACCCAAAAGCAAATAGCAGAGCTTTTTGAAGTAACTATTCCCAATATAAATATGCATCTAAAGGCTATTTATAAAGAAGAGGAGCTTTTTGAGAATCGAACTATTCAGAAATACTTAATAGTTCAACAAGAGGGAAAACGAAAAGTTAAAAGGGAAGTAGAGCATTATAATCTTGATGTGGTTATATCTGTTGGATACAGGGTGAACTCTAAAAAAGCTACGACATTTAGACAATGGGCTACAAATGTTCTAAAAAACTACATCCAGAATGGCTATGTTATCAACTCCGAAAAAATCACACATGAGAGATTTAAAGAGCTTGAAAATGATGTTTCACTTTTAAAATCGCAAGTGGCAAACATTTCCAAAGGATTAGAAAATACTACTATTCAACCAAAGCACAGTATCTTTTACGACGGACAAATTTATGATGCGTATGCTTTTGTAAACAATTTGCTTAAAAGTGCAAAAAGTGAAGTAGTGCTGATAGATAATTATATCGACGATACTGTTTTTACACTCTTTAGCAAGTATCCAAACCTGAAAATCAAAATCTATACACAAACTATTTCTAAACAACTTCGTCTTGATTATCAAAAATATAAATCACAATACAACAATATAGAACTTCATGAATTTAAAAAAGCACATGATAGATTTTTGATACTTGACAGTACAGAGATTTACCATATCGGAGCAAGTCTTAAAGATTTGGGTAAAAAGTGGTTTGCATTTTCTAAATTTGAGTTGGAAGCTTTGGAAATTTTAGGGAGATTAAGATGAATATTAAAGATTTTAAATCAGGCACACTTAGACAAGAGTATCAATACAAAAGTTTTTTACCAGAATTTGTCAATCATACATTTACATGGGATGACCCACAAATAAATACAATGCTTGAAGATGCTACTAGAGCACTTGGTGAGCTAAATGCTTTTACGATGATAGTGCCAAATGTAGATATGTTTATACAGATGCACATCACAAAAGAAGCGAATACTTCAAGTAAGATAGAGGGTACAAAAACTGAGATGGATGAAGTGCTCATCGCAAAAAATCAGATAGACCCAGAAAAAAGAGATGATTGGCAAGAGGTACGAAATTATATCGATGCTATGAATAGTGCTATCAAAGAACTTGAAACTATGCCTATTTCAAATCGTTTAATCAAAAATGTTCACGAAATACTACTCAATAGCGTAAGAGGCGAAGCAAAACAACCAGGTGAATTTAGAAAATCTCAAAATTGGATAGGTGGAGCTAGTTTGGCTACGGCTTATTTTATACCTCCTCATCACAATGTTGTAAGTGAACTGATGAGTGATTTAGAGAGATTTTTACATAATGAAGAGATATTTGTACCGCATCTCATAAAAATAGCTATCGCTCACTATCAATTTGAAACAATTCATCCATTTTTAGATGGAAATGGTCGTATTGGAAGACTACTAATCACACTCTATCTAGTAAGTAATGGACTTCTTAAAAAACCATCATTGTATCTCTCTGATTTTATAGAAAAACATAAATCAGCTTACTATGAAGCTCTCACAAGAGTTCGAACAGATAATGATTTGATTCATTGGATAAAGTTTTTTCTTGAAGCTGTTATTGTTACAGCTAAAAGCGGAGTAAAAACATTTGAAACTATTTTACTTATAAAACAAGAGATGGATACTATTATCGTAGGATTTGGTAAAAAAGCTCATAATGCTAGTAGGTTAGTGGAAATGTTATATCAAAAACCTATTGTTAATATGACTGATGTCGGTCGTGAACTAAATCTTGCTAAGGCAACAGTAAGTTCCCTTATAAAAGATTTTGAAGAAAAAGGTATTTTAAAAGAAACTACAGGGTATGAACGAAATAAATTTTATGCTTTTACAAGATATTTAGATGCTTATAATCAAAGTTAAGACTCCAAATTGAACTAAGGAATTTTATAGTTCGAGTTAAGACTCCAAATTGAACTAAGGAATTTTATAGTTCAAGTTAGAATAGATTTTTAAACTAAAGAGGGAAAAGATGACAAACATTATAGAAGTAATTTACGCTCAAACAGGCGAGAGTAAAAAAATAAATAGTTTTGGCATGAGAGATATGCAGGAAAAAGCGTATGCGGCGAGGAATGAGAAGTATCTACTTCTAAAAGCTCCTCCAGCTTCTGGCAAGTCAAGAGCTTTGATGTTTATAGCTTTGGATAAACTCTATCGTCAAGGTATCTCAAAAGTCATAGTAGCTGTTCCAGAACGCTCCATTGGTGGTTCTTTTGGCACGACTGATTTGAAAAAAAATGGTTTCTTTGCTTCATGGGAGCCAAATCCTCTTTACAACCTTTGCGCCGCAGGGGGAGAAAAAAGTAAAGTTGAAGCTTTTAAAAAATTTATGGCGGACGATGAGAAGATACTTATTTGTACGCATGCGACCTTGCGTTTTGCTTTTAAAGAGTTGGAAGATGCTAAGTTTGATAATTGTTTACTTGCTATAGATGAGTTTCACCATGTTTCAGCGGATGGCGAGAACCAGCTAGGCGAACTTATACGAAGCGTGATGCAAAACTCTAATGCACATATTGTCGCTATGACGGGTTCATACTTTAGAGGCGATAGTGTTCCTGTACTTTTGCCTGAAGATGAAGCGAAATTTGCAAAAGTAACCTACAACTACTATGAGCAGCTAAACGGTTATGAACACCTCAAATCTTTGGGCATCGGCTATCACTTTTATCAAGGTCGCTATACAAGTGCCATAGCCGAGATACTCGATACCGACAAAAAAACTATTTTGCATATTCCAAATGTAAATTCTGGTGAATCTACAAAAGATAAATATGCAGAGGTGGATACTATTTTGGATATCATAGGCAGTGTTGTGCAAACAACTGAAGATGGGGTCATCATAGTAAAGAGGCACGGCGATGGTAAACTTTTAAAAGTAGCTGATTTAGTAGAAGATGACCCAAAATCGAGATCAAGAATAGACACTTATTTGAATACTCATAAAAAATCTGAAGATATGGATTTGATTATTGCTCTTGGAAAAGCAAAAGAAGGGTTTGACTGGCCGTTTTGTGAACATGCCCTAACCGTTGGATACAGAAGTTCACTTACTGAAATCATCCAAATTATAGGGCGAGCCACAAGAGACAGCGACAATAAAACGCATGCACAGTTTACAAACCTTATAGCCCAGCCTGATGCACAAAACGATGAGGTAAAAGTATCTGTAAACAACATGTTAAAAGCTATTACCGCTTCTCTTTTGATGGAACAGGTTTTAGCACCAAATTTTAAGTTTAAACCACGATTTGAAAATGACACAGAGCCAAACCAAAAGGGCGAACTAAAAATAAGAGGATTTAAAAAACCGTCAAGCAAAAGAGTGGAAGATATAATAGAATCAGATCTAAACGACCTAAAAGCGGCTATCTTGCAAGATGATGTGATGATAAAAGCAATCCCCGGAAACCTTGACGCTGAAGTTATAAACAGAGTTTTAATACCAAAAATCATAAAAGTAAAATATCCTGATTTAAGTGATAGTGAAGTGGAAGAGTTGCGACAACATGTAGTCGTTGACAGCGTTGTAAAAAATGGACATATCATAGAGAGCGGGGATAAGAAATTTATAAAAATGGCGGATAAGTTTGTAAATATTGATGATTTGAGGATTGATTTGATAGACCAGATAAATCCGTTTCAAAAGGCTTTTGAGATTTTGTCAAAGTCCGTAACTACACATGTTTTAAAACTTATTCAAGAGAGCATAGAAGCTACAAAAATAGAAATGACACCTGAAGAAGCGGTGATTTTATACAAAAAAATTCCTGCTTTTAAAAGTGAACACGGAAGAATGCCCGATATTAACAGCCGAGATTTTAACGAAAAGAGAATGGCAGAAGCGCTTATTTATCTCAATAAACTAAGACGAGAGAAAGCAAATGGATAAAGTTACAGAGTTTTCGCTTGATGAGATTTTGGCAGATGACCCCTTAGAACTTTTAAGTGAGGCAAAGGCAAAAACCAAATCTTTAAATGAAGGCGACAGGCTCATCATGAGTTTTGAAGATATTAATGATTTTGTCGAACAAAATGGACATGAGCCTAAAAAATCAGCAAATATGAGCGAGAGAAATCTTTACTCAAGGCTTGAGGGAATAAGAAAAAACCCCGAAAAAATCGAGTATTTAAAGCCTTATGACAGATATAATCTTTTAAAAAAAATAGAGATAAATTCAATAGATGATATTTTAAATGATGATGTTTTTGGATTGCTTAGTGAGGAAGAGGATGATATATTTACTTTGAAAAATGTTCCAAAAGAGCGTGAACAAACGGATTTTGTAGCTCAAAGAAAACCTTGCAGAGATTTTGCAAAATATGAAGAACTTTTTAAAAGTGTTCAGAATGATTTGAATCAAGGCAAGCGAAAACTTGTAAAGTTTAATGAGAGATTCTTTGAGGATGGTAATTTTTTTATTTTAAAAGGTGTGCTTGCGTATTTGCAAAAGATAGAAAAACCCCAAAAAGATAAGTTCAATAAACTTGACGGCAGAACAAAAATAATCTTTGAAAACGGTACAGAATCAAATATGCTACTTCGCTCTTTTGGAAAAGGACTTTATGAAGACGGTTATTTTGTAAGCGAGCATGAAGATAAGGTTTTAGATAAGCTGGCTCAAATAACCCAAAAAGATGCTAAAAGTGGCTATATCTATATTTTGGAGTCCTTAAGCAAAGATGATAAAATCGCTACAATAAAAAATCTCTACAAAATAGGGTATTCGACGACGGATGTAAAAGAGAGAATCAAAAATGCCATCAATGAACCGACATATTTTATGGCACCTGTAAGGATTGTAAGTGTTTATGAAACCTACAATATGAACACTCAAAAGTTCGAGCAACTTATTCATAAATTTTTTGGCAAAGTTTGCCTCAGCGTAGATATCTTTGGAAGTGATGCAAAGCGATACACCCCAAGAGAGTGGTTTATTTTGCCGCTTGAAATTATTGAGCAAACCATTGAACTCACAATAACCGGTGAGATAGTAAACTACAGATATAATGAAAAAAATGAGGAGTTAGTTTTGAAATAATCCCTTTGCTAAAGATTGCTAGAAGCTACAAATGAGGCTAGTTTAATAATATATTCGTTTGCGTTTGTCTCTGCAATCTCTTGAGCTAGTGCTTTATCCGCTCCGCTTCCTAAAACTTTTTTGTAAATTGCTTTAATCTCTTCAATATCTTCTTTGTTTTCCAATCTTCTTCTAAGACCGATAATATTTAGTCCCTTTATAGTCGCTTTGTTGCCCTCAACAAGCATAAAAGGCGGTATGTCGGTAGTTACAACAGATGCTCCGCCTATCATAACCCCTGTTCCAATGGTGTTATTTGCTTCTATTGTGCTAAGCCCGCCGATAATAACCCTCTCGTGGCATTTTACATTTTCATAAAGCCTGACGGCATTTGTTACTATACAAAAATCCTCTAGTTCTACACCGAAAAGTATCTGTACATAACCCATAATGAAGTTATTTGCACCGATAGATATTTTTTTGTTGTTTTCATCTTCACTTTTTTGAGTTCCGATTTGAGTAAACTCTCTTATGTGTGTTTTAGTGCCGACTGTTATTTGAGAGCCTTCACACCCGATAACTGCAAAACTAAATATTTTAACATCTTCATCAACACTAAGCTTGCCCTTTAGAATAACGTTTGATTCCACTCTGCACCCTGATTTTAGTTCTACATCTTTGCCGATGAAACAAAACGGTCCTACAGTAACATTTGGAGCTATCTTTGCACCGTCTTCTATAATTGCCGATTTATGGATATTAGTTGTGTTTTGTGACATTATTTACTCGCAATTTCTAATGTTATTATGCTGTCGTTAACTGTTGCCAAAGAGCCTCTGTTGCCTGTTTGCAAATAGTTTACAAAGGCTTCAAGCTCGTCTTGTAGGGCATTGCTTCTGCTTACAAAGCAGTTTTTTGTTATATGTGAATTTGGGTTGATATTTACGCGTTCTGTAAGGCTTTGAGAGATTAAGTCAGCTTCAAAATATTTTATTTTACTCTGCTCATCTACTCTGCACGCAACGCTGATGCTTCTTTTTCTGTACGGAGTCAGCCAGTTTGTTGAGATATCTCCGATAATCTGACCTTCAAGCTCAAACGCCAGTATTGCATTATCTTCGTGTGTCTTATGGATTTTTTGAGATTTAAAGACCGCACTTTTTACAATATCTTTTTTTGTTATAAAGCGTATCAAATCGCTGTCATGAACCGATAGGTCGGTGAGTATCCCCACATCTGCAATGCGCTCTGGGAAAGAGCCGCTGCGCGTAATGGAGATTGATAGTATCTCATGATCTTTTATCTCGTTAATTAGAGATTTTACAACCGGATTGTATCTCTCAATATGCCCGACACAGCTTTTGATGCCGTTCTCTTCTACGGACGCAAGTATCTCTTTTGCATCTTCAACACTGGAAGCTGCCGGTTTTTCTATGAAAATATCAATTTTACGTGCCGCACATTTAAGAGCCACATCTTTATGCAGGAAAGTTGGTGTTACAATAATAACTGCGTCAGGTTTAACCTCATCTAGCATCGTCTCCAAGTCCGTAAAAAAAGGCTCCGCGAACTCGCCGTTTTTTACAACATCGCAAAGTCCGACTATCTTAATGCCGCCTATGCTTTTTAACGTGTTGTAGTGGTTTTTGCCCATCAAACCTAACCCGACAATAGCAATTTTTTTCAATGACTAACCTTTAATTGCTTGAACAACAAAATCTTGTTCCGCTTCACTTAGATATGCGCTCATCGGCAGAGACATTATCTCTTTTGAGACAAGCTCGCTTATTGGAAAATCGCCTGCACTGTAGCCCAAATCTTTAAATGCCTCTTGCATATGAAGCGGAAGTGGATAGTGAACAGCGGTTGGAACTCCGAGTTTTGAGAGTTTTTCAACCATTGCTTCTCTATCTTTTACTCTTATTGAGTATTGTGCATATACGCTTGTGTTGCCCTCAGCAATTTTTGGCGTAATCACATCTGCATCTTCAAGCAAATCGCTGTATCTTGAGCCTATCTCATCTCTAAGTCTAACCTCTTCTTCAAAGTGTTTAAGTTTTACATTCAAAATTGCGGCTTGAACAGCGTCAAGACGACCGTTTATGCCGATGTACTTATGTTTGTAGCGCTCATTTTGACCGTGATTTAGAAGCATACGCATTTTTGCTGAGAGTTCATCATCATTTGTAAATATCGCTCCGCCGTCGCCGTAAGCGCCAAGCGGCTTAGATGGAAAAAAGCTTGTACATGAAATAGTTGAGAGGTTGCATGATTTTTTGCCTCTGAAAGACGCGCCAAAGCTCTGACATGCATCTTCTATAACCGTAATATTATATTTTTTTGCAATGTTGTTTATGGCTTCCATATCAGCGCATTGACCGTATAGCGAAACAGGGATAATCGCTTTAGTTTTTTTAGTAATTGCCGCTTCTATTTTAGAAGGGTCGATGTTGTAGCTCTCTTCGTCAATATCTACAAAAACGCTTTTTGCACCCAGAAGCGCAATAACTTCGGCAGTTGCTATAAATGTAAAAGGAGTAGTTATTACCTCATCGCCGACACCGATATTCAGAGCCATAAGTGCAAGTAAAAGTGCGTCGGTTCCGCTACTGCAGCCTATGGCATGCTTAGCTCCTGTATAAACAGCCAGATTTTTCTCTAGCGAGTTTAATTTCTCTCCGCCGATAAACTGTGCCGAAGCAAAAACTTCTAAAACTTCACTGTTTATCTCTTTTTCATATTTTTTGTATTGCGCTTGTAAATCTATAAAATTAATCTTCATCTATGCCCTCTATTATTTTTGCTACTGTTTTTGAACTGCCGTGTTTCAAATAGGCTCTTAACGTTTTTGAGTCATCTAAAAATCTGCTTCTGTCATACTCGTTGTATGCCCTTAGGAGATTTTTGGCACTAACATCTTCTTGAATAAACTCCGGATGGAGCGCTCTGTTTTGGAACTTTGAAAACATTATGTTTCCAAGTCCTATATAATCGAGTTTAACAAGCCTGCTTGCTATAAAGTAATCCAGCGGTCTGGCTATATAAGTCAATATAAACGGTATCCCAATGAGCGACGCCTCCAGTGTAGCAGTTCCGCTGCATATAAATGCAAAGTCCGCCTCAAGAAGTGTTTTGTGCGCATCGTGAGCTATTTTAAAACCTGAAAGGCTACCATAAAGTTCTTTTATATCTTCTTTAGAGAAGTGTTTTGGTATGATAATTGTCGATTCGATTCCAAGCTCTTTTTGAACCTCTTTAAAGATAGGCATGAGTTTTTTTATCTCGCCCTTTCTGCTTCCGGGCATAAAAGAGATTTGTTTAACTTCGCTGTTTAAACTCCCTTTGAACTCGCTTATCTGGTCCAAAAGAGGGTGTCCTACATAGGTTATGGGAGCATTTTTAGAGTAGTACTCTTTCTCAAATGGCAAAATGGAGGCTAGGCGGTCTATGGTCCTCTCCAAAACCGGAATCCGTTTTTTCTTCCATGCCCAAGCTTGAGGCAGGATGTAGTAGATTATCTCTTTGTTTGGATACTTTTTTCTGATTTTTTTGGCAAGAGGAAGGTTAAACCCTGATGAGTCGATAAGCAGGACTTTATCAGCATCTTTTGCCAAATCAAGCATCCGGTTGTTTAGCTTTATGAAAAATCTTAACTTCTTTATTGCATCGACAAAGCCCATTATTGCCAAGCTTCTTAAATCTATGATGCTACTACCCAGCTCTTTGTCGAAAATGCCGATAAACTCTGTCGTCTCGCTTAGCTCTTTTTTCAGAGATTTCAGGTGGATATTTGCCGAGTGTTCCAGTGCGCTGACTAAGATTTTCATGAACCGCCGTCTCCTTGTATTTTAAAACTGTCATCATACTTTTTATTTTTTTTCTCTTCAACAAACTCATATATATAAGTTGTTAAATCGTCTATATCTTTATCGCTTAAATTTAGTGCAAAAGGTATCATCATCTCTTGTTGCTGGTTGTCTGAAAGCTTTGAGCGAAATCGTTTTAATTTGTATGTCATAAAGCCTTTTGCACGATTTGCAAGATATGGATATTTGTGCAAACCTTCCAGATTTATCCCATGACAGCTATAACAGCCACTTTTCATGTAGATGCTTTTGCCGGATTCGTAAGATTGGCTCGCCTCTAAAAATTGCAATAGTAAAAAGATTAAAAGTAGGTAACGCAAAAAAAAGCCTTTGATAAAATGAAATTATTTCTTATTAGAGTTAATGTACTTGCTCAGAGTGGTAAAGAGTTTTTCTACATCAATCGGTTTGGCAAGATGCTCATTCATCCCGTATGCTTTCGTTTTTTCTACTTCTTCTATCATGGCATTTGCACTTAGGGCGATGATTGGAATATCTTTGTCAATCTCTCTGATAATTTTAGTTGCTTCATAACCGTCCATAACCGGCATCTGCAGATCCATAAGAATTAATTCATATTTGCCGCTCTTAAACAAATCTAGCGCCTCTTTTCCGTTGTTTGCAATATCAATCTCTTTAACACAATCTTCTAGAAGTCCCAAAAGCACAAGCCGGTTTGTTAAATTGTCTTCCACGATAAGTATTTTATTTGCATTTAATATATTTTTATCAAACTCTGTTTTCTCTTCATCTGCATCTATAAAATCTGTCTCCTGAAGCTCTATCTCAAAAATAAAGCTGCTGCCAAATCCCTCTTTGCTCAGAGCCCAAATCTTGCCGCCCATTAGCTCCACAAGCTGTTTTGATATAGCAAGTCCAAGACCTGTTCCGCCATATTTTCTTGTAGTGGAGCCATCAGCCTGCGAAAAAGATTTAAACAGTTTTTTCTGCTGTTCTTCGCTCAAACCGATTCCGGTGTCTTTTATCTGAAATCTTAATCTCTTCCCATCAATCTTTTTGATGGTTATGTAGATGTCGCCATTATGCGTAAATTTAATGGCATTTCCTAAAAGATTTGCCAATATTTGAGAAATTCTCAGACTGTCTCCATAAAAACAGTCTTTTAAATTATGTCCATATTTAAGATGAATTCTTATATTTTTTTCTTGAACTATAAATTTTACCGATTCTATGACACTGCTGACACTTTTTTTAAGATTAAAAGTAGTTTTTTCAATTGATAATTTTCCTGCCTCTATCTTTGAAAAATCTAAAATATCATTTATTAGTCTAAATAACGATTTGGCAGAGTTATCAATATTTTTAAGAAAATTCATCTGCTCTTTAGTTAAGTTTGTTTGCAAAAGTAGATGGCTCATGCCTATGATGCCGTTAATCGGTGTTCTTATCTCATGTGACATATTCGCCAAAAATTGGGATTTTGCCTTTGTTGCATTTTGCGCTCTGTTTTTTTCTCTCTCAAGCTCTTTAGTTCTCTCTTTAACTATCTTTTCTAGGGTAACACGCTGCTTAATGTTGAGATAGATGACAATAAAGAGGAGCAAGAAACCAAAAAATGCCAAAGCATTAATCAAAATATACTCATGCAGCATCTCCTTAAGATATTTATTGTTCGTATGTGAGGCTAACTGATTGTGTTGAAGGTTCACAATTTGCTGGTTTGAAAGCAGTTCTACTCGTGAATTTTTATCGTTTGTAGTAACAATGAACACAATGGAGTAGACTAAAACAAAAAAGATAATGATAAAAATTTTAATAGTATTTAGGGAGTATCTCAACTAATCGCCTTTTTGCAAGCTACAAATAATTTAGCAAATAGTATAACTAAAATTAACTAAAAGCATAAAGGTGCCCTAAAGCAGAAATCTTTTTTATAAGCCATAATCTATTATAATTTCATCAATATACTTCAAAGGTTGAAGAGATGCTGATAAAAAATGCGACGGTGTGTGATATAGATGGAGAGAGAGTGGTTGATGTCCGCATTGAAGAGGGCATAGTAACAGAGATCGGCTCAGGCTTGCAGGGTAACGAAATCATTGACGCAAAGGGTCTCTACTTTATGCCGCTTTTGGTGGACACAAATATAAGAGTTCAGGACTCGGCACTAAACGCAAAAAATATAAAAATAGTCTCCGATGAAGCGCTAAAAGGCGGGATCGGGCATATAGTTTTAAATGCTGAGGGCACTCCCGCAATAGACAATGAGATAGTTCTAGAGTTTGCCCAAAACGGACTTCATAATCTAAGCGGTGCAAAAGTTGATTTGATGCTAAACACTCTAAAAGAGGATGCAACGCTCAGCAACATCGCGATTTTACTAAAACGCGGTGCAATCGCTCCATATATGAGCACAATCGCCAAAAATGACGTAGCTATTAAAATCGCCCAGTATTGCCAGATGTACGGAGTGACACTTTTCTGCAAAGCGGAGGATAACTCGCTAATAAGCAGCGGTGTTATGCTAGAAGGTAATGTCAGTTCAAAACTCGGACTTGCAGGCATTCCTGATTTGAGCGAAGTTTTACATGTCTCTCGTATGATAGAGATAGCAAGACACTTTAAGATAAAAATCCTCTTCAAATCCATCGCATCGCCTCGTTCAATCTGCCTTATAGACAAAGCAAAAAAAGAGGGTGTGGACGTTAGATGCGAAGTCTCTATCCACCATCTTTTAAACTCCGATGAGGCGTGTAAAAACTTCAACACAACAGCAAAGCTAAATCCGCCTTTGGCATCAAACGATGATGTAAAACTGCTCCAAGAAGCACTGAAAAACAACCAAATAGATATTTTAACTACGCTTCATCAGCCAAGCTCGCCCGTAAACAAAGAGGTTGCATTTTATGATGCGGCATACGGCTGTGAAGGGCTTAAAAATGCCATGAGCCTCTATTATACGAAACTTGTAAAGAGCGGTATGATTTCAATGAGCCATCTTGTAAGAGTTTGCGTTAAAAACCCATCAGATGCCATAGGAGAGAAGCGCGGAGTTATAAAAGTCGGAGAGAGAGCAGACGCAATGCTCTTTGACCCAAACAAGAGCGTAACGATGGATGAAAAACTCTCGCTCTACTGCGGTAAAGAGCTTTACGGCGAAGTAAAAGCTATCTTCTAGCCTCTTTGGCCGGCATGATTCAAGGAGAGAAAGTGTACTTCTACATTACAAAAATCATTATTACAGCGCTTTTAATCGTGTTTATATCTGAAATAACGAAGAGAAGCTCTCTGGTCGGTGCGCTATTGGCGGCTATTCCGTTAGTATCAATATTGGCTATGACTTGGATGTATTTAGATACAAATAACAGCAATGCCGCGGTAGAGTTTTCAAACAAAATTATTTGGTTGATTCCTCCGTCAATGACACTCTTTATAATGTTCCCAATTTTAATAAAAAAAGAAATAAGCTTTTTTCCTAGTATGGCTATTTCAGTAATACTTACAATAACTGCTTATTATCTGATGATATTAATTCTCGGAAAATTCGGGATAAAAATGTAAATATAAGTCAGTGCTTTTTATTTACTATTGTTGGCTACACTTCAAGCTATGCGAATACGAAAATTCTGGACACTGCTATTATTAATCTCGATTAGTTTTTTCGTAGCGCATGCTTCTGTCTTCTCGGCAGTTCAAGATGAGCATTGCAGTGTTAATAAATATGTTCAGGAACTTTCGGAACCTGTAGATTGTGGAGATCTCTGCGATATCCACTATATGTTTCATATGAGCTTTATCCTTCCTCTGAAAAACAGTCTCAATATATATAACAATAGCCGCTTACTTCCGTCTGTTCATCCTAATGAGCATTATCAAAATGGCTCAATTCTACCATCTTACCGCCCTCCAATTACCGCTTAACTTTTTACTTACACATTAAATTATTACCATTAACTCCCTTCTGAGGGAGATTATATACCTATCTATTTATCTTAAAGGATTACACATGAAATTTATCCTATTAATATGGAGCATAATGCTCGTATTACAGGCAGAAGCAACAAATATTACCGTTCAAGAACATAACACTTTTCATAACACAAACAATCGCCCTGCTTTAAAAGCGTACAAAAAAAGAAAGATGCACGAGTTACACAAAATTGATGAAAAGCAGGCGGCGCAATTAGTTAAAAATGAAACGGGTGAAGAGATTATTTCTAGTACATTAACACACAAGGGAAACTCTCTTTTTTATGACATTGATACCAAAAACCATACTATTGAGCTAGATGCAATTGATGGAACGATTCTCAAGAAAGTCAAAAAATGATTAAGTTTATTTTACCCATCACACTCCTATGCAGTATCGGTTACGCCGAAAACTTTGAAACTTTTTTGGCGCGTGCAGTTGAAAATAGCGCATATCTTCAATCCTCTCATCTAAGTATTGAACAATCTCGTCTGGAAGGAAAAATCATAAAACGGTATGAAAACCCAAAGATTGAGATGGAAGCATCAAACTTTGAGAGCGAAAGCGGATATCGCGTAGCCATCACTCAGCCAATCCGCCTTTTGGACATAAGTGTGGATAAAGAACATTTTGCAACTTCTAAAGAAGCAAATGCCAAAGTCAATGTTTCAGCCACGCATGCTCAGTTTGTAAAAGAGGTATCTCTTTTATATGCAGAGTACTCACAAAAACAAAAACTGCTGGATTTAGCCAACGAAGAGCTTAAAATAGCCCAAAAAATAAATGAGATATCAAATCAGCGCTTTCTTAGCGGTTCGTTATCCAAAGCATTGATGCTTCAAGCAAATGTCGATTACGCAAATGCGCAAAGCAATGTTCTTGAACATGAGAGAGAGCGTTCATTAAGCAATTACAACTTGTTGGCATTTTCAGGAGTTACCGAAGAACTCCGGATTGAGCCAAACTATCAATTTAGACTCATAAATAACGAGAAAGAAAATCCGGATATTGCACTGCTTGAATCCGAGAATGCTATGTCGATAACCGAATCCAAACTAAATACATATAGAGTTGAGTCTATTGATGTTTTTGGTGAATATGAAAGAGAGGGCAATCAAAAAATTTACCGCGCCGGAGTCTCAATTGCCTTGCCTTTTTTTGATGACAAGAGTGAAGAAAAATCGATTTTATTACTGCAAGAACGCCGTAATGCCTTAGCATTAAAGGCTTATAAAAATCGTCTTCAAACTAAAACAACCACACTCAAAAAAGAGTTGGATACTCTAAACATACTGCTTCAAAAGCGCCAATCAAATCTAAAAAATGAAGAGGAGCTAATGAACATGTACAATGATGCGTATGCCATAGCCACAATCAATATTTTAGAACTCTATGAGATTAAAAATAGAGTTCTTTCTACAAAGCGCGAAGTAATAAATCTGCAATCACAGATAGACCGCGCAACAATCGAGTACAACTACACACAAGGAAACTACAATGAATAAAATCGTATTGAGAGCCTTTTTTTTACTATCGGCTACACTGCTTGGAGCGCTTGATATTCCTACTCAAACAGCTCAAATTCGCCCCTTTGGTGTGACAATTGATGTTAACGCCAAAATTATCCAGCAAAACAGTGATCAGCAAGCCGTCACATCCCCTTTGAGCGGATACATTGAAGCATATTATGTTCGTGCCGGAGATAGGGTTAAAAAAGGAGACAAAATAGCAAAAATAGTCTCAGCCGAACTTTCAAAAATGGCAGTAGATTATCAGTCTCTAAAAACACAATACGGATATTTGGATAAAAATTTCCAATCCAATAAAGAGCTGTATGAACGCGGAATGATCTCTACTCAGGAGTTTACATCAAAGCAAATTGAGAGAGATGCCATGTATTCGCAAATAAAAAGCATAGAAGCTACTCTTAAAACATCAAATATAAAACCGGAATCACTTAACACTCCAAACTCTGCGTACTTTATTTATGCATCCGTTTCAGGAATTATTTCTGAAATTATTCAGCCTCTTGGTTCGTATGTAAAAGAGGATACTTCTTTAGCGTACATTATCAATAAAAATGCCTTTTTTTTAGAGTGCTATGTTCCTCAGCGTTACGCTATGAATGTAAAAAATGGGCAAAAAGTGCTTATTAAAAATAACTCATCAACTCCTATATACGGGAAGATTGAGCGTATTTTGCCCTCAATAGATGAAAAAACTCAGCGTTTGAGTGTTTTGGCTTCTATAGAACCTTCTTTACAAGAGCTTTATCTCAACCAATATGTCGGTGCAACTATCTACACCCAAAAAGACAAAAACTATCTCTCTGTGAAAAAATCTGCACTCACCTTTTTTCAAAATGAGTGGGTTGTCTTTGTCCCAGTACAAAAAAATCTTTCTGCAAAACAAGAAGAGCATAAAGAACAAGAAGAGCATGGAGAGCACAATGAAGATAAAGAGAGTCCACAATACGAAGCCAGAGTAGTCGAAATAATCACCAAAGATGATGATTATGTTGCAATTCGCGGACTAGAAGTAGGTGAGAGCTATGTCAGCGATAAAAGCTATTACGTTAAATCGATGCTGTTAAGATCAGCTATCGGCGAGGAATAAGGGAATAACGATGATAAATAAATTAATCGATAGTGCGCTCAAATACCGCATACTAGTTTTGGTGGTATTTATCGGGATTGTTGTATTTGGAATACGTTCCTATCAGACAATCCCCGTGGATGCCTTTCCCGATATTACCCCTAAACAGGTAGTGATTTATACTGAAAGCCCCGGTAATTCCGCCGAAGATATTGAAAAACTGATTACTTATCCGATTGAATCGGCACTCTCAGGGATGGCAGGCGTAAAAATGATTATGTCCAACTCTATTTTTGGACTCTCCTATGTGTCCATCTTTTTTGAAGATGACATGGATATCTATTTTCTCCGCCAGCTGGTCAACGAACGCCTAAGCAGTGTTGAGGTACCACAAGGATGGGGAAAACCTGTACTAGGTCCAAATACCACCGGTCTTGGTCAAGTACTTTGGTATCAAATTCAAGATAAAACAGGAAAATTTTCACTGAGCCAACTGAGACAACTTCAAGAATATGTCGTAGCTCCGTTATATAAAAGTGTATCAGGGGTTGAAGAGGTTACTGGATGGGGAGGTCATGAAAAGCAGTATGATGTACTCATAGACACACAAAAGCTTCAAGATTTCGATATAACATACGATAGCGTGGTTAATGCTTTACAAAAAAGCAACGGTGCCGCAGGAGGGCAATATCTTGAATTTAACCAAGAGCAATATCTTATACGAGGGGTAGGACTTTACAGTTCATTGGATGATATTCGCAATACCCCAGTAAAGCACCTCAACGGTGATTCGATAACTATTAATGATGTTGCAGAAGTTAAAGAAGGGACATCGCTACGATTTGGAGCAGTATCGGTTGATGGAAAAGAAGCTGTTATGGGGATGGTATTGCAACGCACTCAGACAAATGCGGCTGAAGTTGTCGAACAACTCAAAGAAAAAACAAAGACAATCAATACAACTCTTCCAGAAGGTGTCAGCATAAAACTTTTGTACGACCGTACAGAGATAACAAAAAAAGCGGTTGACACTATGGATGAGGCGCTGCTTGGCGGGATGATACTTGTAGGAATCGTTCTGTTCCTGTTTTTATTTGAGTTGCGCTCGGCATTTATCGTTATTCTCTCGCTTCCTGTTTCATTGTTAATCGCTTTTTTACTAATGGATTATTATGGACTTAGCGCCAATTTGATGAGCTTAAGCGGTCTGGCTATTGCCGTGGGTATGATTGTTGACGGAACGGTTGTTGTAGTTGAAAACAGTTTTAGAAAGCTGCATGACCACCCAGAGTTATCACGTTTTGAGGTAATCTCACAGGCGGCCAAAGAGGTTTCAACACCTGTAACCTTCGCGATTTTAATAATTGCCGTTGTTTTTTTACCGCTGCTCAGCCTTGATGGTTTGGCAGGAAAACTCTATGTTCCGATGGCACTTAACATAACATTTGTAATGCTGGGTTCGCTCGTTGTTGCCCTCATTTTAGTACCTGTTTTAGCAACTTATCTTCTAAAACCCACGACTCATCACGATAATATTGTTATGCGCGCACTTAAGAGACGATACACTCCGATGCTCAACTTCGCACTATCTCATGCAAAAGCATTGCTCGGCGGAGCATCCATACTTTTTTTAGCTTCTATTGTAATGCTAACTCAGCATGGGCGTGAATTTATGCCGGAATTAAACGAAGAGTCAATTATGTATCGTGTCACTTCTATCCCCGGTACCAGTTTGTCGCGCTCAACACAGACGGCTCAAGAAATAGAAAAGTTCATACTTAAACACCACGGTAATGAAGTAGAGTCGGTTTTATCAATGATTGGACGGAGTGAAAAAGGAGAAACTGCACAAGCTAACTATATGGAGGTGCTTTTAATACTCAAGCCAACTATTGAAAACTATGAAACTCTTTCAAAACAAATCGACACAGAACTTGATAAAGAGTTTGAATTTGTCCAATTTACCCCGACTCAGCCAATTGCCATGCGAATTGAAGAGCTGCTTGAAGGAGTAAAAGCCGAACTTGCAATTAAAATCTACGGTGAAGACCAAAAAACACTCCAATCCATTGCAGATGAGATAGAAGAGAGCATCGGTTCCATAAGCGGGGTTCAAGGTATAGAGGTTGAATCCCAGCTAGGACAGGCTCAAATCAAAATTGAACCTGATTATGCCGCTCTTGCACGACATGGCATCGGTGTAGATGAAGTAATGGAGATTATTCGCTACGGTATCGGAGAAGAGCCTGCTACATATATGATTGAAGGTGTGCGCCGCTATGGTATAGTACCAAAAATCAAAGATGCAAAAATTGACATCGAAACAATAAAAAATATTCCGATACGCTCACATAATGAACAAATTGTTACACTCGAGCAAGTTTGCCATATCGATACAATCCAAGGTTCTTCATTTATCAAGCGTGAAAATATGAGCCGCTATATGGTGCTATCCATTGATGTTGAGGGGCGCGATATTGCCTCATTTGTCAAAGAGGCGGATTCACTCATAGACAAAAACATCAATATGCCAGATGGCTATTATCTGGGGTGGGCAGGAGATTTCAAAAATATGCAAGAGGCAACACAAAAGCTGCTTATCATTATCCCTATTACACTGCTGTTAATAATCCTGCTTTTATATATGGCATTTAATTCGCTCTCTAAAGCAGGGCTTATTTTGCTTAATGTTCCTTTTGGATTGATAGGTGCCGTTGCCGCGCTGTTGATTAGCGGCGTATATCTATCGGTTTCTGCGATTGTAGGGTTTATAGCCATCTTTGCGATTGCAGTGCTAAACGGAATCGTTCTGGTCAGCTTTATTGATGAAATGCGAACAAAATTCCCAGATGTAGATCTAAAAGAGGTAGTCAAAAATGCAACTCTTTTGCGATTGCGACCGGTACTTATGACTGCTTCTACCGCGCTGCTTGGAATTTTGCCTTTGCTCTTTGCCACAGGTGTCGGAAGTGAAATCCACTATCCTCTTGCCGTTGTCGTAGCAGGTGGAATCATAAGTTCTACAATCTTAACTCTGCTGATATTGCCGTCTACTTATTGGATGTTTTATCGTAAAGCTCCTACTAAACTATAGTCCTTTTCCGGACTATAGAAAATAATAAAAACAATATTTATTTTGCTAAGTCAAAAATGGGTCTTTTTTATGACTTTTTATAGGGCAGGTTATGTAAAAGCTATCTTCTAGCTTCTCTTCGCATAAAAATCCGCTTTAAACTCCGCATATCTATCCTCTAAAATCGCCTCTCTTGCCTCTCTCATAAGGTTGAGGTAGTAGTGGAGGTTATGGATGGTTGCAAGTCTGAAGTACGCTATCTCTCCTGCACGAAAAAGATGGTTCAGATAAGCTCTGGAGTATCTTTTGCATGTAAGACATTCGCACTCACTGTCAACGGGCAAAGCGTCCTCTTTAAACTTGGCGCCTTTTATATTTATTCTTCCAAAGGATGTAAAAAGTGTTCCGTTTCTTGCATTTCTTGTCGGCATAACACAATCAAACATGTCGATGCCGCGCTCAATATTTTCTATTAAATCTTCGGGAGTTCCAACACCCATTAAGTAACGCGGTTTATCTTTTGGCATGAACTGCACGGTGTGTTCAACCGTATTGTACATCTCTTCATTTAACTCGCCGACCGATAGACCGCCGATAGCAAAACCGTCAAAATCAAGAGCGCAAAGCTCCGTCGCGCTTTTTGTACGAAATGTTTTGTCCGTTCCGCCTTGGATGATGGCAAAGATGTTTTGCTCTACGCCGACACCCTCTTTCTGTTTTGCTCTGAAGTACTCGATTGACTCTTTTGCCCATGCGGTAGTTCTCTCGATGCTTAGCGCGATGCGCACCTCTGTTGCCGGAAGTGCGACCAAATCATCTAAAATCATCATGATGTCGCTTCCTAGATTGTGCTGAATGTCTATAACTTTTTTCGGCGTGAAAAAGTGCTTGCTTCCGTCAATGTGGCTTCTAAACTCTATACCGTTTTGTGAAGCTTTGGATATGTCGCTGAGGCTAAATGCCTGAAAACCGCCGCTATCCGTCAAGAAACTCTTTGGATATGTTGTAAAGCCGTGGAGTTTGCCTAGTTTGGCAACCGTCTCATCCCCAGGACGAAGATACATATGATAAGTATTTGCAAGAATTATCTCGGCACCCAGCAGATACAGCACATCTTCCATGTCAAGAGCTTTAACGCTTCCAACAGTTCCGACCGGCATAAAGACAGGGGTTTTTATAGTCGAATGAGCTGTTTTGATTGTACATGCACGAGCATTTTTTGAGGTGGCTTCTAAAGTAAATTCCATTGATGATTGATTCCTAAAGCTTATAAATTTTTAGAAATTATATCATTTTGAGTGTGTATCTATTTTCTAAATGTGAAAATATAAAATAAATAATTTTGATGGTAATATACAACCATTAATGATTATAACCGGAGGATACTCTTAAGCCATGAAAAAAAGAACAAAAATAGTAGCAACCGTTGGACCGTCTTCAGATAGCTTGGAAAAAATCGTAGAGTTGATAAGAGCAGGGGTAAATGTCTTTAGACTAAACTTCTCTCACGGTACACACGAGTATCATCTGAGCGTTTTGCAAAGGATTAGAGAGGCTAGCCGGCAGACAGGTCTATTTATAGGAGTTTTACAAGACATTAGCGGTCCAAAGATAAGGGTAGGGGCTTTGGATGGTGCATTTGAGATTATGCACGGCGACAAGATAGAGATATTAAAAAATGAAGTCATTGGATACAAAAGCCAAGATGAGAGCTATGTGGTGAGTATCAGCGAGCCGAAAATTTTACAAAATCTTCAGATGGATAGCTATATCTTCTTTTGTGACGGGCAGATTAAGACAAAAATAGTAGAGATAAAAGATGACAAGGTTGTGGTTGAAGCTCTTAGCAACGGTATCTTGTCCTCTTTTAAAGGGGTGAATTTTCCAAACACCAAACTGGGTCTTGATGTGCTTACGCCAAAAGATATTAAAGATATGGAGTGGGGTGTGAAAAACGATGTTGATTTTATGGCTATATCGTTTGTGCAACATGCTGGGGACATTGAAAAAGCCAGAGAGATTGTAAGCTCTTTTGGCGGAGATGTGCAGATTTTTGCAAAAATAGAGAAGTTTGACGCCGTTGAAAATATTGACGAAATCATAGAGGCAAGTGACGGCATAATGGTAGCAAGAGGCGATTTGGGGATAGAGATTCCCTACTATGAAGTGCCTCAGGCTCAAAAAATGATTATCAAAAAAGCAAACGAGATGAGCAAGCCCGTAATAACCGCTACGCAAATGCTTCTCTCCGTGACAAACTCCAAGAGTGCGACAAGGGCGGAGATAAGCGACGTGGCAAATGCCATACTTGACGGCACCGACGCTGTTATGCTCTCCGAGGAGACGACAGTTGGCAAATACCCCGTAGAGGCGGTAACCATTATGATGGAGACTATCAGAGCGACCGAGAGGTCGACTTATCCATATTATAAATTTGGGGATTTTGAGATGCATGATTTTACAGACAGCATAAACTACTCCGCCGCGAGATTGTCAAACCATCTAAAAACAGACGGGATTATTGCTATGACAAACTCCGGCAACAGTGCCAAAAAAATAGCAAGATACAGACCAAATCAGACTATTTACGCGGGCTTTCATTCGCAAAAAACGGCAAGGATTCTTACTATTGTCTGGGGCGTAGTTCCGGCATTTATGGTAAAAAAAGGCTCAATCGGGCAGATGCTGAACCAGCTTTTAAACGATGGGATAAAGCGCAATCTAATCAAACTTGAGCGAAGCTATATCCTCATAGCCGGCGACCCGTCTGGGGTTAGCGGCAGCACAAATATGATAAGGGCGCTAAGACACGAAGAGATGGAATTTTTTGTTAATCTAAAAGATTTAGAATGTTATGAAGGGTAAGACCTTACCCTAAATGTTTTGATTATTTGAATAAACCCTAAAATCTAAAAAATCGAATATTGAGTTTTTCTTGGCTACGGCAGCGAAAAACTCCTCATCAAAACAGTTATTCTCAATCATATCTGCAAGTTTGAAAAAGTTATGTATATGCTCTTTTGTTCTAGCTGTACTGTACTCTGTAGCAGTCTCAGTCGTCATTAAAAATGCCCAGTCGCTGCTTTGGGCAAGGAGCAGCTCTCTCGCCATCTGATTTAACACTTCAGTTTGATGCTCATTTGCATTAAAGTATCTGTTTGCATAGTCGCACATAGTATCAGCCATCTCATGAAGGTGTCTATATATCCAATCGTTTGAGTGGTTCAGCCAGACATCATAGTAGCCTTTATCTCCCCAAGATGAGGGGTGTGGAACCGCTTCTTGATTTTGAGGGTACATGTTTAGGTATTGCAGCGGAGTGATTGATTTTATGACCTTATGTTTGTCTATCTCTTTAAACATATTGTATAAAAATTCAGAACCTTCAAACCACCAATGCCCAAAGAGTTCTGCATCGTATGGAGATACTATGGCTGGGAGCCTATCCATCATAGAGCCTGCTTGGTTTATCTCTATTTCTCTGTTGAAGTGAAAATTCTGCGCATGTTCTATAGTTTTTTGCAGTGCGGCAGATGGGTCGTAAATCTCTTTGTAGTCGCTATTTCCGGTAATCTTATAATACTTAAAGCCGGTAAATATCCTTATGCCGTCGGGATTGATATAATCTTTTATATATTCAAAATTAAGGTCATATCCGATATCTCTGTAAAAATCACGGTAACTGAAATCACCCGGATAACCATCTTTTGAGCTCCAGACTTGTTTGGATGATTCATTGTCTCTTGCAAATACCGCTACTTTGTTCGGCGTTACTATCGGCGCATATACGCCGTTTTTCGGGGTTGGAGTCGCATAAAGCAAACCATGGGCGTCCAAAATAAAAAACTCAATCCCGTAACTCTTTAGTATGGCATCCAACGACTCATAATATGCACACTCTGGAAGCCAGATGCCCTTTGGAGTTTTGTTAAAATGTTTTTTATGAGACTCTACGGCAACTTCTATCTGTGCTCTTACTGCTTGTTCATTTACCGATAACAGCGGTAAAAAGCCGTGTGTAGCACCGCAGGTGATAATCTCTAAGACATTTCTGTCATAAAAGTACCTGTAGCCGTTTAAAATTTTTCTGTCTAAAAAGCCTTCAAAAAACTCTTTTGTACGGGTAAAAAAATCCAGATAAAATTTTGCAACATTGTAGTAGTCGCTGTTTTTGGTTCTTATAAGCTCTTTTTCTCCTAGTTCTATAAGATTTTGCAGATAGTTTTCATACTTTTGCATAAGATGTTCGTCATCAAGCATTTCCGCTAAAGGCGGAGTTACGGAGACGGTTAGGGCAAACTCTATATTTTCCTCTTCAAGTTTTTTCAGTCTCTGCAAAAGCGGTATATAGCACTCCGTAATAGCTTCAAACAGCCAGCGCTCTTCTAGGAAATTCTCATATCGGGGGTGTTTTACAAACGGCAAGTGAGAGTGAAGGATGGGTATCCAGTATCCTTTTATCATCTATTTGCCTCCCAGCAGAGTTGAAGTGTAGATTAAGTCATCGCGCATGCTCTTTGGAGTATTTTGCTGTGCTCCTATAATATTTGAGCTTGAGATATATTCAAGCTCTCCTCCGACGTTTAAAAATAGTTTTACATATAAGGATTTGTGGTCTGATTCGTGATTTATGTAGTAGTTGCCTATCGTAAATGAGGAGCTAAACTCTCCAATCTCACGGTTTGTCGCGTCAAAAAGTTTGAAAGAGAGTTGTACATTTTTTGGGTCTATGCCGAATTTCTCGAGTGTTTTGTCCGTAATTTCCCAGTATACAAAGGAGCTGTTTGGATTTATAGGAAGCAGTACAAGCTTCTCTTTATTGTACTTCTGTGCAATCAACTCATCCGTAAAATTCATTTCCGGTTCCTTTAACTATTTTTATCATACATATTAACGTAATACTCATGCGCCATTCTGCCTGAATCAAAGGCATTTATGGTATCAATCATAGAATTTTTCATAATAGTGACCCATTTTTTGCTATTTTCATAGTAGAGCGGAATTATCTCACTGGATAAAATATTCATGAGATTTGCATTATCTATAGAGTCCTGCTCCTCAATCGGCAAAGCGGGGTCCGTTGCTGCGATTGTGAAGCAGTTGACGCCATGTTTTTCAAATTCAGGATGCCATCCATCAAGAGTGGAGAGATTTACGGCACCGTTCATAGCAGCGCTCATGCCGCTGGTTCCGCTTGCTTCTTTTGTGATTCTTGGGGTGTTTAGCCAGATGTCTGCTCCTTTTTTAAGCATCATTGACAAGCCGAGTTCATAGCCCAGTAAAACGGCTACATTTTTTAGGTTGCTGCTTATATAGTTTATTTCGTTAAAGATGTTTATGGCGCCGCTGTCAAACGGGTACGGTTTTCCCGCCCAGATAATCTGAACAGGCATCTCTTGATTCTCAACAAGCTCTAAAAACCTTTTCAAATCATATTTTAAGAGTCCCGGTCGTTTGTATTCGGCAAATCTTCTTGCCCAGACAATAGTTAAAATATTTGGGTCAAACATCTTGCCTGTTTGATTTGCCACTTCATCAAAAAGCACCCTTTTTAGATGTTTTTTTCTGGCTTCAAGTTCATAATCCTCATGCTCGTCAAGCGCCTTTAGAAGTATTTTGTCGGCCCAATATCTTCTGTTTTGAGCGTTTGTTATATGTATAATCTCAGATCTGTTTTGAACATGCGACCACATTTTGTTTGCCACTTTTGTATGAAGAAGTGAGACTCCGTTTGAAATTTTTGCAGCTTTTAGAGCGCCGATTGTCAGATTGAAGATATCGCCTTTACCTTCAATGAATTGTTGGATTTCATCTGTGGATAACCCCGCAAAAAATCCCATCTTATGAAGCAGTGCCGTGCTGTGCTCCTCATTTCCTGCAGCTTCTGGGGTATGTGTCGTAAAAACCATTTTTTGTTGCATCGCGTCAAAGGTTTTGCATTTTTTGTATAACTCAAATACGACGGGAAGAGCATGCCCCTCGTTAATATGGTAGATTTTTGGCTTTATATGCAGTGCCTCAAGCACTTTGGCTCCTCCGATACCAAGAACTATCTCTTGCGCTATCCTTGTCTCTTCATCAGCATCATAAAGCTTATGGGTTATTGTTCTGCTCAAATAGTCGTTATCTTCTATGTCAGTTGAGAGCAGTATGACGGGGGCCGTGTTAAATATCTCGCTCTCTAGTAAAAAAGGCTTTACTTTAACCGTTTTGGAGTTTATAACAACATCTACGCTTATCTCTAAATCTTTTAGAAAGTAGTATTTTTTCCCTCTAAATTCTACTTTTAGGTTTCTATCTTTATCTCTTGCCTGATCATAGTATCCATAGCTCCAGAGTATCCCGACGCCTATCATGTTCTGCCCTAAATCATAGGCGCTTCTCATGTGCGAACCGGCTAAAAATCCAAGTCCTCCGCCGTAAAGTTTAAGTGCTTGATGTATCGCAAACTCCATTGAAAAGTATGCTACGCTTGTGGCGTATTTTTCGTTTATGCTGTAGGGTATAAAATTTGACATCTCTAACCTTTTGATACTATTTTCAGACCTTCTATGCCTGCATCGTCAATATCTGAAACAGATATTTTTAATTCACTCCTGATTGCTTTAAAAGAGCTGTTATTGTACTCCTCTTTTAGAAAATCCAAAATAAACGGATTATTTTTCACGACGCCGCCGCCTAAAACAAAGAGATCCGGATTAAATAAGTTAAGCACGGTGTGAAACGCAAATGCCAAACCCTCTAAAAACTCTTTTTTTGTAGCTTCGTCTGCATGCCAAAACGTGCCTTTAAGAGCCTTGCCGCTTACGCAAAGCTCCAGACAATCATCCCTGCCGCAGCCGCACTTCAAATCCTTTTTTCTAAATGGAATATGACCTATTTCGCCTGCTATGTTGTCTTTGCCGCTTAAGATTTTGCCGCCGATAACAAAGGCGCTTCCAAAGCCCGTACCTATATAAAAAAGAGCCAGAACATCTGCGTCTTTGTGTCTTGAATACTCATAAACAGCGGCACAATTAAGGTCATTTTCTAAAAAAACTTCAATACCGTATTTGTCGTAAAAATATTGCCCCAAATCAAAATTTTGTATCTTTATATTTGGAGCTGATAATATTTTGCCGTTTTTTACCTGTCCTGCAAAAGAGATATAGATTTTTCTGATATCTCTTTGCAGATTTATTTGGGTTTCTAAAAATGATATCAACTCTATATCCACGCTTTTTAGAGTGAAGAGTTCACCATCATCAAGGGAGTATCTAAAGTTTGTTCCGCCGAAATCTATGTAGAGATTCATCTGTAAACTTTCATGTACTCTTTGGCAGAGTGCTTCCATGAGTTATCTACGCTCATGTTGTGTTTTGCAAATTTAATGTACTTTTTTTGGCTTGAGTACAGAGAGACGGCTTTTGCAACACTGTGCATATACCAAAATAGGTTGTACTCTTCAAAAGTGATGCCGACTCCGACCTCTTTTGTATAATGTTCTGTCTCCGTATAGTCGATTACGCTATCTTTGAGTCCCCCTGTTTTGGCTACTATGGGCACTCCGCCGTATCTCATCATTATCATCTGATTTAGCCCGCATGGTTCAAACATGGAAGGCATAAGTAAAAAATCGGCTGCCGCATAAAGTTTTCTTGCAAATCCTTCGTCATACCCGACTTTTATATGAATATTTGGATACTTGTTTATCAGTTTTGCAAAAACGCCGTTGTAATATTTGTCGCCGTTTCCTAATACGGCAACATTTATCTCAAAATCTTTTAAAAGGTGCAGGCTTTGCAAAATCATATCTACTCCTTTTTGAGGCGTAAATCTGCCGATAAAGATAAATAGAGGACGATGCGGCTCTGGCAGATTTAACTCTTTTGAGAGTTTTATTTTGTTTTTGAGTTTTGAATCGTAACTCTGTTTGTCAAAATGTTTATAAATATTTTCATCATTTGAGGGATTAAAGACATCATAGCTTATACCGTTTATTATTCCATGGAGTTTATGGTTGTTTGCAATAAGCATATTTTCTAAAGTGTGACCGTGAGAGGGCGTTTGTATCTCTAGTGCATAGGTCGGGCTTACCGTCGTTATAGCGTCACTGTAAAATATGCCGGCTTTGAGGAAGTTGACTTGGTCGAAATACTCAAACCTGTCGCTTTTAAAACACTCTTCCCAGCTTAAATCCAACTCGTTCATGGCACTTTTATGAAATATCCCCTGATAGGCAAGGTTGTGAATGGTAAAAACTATTTTTTGCCCAAGAGCGTACTTCGTCTTTGCCAACAAGGCAACAATCGCCGTTTGCCAGTCGTTGATATGTATAACGTCTATTTTTAGCTTAACTCTTAACATGGTTTCAATAATAGCATAGGAGAAGAGACCAAATCTTAACTGGTTGTCGCCAAACTCTCCGTAATGGTCATTGTATAGGCTCTCTCTATCGCATAAAACAGGGTTGTATAAAAAAAACTCAAAATCGCTGTCTGCTTTTTGGTACAAATCTATTTGGTGGTTAATTCCATTTAAGAGGATATTGAACGAAAAATCAGATGAGCGGATGTTGTATTTTTGTCTATCTATGGATGCGTAAAGAGGCATAATGGTATAGACATCGGCAATCTTTTTAAGTTCGGCGGGCAGACTTTGTGCAACATCCCCAAGACCGCCGCTTTTTGCATATGGAAAAATCTCGCTTGAAGCAAACAGTATATTCATCACAGCTCCTCGTAAACCTTTTTTAATCTGTTGGCGGCAATATTTGGCATGACGCTGTTTAGATGTACTTTTGAGTCTATCTCAAATCCTGCGATACCGCTTAACCTCGGAAAAATATTTACACAAAATCTAAAGTAATCTTTTGAGTTTTCATCGTATCCCTCGTACGGGTGATTTTTGAAAACCATATTGAATGAAAAATAGTCTAAAACATTTTTATACTTTTTGAAAATAAGCTCTAAAGATTTTGCCAGATTTAGAAGTGTATTTTCATCAAACTCTGCTATAGAAGCGTATTTCTCCTTTGCAACAATTTTTACCTCATACGCAAACCTTGAAGCGTAGGGTGCATAGCAGACAAACGACTCATTTTCAAATATAAGATTTTGTTCATACTGCTTCTCTTCATATACCAAATCATCTAAGAGCGCGCGTTTATATCTCTTGTAATACTCTTTTTTCTGCTCTATCTCTTCAGAGACTTCGTCCGGCAAAAACGGCATCGCAATAATTTGGGAATGGCTATGGCTGAGCGAGGCGCCTGCTACCTGACCATGATTTTTAAATAAAGAAGTGTAAGCAAGACGTACGTCATATTTTAAACTTACAATCCTCTCTTTTGCTATTTGCAAGTAGTCTGCAAACTCCTCTAAGGAGTAGTCAAACATCTCAAGATTATGTTTTGGCGTCTCTATAATAACCTCATGCGCCCCGAATCCGCTAAAGGTATCAAAGTAATCATCTTTTTTTCCAATGGGCGTTATGTCTGTCGATAAAACATTATAGAGGTTGGGGACAACTCTTGCTCGCCACTCTTTGCTATCGCCGATTCTTGTAATCTCGTTTGGGGTAAGATGCTCGTTTCCTGCGTCAAACGGGCAGACACACTCCTCTAACTGTACCTGTTTTTTAATGAAATTGTTTGGTCTGTCTGATCGCTTTGGAGCAAAAAGCACCCATCTTTTGTTTAGCTTGCAGTATCTAAATTCTGAGTCTATGGATTTTAAATCTCTGGGTTGATGCATAGCGCCGTATTTTGCCGACACTATTTCGTTTTGGGAAACTATTGGGTGGATAATTATCTGCGGGATATTTAGCTCCATAAGTGTATATATATTTTGCAGATGCAGTCTAAAAAGCTTGTCAAAAAGCGGTTTTAGAGTTGTAAAATGGTCATCGTCATACCACCAAAACCAGTCGCTTCCAAGAGCGGCGGCAAATTCATCTAAGATTTTTTGATTTGTTTCTTGGCTTAGAGAGGCACTTTTTTTTACATAATCATCTTTGGTAGAGGCAAGAAGCTCCCATGCTCTGTTTTTCTGCGGTTTTCCTATCCAGATATCAAAGTTTGCATCTATCCAGCTGCCGGCTTCTATGCTTTGGAGGGGAAGTTTCTCTATGTTTAAGTTTATAGCTTCGTCGGGCAGAACGGTTTGTACAAACGAGCTGTTCTCTTGCAATGTTTTGTAGAGTTCATTAAAAAAATCTTTAGCGTTGTTTGGATAGAACTCCCAAGCGTTTTCGCCGTCCAATATAATGGTTACAAGATAGTCTACGCTGCTGTAGGATTGAATCTTTTTTATCTTGTCTATAAAATCAAGCGTGGCAATTTGGGGAGCAATTTTAGAGTACTCAAACCCAATTAAGTCGCTTATATGCCTATCTCTAAAAAATAGAAAGGTTTTAAATTTTTCATGGCGGTAAAGCTTATATAGTTTCTCTTTGGTGTGATTTTTTATACTTTTATATAAAACCTCTTCATCCGTTGCAATCCATGCTATGCCATGTTTGGCTACAAGTTCGATTGTCTCTTCGCTGATGGCGCCCTCGGAGGGCCAAAAGCCGTTTGGTTTTGCGCCAAAGGTTTGTTCAAAAAATTCTACCGCTTTTATGATTTGCCCTTCGCTAAACTCTTTGAATGAATCATTTGCGATATTTGGCAGGTTTACATTGTCGTCGGCATCTTTTGCACTGTTTATATCTATAAGCAGAGGCAAAATAGGGTGGTAGTAGGGTGAAGTAGATATCTCTATCTGTCCCTGTGAAAAAAGTTGTTTGTAGAGTTTTAAAATATTGGGCAAAAACTCTATAAGCTCATGAATCAACTCCAGTTTTTGCACATGCGTGTAGTTTGCCCCTTGAGAAATGAGATTTTTTACCGTTTTGTTTTTTTCCCTTAGATAGTTCCCGCACCAAGATAGCAAAAATAGAACCTGAGCATCTTCAATCTCATTTTTCTCAAATATTTTCATCCCAATTTGTGAACTTTTAAATTTTATATATAACTCTTTGTACCTCCAAAACGGATTAATCATATTTTTTTCATTTGAGAGAAAAAGGTAGCTGTTTAAAACATCCAGCTCATCATCATTTATATCGGCAGCATCTTTTAATAAAATCTCTAAAAACTCATCATTTGCACTGCCCTCTGCATAGTGGTTTATCTGCTCTATCAAAGAGGGAACCAGATTGAATGTCGCTTTTACGTTTGGATTTAGACTTAACATGTAGGGCATGTCGTAATAATCTTTTATGGCATGCAAGAAGACCCAAGGCATCTTTGTTTTGCCAGAGAGATTGTCTCTGTAGTAGGGCTGATGCATGTGCCAGATAAAATTTAAGTAAACCATCTATTCGTTAATCCATAAGTCAATTTTTGTTTTGTATTCGTTGAAAATTTTCTCTGCCTCTTTATCGTCTTTTGCCTGAATATAGATATTTAGAAATTGTTTATGCTCGCTAGGAACCATTAAAATCCACTCGTTTTTGCTAACCCATATCTTAACACCGTCGGCTTGAGAGATTTTCTTGCCTTTGGAATCTTCCAGAAACTTTCTCATTATCTTACCTTTAAAAGCGCTCGGGCATGGTATGTTTTCACCCCTGTAAGTAAACTCCGGTATCGCATCTATAGCGGCACCTAGGGTTGTTTTGTTTTGTATTAGAAGCTCCAAAAATTTAAAACTTGAATAAACTGCATCCGTGTTTAGGGAAAATTCGCTAAATGCAAAATATCCGTCGGTGTTTGCTATGAGATTATACTCTTTTAGCTCTTTTGCTTTTAGTCCGCATACTTTGCTCCTTGTAATGTCAAGATGTTTGTATGTTATAAAGTCAGGCGCCCAAGCCGGCAGAAAAACTTTTTTAATAGGAGTGTTTTTGAAATCCAGCAAATTGAGCAAAACCAACAGCGCTATATAATCTTTTACAAGAGTTCCCTTATCGCTTATAAACTGAAGTTTATGACCGTTTGGATATATCAAAATACCGCAGTCAAATCCTAGCGATTTTACAATTTTGCCTACTTCATAGTGCGCTCTGTTGATGACGGAGGGCATTTTTTGCAGCTGTTTGTCGTCTTTGTAGGCATTTAGCAGTATAAACTCTATATCAAGAGTATTTAAGATGTTTGGATAGATTTTTGAGGTTGAACCAAACATCAAATCGGTTACTATTTTTATATCTCTGTTTTTAAACAGATTGGCATCTATTTTCTCTCTGATGGCATTTATATATCTTGCATTTGTCTCAGAATCTTCATAAATCTCGCCGATTTGAGAGGATCTTACTCTTCTGAAATTTTCCCTAAAAAAGACTCTCTCTATGTTTTTTGAGAAATTTGTATCAATGAAGAAGCCTTCATCCGTATAAAACAGTATTTCAGTCTCCTCCTGATCTTTTGCCGATTGTCTAAAATGAACACCGGCGATTATATTATCTTGAGCCGAGAGGTTGTATCTCATAACAACAGAAGGTACGGTTGACGCATCTACTACATTTATCCCCGTTGAAAGAAGCCCGCTTACAAAAGCGCGCTTGAGCATTATTGAGCTCTTATGATAATCGTTGGACATATAGACTCTGCTGCCCACAGGCAAAATAGAACCTAGCGCTTCGGCTAGTTTGATGCAGATGTCACATGAGAGTTCTATGTTTGCTCTTCCTACAACACTGCCTGATTCAAAGATGGAAGATTTATATTTATCTCCCCAAATCACATTGTTGCTTATAATAGAGTTTTCATCTATCGTTTTATCCGGCCATACTATAATATCTTTTTCAAAAGATACATTTTTGTCTATGGTGCAGTTTTGGGCTATTATGACGCCATGTTTTGCTTTTACTTTCTTATCTATTCTTACGTCATTGCAAATTATGCCGTTATGTATATTTGTTTTTGAGCCGACGCTGCACCCTTGCCAAAAGATAGTGTTGCTTAACTTTACATCTTCATCAAGAGTACAGTTTTCACCTAAAACAGAGTTGTTTAGTTCGCTCAATCCTCCTACTTTAGAGTTTTTGCCGACTACAACTACTCCTTTTATCTGAACGCTTTTATCTACGGATGCACCTTTTTCGAGATAAAGAACCCCTTTTGGATATATTGTTTTTTCGCCTTTTATCGGAAGCGTTATTTTGCCATCAAATATATCTTGATACACTTCGCGGTAACTCTGGGGATTTCCTACATCTCTCCAGTAACCCTCTATATGATACCCCCAAAGCTCTATATTGTCCGACATAAGACGCGCAAAAAGGTCTTTTGCAAAATCATAGCTCTCCTCTTTTGGTATAAAGTTTAATATTTCAGGCTCTAAGATGTAGATACCCGTGTTTATGGTGTCGCTAAAAACCTCTCCCCAGCTAGGTTTTTCTAAAAATTTTTCAATCTTGCCCTGTTTGTTTGCTATGACTACGCCAAACTGCAGGGGGTTTTCTACGGGAGTTAAAGCGATAGTGAGTTTTGATTTTTTTTGTTTGTGAAACTTATAGATTTTATTGAAGTTAAAGTCAGTTACCAAATCTCCGCTGACGATAATAAAGGTTTCATCCAAAAAATCCCTTGCAAATCCGAGTGCACCTGCTGTTCCATAATCATCATCTGGTAAAAAGTAGGTTATGTTTACCCCGAAATCTTTTCCGTCTTTAAAATACTCTTTTATAACTTCAGGCATAAAATAGAGTAAAACGGCTATATCTTTTATCCCTAAATCATCTCTTAGTTTTATAATAATATGTTCCATCATAGGCGCGTTAAGGATTGGCAGCATGGGCTTTGGAATAGTGCTGGTAAGAGGTTGGATTCTTGTCCCGAATCCCCCGGCTAAAACGATTGCTTTCATATTTAAAACCTCGTTATACGAAAAATTATAAGCAATTAGAGTGTATGCTTTTGATGTGTAATAATTGTGGAGATAACCATCCAAAAGTCGAGTTTATGTATTGTAACTCAATTAGGATAAAATTGCCAAATAATGTTGAGGATAGTATGATGAAAAAAACAAAACTCCTTTTTGGGGTTCATTCGCATCAGCCGGTCGATAATTTTGACGAGGTGCTCTTTGGCGCTATAGCTAAAGCTTACAAGCCTTTTTTTCAAACACTCAAACTGTTCCCTGATTTTAAATGTTCTGTACATTTTAGCGGCTGGCTGCTGGAGTTTATCAAAAAAAACGATAACGAACTTTTTTCGCTTATGCAAAATCTCTCAAATCAGCTAGAGTTTTTCAGCGGCGGTTTTTATGAGCCGATTTTAGCCTCTATACCCTCATGTGACAGAATAGCCCAAATCCAAAAATTAAATAACTTTATAGAGGAAAATTTCAACCAAATGCCAATCGGCTTGTGGCTTACTGAGAGAGTTTGGGATGATTCTATAATATCTGATTTGAGTTTATGCGGCATTAAATATGTAATCGTTGATGATTATCATCTTATAGCAAACGGCATTGCACAGAATCTTCATGGGTACTATTTGACGGAAAACAACTCTCACAAGATAGCGATATTTCCCATAAGTAAGGCTTTGAGATACGCTATCCCTTTTGATGACATTGATCGTATAAAAGAGCACCTTTTGTCGATCGCCACAACAAAAGAGGGCAACAACGGTGCCATTATCTTTGATGACGGCGAGAAATTCGGCATATGGCCGCAGACTTACGATTTGTGTTATACCAACGGATGGCTAAATAATTTTTTTGAACTCTGCACCGCAAGCGCTGTAATTGAGACTCAAACCTACAGAGAGTTTTTTGAAACGAACAAGGCGCTGGGACTTGTATATTTGCCAACGCTCTCTTATGAGGAGATGGGTGAGTGGTCCGCTCTTGATGAGGCGCACAGTTCGCGAGGCGGAATATGGAAAAACTTTTTTATAAAATATCCACAAAGCAACTGGATACACAAAAGAGTACTGGAGCTTTCAAAAAAACAGATAAATGATGAGAACTTTCTGGAGTGCTTATACAAGGCAGAGTGTAATGACGTGTTGTGGCACGGAGTGTTTGGCGGGATTTATCTGCCAAGCCTTAGAGATACGGCCTATCGGTATATTGTAGAGTGTGAAAATATTTTAAAAAGCAAAGCTATAGAGATAGTTGACATAGATTTTGACGGGCATGATGAGTGTAAACTAAGCAGCAGCGAACTTTTGTGTATAATTAAACCAAATTATGGAGCGAGCGTGGTTGAACTTGATATAAGAGATAAAAAGTTTAATCTCCTAAATACGCTCACAAGAAGAGTTGAAAAGTATCATCACCAAGCAGAGAGTGAATATCTACAACAGGATGATACTGAAATAAAAACAATTCACCATAATGTTTTAAGAGTTGAAGATTATAAGCAGATATATATAGACAGATATCAAAAATACTCTAACCTTGACCACATAAGCGACGGCTCTTTAAATATAGAGAATTTTAAATCAAATCTGTTTGCAGAGCATGGAAGTTTTGTTGACTCTTTATATGAAAGGGCAGATGAAAAGAGTGCTCTTTTCAAGTGTAGGGGCAAGATTTTGGAGAGTGAGACAGAGCTGACTAAAAGCTACAAGTTAGATAAAAACAGCCTTCTATGTGATACTCGGATAAAGAGCAAAATTGAGAATAGTATGGTGTATGCAAATGAGTGGAATTTGCATTTTGCAATGTATGATAAATTGAAGATAAACGGTATGCTTTTGGAAGAGGATATGACTCTTTATACAAAAACATTGAGTATCTTTGACCCATATTTGGAAAAAACTCTAAAATTTGATTTTGAAGACGAAGTAGAGGTGTTCATCTGTAAAAATTATACTCTAAGTCAAAGCGAATCCGGGGTTGACTACACAACACAGCATCTCTCTTTGATGTTTTTGAGAAATTTTACAAAAGATTTAAAATTTAGTTTCAGTTTTAGCGTGGAGTGAAACAAGTAAAAGGTTGAAAATGCAATACAGATATATAGGAAAAACAGGGCTTAGAGTTACTCCGATAGGACTAGGAACGATGAGTTTTGGTTCTTGGAGCGATGAGGCAGAGTCCTTTAAAATCATGGATAAGGCTTATGAGAGAGGGATTAACTTTTTTGACACAGCCGAACTTTACCCCGTGCCGCCGAGGGTTGAAGATGTGGGCATAACCGAGACCATCATCGGAAAATGGCTAAAGGGCAAGCCAAGAGAGAGCATTATTTTGGCTTCAAAAGTTGCAGGTGCGGCAAACGGCTGGTTTGTTCCTCCTATCCGCCATGGTTATACCGCTATTGATAAGTTTCATATCAAAAGAGCCATAGAGGGGAGCTTGAAGCGGCTTCAGACTGATTATATAGACCTCTACCAGATGCATTGGCCTGATTCCGTTGTGCCTATAGAAGAGTCGCTAAAGGCTTTTGATGAGCTGGTAAAAGAGGGCAAGGTACGCTACATTGGGACTTCAAACGACACCGCTTACGGACTTACAAAAGCAAATGAGACTTCAAAAAGGCTTGGCATTGCAAGATTTGAGTCTATTCAGAATAACTTTTCACTTAATAATCCGCGGTTTTTGGATGAACTCTCAGAAGTCTGCAAAAGAGAGCAGATTTCGCTTCTGGCGTACTCTCCGCTTGCCGGCGGAGTGCTCAGCGGAAAGTATAACGGTGAGTTTTACCCTGAAAATGCGAGATATTCGGACTATGTTGTGAGCAAAAGCGTGCGCTTAAACTCTCAAGCCGCAAGGTTTGTAAATGAGAAAACTCTAAAAGCAACCGCACGCTATTTGGGTATTGCAAAAAAGCTTGAAATGTCCGTCGTCACTATGTCAATCGCATATACAAAGCAGTTTGATTTTGTGGCTTCAACGATTATCGGGGCAAGGAATGTTGAGCAGATGGATGAGTCATTCGCCGCGCTTGATGTAACACTCAGCCAAGAGACGATGAGTGAGATAAGAGCCCTGCAGCAAGAGATTATGTACCCGATGGGATGAGAGATGAAAAAGCTATATATTATCAGACACGCAAAATCGAGCTGGAAAGACGAGACGCTAGAAGACTTTGAGAGACCTCTTAGCAAAAGAGGCAAAGCAAATGCTCCTATGATGGGTGAGCGGCTTAAAAAAAAGGGTGTAATGCCTGACATCATTATCTCTAGTCCTGCAAAAAGGGCAAAAAGCACGGCGGAGATGATTGCCAAAGAAGTCGGCTATGAAAAGAAGGTGCTGTTTGATGAAAATATCTATGAATCAAGCGTTGCTACACTTCGCAAAATTCTAACATCTGTAAATGATGAAAACAGCACGGTTTTTTTAGTAGGACACAATCCGGAGCTAAATATGCTGGTGGATTATTACGTCAAGTTTTATGAAAACATCCCGACCTGCGGAGTTGTTGAGCTGGAGTTTGCATGTGAGAGGTGGGCACAGATAAAACCAAAAAATGCAAAACTCATCTCGTTTGACTATCCTAAAAATAGTGATGAGTAGATTATGGAAAATGCGCTTTTGGCTAAAAAACTTGGGGAATTTGAAGAGTTTATAGAGCGTTTCACAAAAAAATCTCTCCGAAGCGCGGATGATATCCACTCTTTGCGTATCAAGTGCAGAGAGCTTTTTTCTCTGCTTGATAAAGGCGATGCGCTTGCTAGAAGCGTAAAAAAAGTTATTTCTCTCAGTAATGAGATAAGAGATATAGATGTCTTTTTTAATGAGTATCTTGTAGCATTACCAAAAAAGTATAGAAAAAAAGCGCTAGAGCAGATATCCGAAAAAGCAAAAGATGGCGGCAGAAAAAAAGAGATAAAAAAACTCCGCAAATATCTTAAAAAATTAGAAATCCCAAAGAGCGCAGAGCAAAAATCAGAAGAAAAAAAAGAGCAAAATTTAGTTGCAATGGAGTTTCCGAGCTTTGATAAAAAGAAGCTGCACAAATATAGAATCTACATCAAAAAGAGGCTCTACATAGAGAAAAACAGCTCACCAAAAGATGAGAAGAAGATAAAAAGTTTAACAGATATAAAAGACGCTTTAGGTGCGATAAATGATAACTACAACGGACTAGAAAGGCTAAAAAGCTACGGCATAAAAGAGAAGCTGTATGAGAAGATAGAGAGATATACGCAGGAAGAAAACGCAAAGCTGTATGAGAAGATAAAAAACGATTATATTTTGATATAATGACAATATCCTGTCATAAAAGGTTTCTAAATGCAAGCTCTAAACTACACAAATGCTAGAAATAATTTAAAAAATATCATAGAAGATGTATGTGACAATCACGAAGAGGTGATAGTAACTACAAAAAACAATAAATCTGTCGTCATCATCTCACTTGATGAGTATAATGCCACGCACGCAAAAATAAAACAAGATGTTCAAAATGCCATAAAAGAGATTCAAAAGGGCGACTTTTTAGATATTGACGATGCTTTTGAGACAGCAAAAAAGTCATATCGTGCATAAAATAGTTTTTTCAAAAACAGCAGTTGTCAACTTAGTTGAACAAGCAAAATATATTTTTGAACAAACAAAAAATGAAGATGTAGCCGATAGATACTTAGATAAGATGAAAAACTACATCATCCAAACGCTCTCAAACTTTCCAAAAGCAGGAAGACCCACCGAAGAACTCTCAGCCTTCACCAGAAAACTGGTCTATCAAGGATACTCTGTCATTTATAGCATTTCAGAGACGCAGATAGAGATTTTGGTAATTTTTAGAGAGAATTTGCCTAGACTTTAAGCCAAAGTAGCTTGGAATAAAATGAAAAAGATAAGTGTGTTTATAAATGAATAGGTGTTAAAGTTTGCATAAATAGTGATTGAGATATGATTATTGCAATTTAAAAAAAATGGAGAAATGATGGATTTATATTTTCAAGCATGGAGTAAAAGTTTTACTTTTGATGGAAGGGCTACAAGGTCTGAATTTTGGATATTTTTACTTTCAAATGTCATTATACAAATACTACTTGGAGTAATAAGTATAAAAATGGGATTGTATATAACAAATAATCCTGAAGAAGATAGAACACTATTGGATGGATTATTCACCATGGCAGCTTTTTTTCCTAGTATTGCCGTGATGGTAAGACGCTTACATGATATCAATATGTCAGGTTGGTGGGGATGGTTATTTATACCATTTGTGTTACCAATACTAATCGTTGGCTTTATAGAGAGCAAAGAAGAACAAGAGCAAAAAGAAGATGAAAAATTCAATATATCACCAATTTCTGTTGTAAGTGCTGTCGTGAATCATAGCAAAGATACCATAGAAAAAATGAAACCAGCAGCAGCAGAATATGTACAAACACATAAAGCCACCGAAAAGGTATGGAAAAGGGCTTTTGAAAAGTTTATCTTTTGAACTATCAAACGAGCTTGGCAAAGGCTTTTCGGTTGATAATTTAGAAAATATGAGAAGGTTTTATCTGGCTTTTCAAAAAAGACAGACGCTGTCTACCCAATTCAAACTTAGCTGGTCTCATTATGTCTTTTTAACTAGAATAGATAATGAAAATGAGCGAAACTTTTATGAGATGGAAGCTGTACAAAACAACTGGACATTGCGGGAGCTTAAGAGACAGTTTGATAGCGGGCTGTTTGAGAGGTTGTCACTTAGTCTTGAAAAAGAAAAAGTAAAATCTTTACATTCAAAAGGGCAGATTATAGAGTCTGTGCAAGATTTGATAAAAGATCCTTACATCTTGGAGTTTGTGGGGTTGCCTGTACTTTCAAGCTATAGCGAAAGTGAGTTGGAACAAAAACTCATAGATAAGCTAGAGCATTTTTTGCTTGAACTTGGAAAAGGATTTACATTTGTAGCCCGTCAAAAACGAATCACTATAGATGAGAAACATTTTGCCGTTGATTTGGTATTTTACAACCGTTTTTTAAAATGCTTTGTAGTGCTTGACCTTAAAATCGGCGAACTTAAACATCAAGATATAGGGCAGATGATGATGTATGTAAACTATTTTGATAGATTTGAAAAAACAGATGATGAAAATCTGACCGTGGGTATCATCCTTTGCAAAGATAAAAGCAAGGCTTTGGTAGAACTCACTCTGCCAAAAGACAATAATCAAATCTATGGGGACCGTTCATAATTCCGTGTCAATCGGGTAAAATTATATTTACCCAAGGAAAGACACATGAAGATAGAAATAGATGTAGAGCAATTTGCTCGTGACATAAAAGCTGGCAAAAGTATTGGCGGTTC
>JBAZDX010000013.1:0-59308 GCA_041654255.1 Sulfurimonas sp.
GTCTATCCAACATAAACTCAGGAATGATTTTATTAGACTTACTCACAATCTAAACATCCATTCTCAAACTTTACATCGCATATTATCAATCTTTCTTAGCCATTATCGAACTTTCTTGTTTCTTACATCTATTTTTATAAATATATGCAAAATCTCTATTGCGGCAGGCGTTATCCCGCTAATTTGTGAAGCAGCTTGAAGTGTCGGCGGATTGAAAGTCTCCAGTTTTTCAACTATCTCTCTGCTTAGACCGCTGATTTTTCTAAAGTCAAAACTCTCAGGTATCTCGATTTTAAGATACTTTTTCATCTTCTCTATCTCTTCGCTCTGTTTTTGTACATAACGGGCATATTTCCCCTCTACTAAAATCTCTTCAAGTATATAAGGCTCATATTTGGACAATTCCGGAACAATCTTTACCATCTTCTCCACGTTAAAGCTTTTTCTTGCAACAAGTTGTTGAGCGGTTATGGTGTCGCTTATCTTCTCCTCGCCCATTGACTCTAAAAATGCTATAAACTCTTTGTTTGGCGTAAAAAATGTCTCATTTAAGAGTTTCGCACCCTCTTGAATCTGCGCATCTTTTAGTTTTACGCGCTCATACAACGCATCGCTAATTAGCCCTATCTCATGTCCGTAACGGCTAAGTCTGGTGTCGGCTGACTCTTCACGCAGAAGAAGTCTGTACTCCGCGCGGGAAGTAAACATTCTGTAAGGCTCTTTTGTGCCTTTCGTAACCAAATCATCTATCAAAACACCTATGTAAGCCTCATCACGGCGAAGAATGAGCGGCTCTTTGTTTTGAAAACTGAGTGTTGCGTTTATGCCTGCCATAAGTCCCTGCGCCGCCGCCTCTTCATAGCCGGTTGTTCCGTTAATCTGTCCTGCAAGGTAAAGACCTTTTATCTTTTTTGTCTCAAGCGAATGCTTCAGCTCTCTTGGGTCCACAAAATCATACTCAATTGCATATCCGTAACGGACTATCTTAGCGTTTTCCATCCCTTTTACAGAGTGAATCATATCCTGCTGAACATCAGGCGGCAGCGATGTGCTCATACCGTTTATGTAGTACTCTGTTGCCTCCATCGTTTGTGGCTCTAAAAAAAGATGATGCCTCTCTTTGTCACGAAATCGGTTTATCTTATCCTCTATACTTGGGCAATATCTCGGTCCCGTTCCCTCAATCTGACCCGTAAAAAGCGGCGCACGGTAGAAGTTGCTCTCTATAATATCGTGGGTATTTTGGTTTGTATATGCTATAAAACATGGGATTTGTTTTTTAGTTTCTGCGAACTCTTTACGCAAAGTTCTAAAGCTAAAAGGGCTTGGAGCCTCATCGCCGTCTTGTATCTCCATAACAGAAAAGTCAACAGAAGAGGCGTCTATTCTTGCACATGTTCCGGTTTTTAGTCTGCCCATCTCTAAACCGCACTCTCTGAGTGAGCGGCTCAGTCCCTCGCTGCTCTGCTCGCCAAACCTTCCGCCGACTTGCTTTATCTCGCCTACATGTATAACGCCTCTTAAAAATGTACCGCTGGTAATAACTACTTTTTTAGCTTTGTACTCATTTAGGAGGTTTGTTTTAACACCCTTTACCTCGCCATCTTCCACAATAAGCTCTTCTACCATCTCTTGAACCAAATCAAGGTTTGGAGTTGTCAGGACTTTGTTTCTGGCAATAACGCGGTATCTGTCCATATCTATCTGCGCACGGCTTCCGCGCACCGCTGGACCTTTTGTCTCATTTAGTATGCGAAACTGTATTCCGGCTTCATCTGTTATAAGAGCCATCTCTCCGCCAAGCGCGTCTATTTCACGCACCAAATGCCCTTTTGCCAAACCGCCGATTGCAGGGTTGCAGCTTGTTGCACCTACATTTTCGGCAAGCATAGAGACAAGGAGGGTTTTAGCTCCCATTCTAGCGCTTGCGAGTGAGGCTTCAACTCCGGCATGTCCGCCGCCGACTACTATTACATCATAATTCATATGTTTTCCATTATTTTCTTTAGCCGAATTTTATCATTTTTGAGTATCATTTGAACAATATATTATAAATATGGTTTAAGCGAATGATAAAAAAAGCACACGAAGCGTATAACAATAAAGATTTTAAAATCGCCCTTACACTCTACACAGAGCTTGCAAACAACGGTGACGCCGATGCTATGACATCTTTGGGCTTTATGTATCAAAATGAGCAAGGGTGCCAAAAAGACGAAGCAAAAGCTCTTGAATTTTATGAAAGAGCCGCAGAGCTCAAACAGCCATATGCACTTTTTAATCTGGCAATTTTACATATGAACGGGCTTAACGGTGTGTTACACGACCAGTTTAAGGCTCATGAGCTTTTTATGGAAGCGGCTGTTAGAGAGGTTCCGCCTGCCATGTATGAGGTAGCGCTTATGCTTGAGCGAGGCTTGGGCTGTCTGCAAAACTACTCAGAGGCTGCATTTTGGTATGAAGAGGGTGCAAAACGCGGACATCTTGAGTCGTTTAACAACTTAGGCGTTCTTTACAAAGAGGGTCACGGCGTTGTGATGGATGAGGCTAGATGTTTTATCTGTTTTAGCAGGGCGGCTGAGGGCGGACTGGCTGAGGGGCTTTACAACTTAGGTCAACTCTACGACCAAGGCTTTGGGTGCAAACAAGACCATGACAAAGCACTTGACTTGTGCCGAAAAGCAGCCTACAAAGGGCATCTTAAGGCAAAAGAGATTATAAAAGGTCTTCAAGACGAGGGTAAGATTGTTTTTTAACTGTGATATAATTTTAGAAAAAGGAGTTACATTATGCAGATTGCCATAAATGTTAATGATGCTTCAATTGCAAATAAAATTTTAGATTTTTTAAGTAATTTCAAAAAAGATGTTGATATAACTACTTTTAGAGATGATGAAACTTTTATAAAAAACAGAGAATCTCTGCAAAAGATTTACAGTGATGTAGCTTCTAAAAGTAAAAATCTTGAAAAAATAGATGATAATTTTTGGGATGAGATGGATAACGTAATTAAAAATGCTTGAAAAGATAGTAAGAAGCAACGAATTTAAAGAAAACTTATCCAAAATACTTTTTTACATTGCAAAAGACAGCAAAAACAGAGCAAACAACTTTAAAAATTCCCTCAAAAAAGAGCTGTACGAATTAACTTTTATGCCTTTAAAATATAGACAGTCAATATACTTTAATCAAGAAAATATTAGAGATTTTATCTTTAAAGGGTATTGTATTCCTTATGTAATAGATGAAGAGAACAAACGATTAATTTTACTAGATATTATAAAATGGGAAGAGAGATAACAGATGTTTACAGGATTAATACGCGAAATAGCGCATGTTAAAAGTCTTTCAGGAAGTACGCTTAGCATTCGTGCCAAACATAAGGCAAAACTCGGCGACTCCATTGCCATAAACGGAGCCTGCCTTACGGTAATTAAAGTAGAAAAAGACGGCTTTAGCGTGGAACTCTCACCTGAGAGCCAAAAAGTCTTGGCGATGGAAAATTTTAAAAACGAGGTTCACATCGAACCTGCCATGATGATGGGAGATAGATTTGAGGGGCATATCGTTCAAGGTCATATCGACTGCATAGGTGAGATAAAAGAGATAAAAAACAGCGGCAACTCTTTTGACGTTTTTATACATGTGGATAAAAAATTCATTCCCTTTATCATACCAAAAGGCTCCATAACTATTGACGGCGTAAGTTTAACCGTAAATGATGTTATGAGTGATAGCTTCAGGCTTACAATTATCCCGCACACTATGAAAGAGACGATTTTTAAAAACTATAAAAAAGGCTCACATGTCAATATCGAAACCGATATGTTCGCCCGATATGTCGCACATATCATCTCACACAAAAAAAGCAGCCTCACTTGGGATGATGTGGAGTCAATTTCTGCAAGATACTAAAAACTGACAAAACTTGGACTACTTTTGTAATTATGTTATCACTTTTTGATATACTATAAAACTCAAAATCAATTTATCAAGGTTTCGTCAATGAACTTTTTAAAAATATTTCTGCTTCTTACAACCATCTTTTCCCTCCACGCTTTTGCAAAGCCGGATACACCAAATGCTTCAACCGCTTTGCAATATGGAGTAACTCTTGTTGATACAAAAACCGCTCTATCTCTGCAAAAAGAGGGTGCAGTGTTTGTAGATACCAGAAAAGTTCCGGAGTATGCCATAGAGAGAATAGACGGTGCAATATCTGCCTACTATGATGAAAAAGGCGGAGAAGAGAATAAAATAGCAGAATTTGACAGCTCCAATGACACCTACATCAACTCAAGACTTCCACAAGACAAACAAGCAAAACTTATCTTCTATTGTAACGGCATAAAGTGCTGGAAATCATACAAAGCAGCGGTAGTTAGCGCAAAAGATGGGTATAAAAATGTTTTTTGGCTTCAAGATGGAATTGCAAAATGGAAAACGGATGGGCTAAAAATCGATGGCATAAATGTCATAACAGAAGAAAAGATTGAAGATGTAAAAGATGATTTATCTGCTTATATCCCAATGATGTCGGCTATTGCCATCGTCATCGTCGTGGCGCTCTTTTTTATCTTTAAAATTCTTGTCAACAAAGATAATCTTCTAATATCAAAAAAACTCCTAAGCAATATATTTGTAGTTATAGTCAGCATGGGCGTTCTTGGCTACTTCTCACTAAACGTTTCACATGACGGAGGAGAGGCGCTCCAAACTATATATGAGGATAACTTTAAACCGCAAAACGAACTTCTAGCCGCGATTAATGATTTTAACTCCATTCAAAACAATATATCAAATGCGCTAACAGGAATTGTGGCTTTTGAAGGGGCTAGAATAGGGTTAGTAGAGACTAGAAAGAACTTGGAACTTGTTATACAAAATGTCACAAAGAGCTCATTTTACAAAGACGAAAAGATAAAAAACTCGTTTGATATCATAATAAACGAATATAAAAACTCGACTACAATTTTAGACAATATAGAAAAGGCGTACAACAAAGAGGACAAAGAAGTTTTAGCGAAAATTGCCTCAAACGAGTGGGCGCTCTCAAGTGCGATTATCAACAAAGAGTTCAATACCATCAAGCAAAAAGTCGACAACAAAATTCAAACCATATACAACAAAACGTCATCCTCGCTAGAGAAGGCTTTTTACGATATTTTGATTCTGATTATATTTTTTATTCTAGTATCGGCAACTCTAAACTTCAGACTTTACAAATTTATAAAAGACGGCATCTCTTCCATAAGAGAGGGTATTGTCTCCACTCTAAAAACACTGGATTTGTCAAATGAGAGTTCATGCTACAAGAAAAACGATGAGCTTGGAGAGGTCTCAACTGCATTTATGAAGCTTCTTAGCGAGGTTCACAAAGCTATAAGTGAGGCAAAAAATTCATCAGACTCAAACGGCACGTGTGCGCAGGATATGAAAAACAGTGCATCCTCAATTAGCGACGGTTCAACGCAGGAGTTTGAACTTGTTCATGCAACAAAAAGTATGAGTGATGATATGAAAGAGAAGCTTCAAACAACAACCCTAAATGTTCAAAAAACACAAGAGGTTACATCAAAAGCCCAAAATAATCTTCAAGAGTTGCAAGCTAATGTTCTAGAGATTGTTGACAAGATTCAAAAAAATGCCCAAGTTGAAGAAGATATCGCATCCCAGCTAAACCAGCTTACAAATGATGCAAAAAAAATCAGCGAAGTTCTTGGAATCATAGAAGATATTGCTGATAGAACAAATCTTTTAGCCCTCAATGCTGCCATTGAAGCAGCTCGCGCCGGAGAGCATGGACGTGGCTTTGCCGTAGTCGCAGATGAAGTTAGAAAACTGGCAGAGAGCACTCAAAAGGGTGTGAGCGAAATCAACACAAACATAAGCGTTATTACTCAATCCATAGCGGACGCAAGTAGCCAAATGAATCAAAATGTTGAAAAAACGAGAGCTCTTAGCGATGATTCCGAGGTTATGAGAGAGAAGCTTCAACAGACAAAAGATATTATAACTACGACGGCTGATTTGGCGACATCTTCACTGCAAAGCACACAAGATGTACAGCAAAAAGCGGAGTTGATTTTAAACAACATCTCATCCATCGATATAATCGTCAATCAAAACAGAGAGAATGCTTTAAATATATCTACAAGTTCAAATGAGCTCTACACAATCAGCCAAACTCTAAAAACACAGCTTGATAAGTTTAGAACTTAATCCCTCAAAGATTTTATATGTGGATTGCATGAAATTTTATGTTTCACATCCACATCCCTAAACCCCTCTAGCTCCGTCTGCGACGCCACCGTCGAATCTCTAAAACCATTTCCGCTGTTTAGATAGAGATTAAAACCGTTCTCATAAAGAGCGGTTCTTACCGGAAGCGCTATCGAGTAGGTCGTTAAAACTCCATCCTCTTTTATAACGTTTTTTATCTCGCCAAAATACTCTCTCGTCCATAGTGTCGGGTTTGAAGCGGGCGAAAAAGCATCCTGATATACAATGTCAAACTTTTGTGGCGCAAGCCCTTTGACATACTCTCTTGCATCTCCCAAAAAAATCTCTACATGTAGATTTTCATCGCTGTAAATTCCCTCTTCTGCAAGGGCTGAAATAATATGCCTAAACTCCTCAAACTCTTTTGGATAAGTGAAATCTTTTAGCGATTTTACTAAAGATGAATCAAGCTCCGGAGAGTAGATGTTTAATTTTGAAGTAAGAGCGTTTTTTTTATGATAGTAGATAGTTGCCAAAGTGTTAAAACCCAGACCGAAGCAGATATCTAAGATGTTTATCTCATTTTGATTCTCTTTTATCTTAAACGCAGGCTCCACATGCTTGACAAGCGACTCATAAAGCGCACCGTCTTTTGTGGAGTGGTAGTGCTCGCCGTACTCCTTTGAGTAGGCTGTATAACTTCCGTCTTCACTCAGTACCATCTCGTGGAGGGAGTCGTTAAACATTACAGCCCCGCACCCCACATATGCATCTTTTTTGCCATGACCAAGTCATACCCCTCTATGATATCTATCTCATTTGGAGCGCGAAATTCATGCTCTTCTAACATAGCTTTTAGCGCCTCAATGTCCATAACCCCTTTTTTCTCTATGATTACGATATTTGCAGTATTTGCAAGCGTAGTGTATGCGAGTTTTAAAATCATTTTTGGGTTTTGGTGGACATTGAGTATATCTTTGATTACGACTATGTCGTGGTCTCTTGGAAGTCCGCGAAAAGGCTGTTTTAAATCTTGGATATATTGAATGTTCGCGTCTGAGGGCTTTTTGGCATGTGGATTTTCCTGAGCATATATCACAAGGTTAAACTTGCCTCCGACTCCCTGCATCATCTCATCAAACAAAAAAGAGATGTTATCCACATTAGTTGTTACATGCAGATAGTGATTACCGGGAAGCGGGTTGAAAAGTTTTCTAAATTGCTCTAAATTTGCCATAAACTCTGTTTTATCAATATGCCAAATCGTGAAGCTCTTTAAACATATAGGCTTCGACAATATCATCAATGCTTCTTTGCGTATGAGCAACCAAAACCATCATATTTTGCTCCATAAACGGCCATACATACTCGTTGTCGTCTATAACAATTGCTGCCTGAGAGTAGTTCTCAAACGCATCTCTGTCAACATTGTGATTTATCTCTATAACCTTGCCCTCTTCTATAAGCAGCTGCGCCCATACATTTGCATCATTTATCTTAACGAGTGACGCCTCTTCTATATCATCGCTGTCCATCGGAATTAAAATGTACATATTACTTCTCCAGCATCGATTCGTCAAGCGCTAATGCATCGTTATCCATGACACCTATTCCGCGCTCTAACACTTTTTTTGCTATCTCTTTAGCATCGCTGAGCGAGTGCATTTTGTACGTTCCGCACTGATAGACGTTAAGCTCGGGAATATCTTTTTGCTCTTTAACTTTTAAAATATCCTCCATAGAAGCTCTCCAAGCATCCGCAACCACTCTCTCATCAGGCGTGCCGATTAGGCTCATATAAAAACCTGTTCTACAACCCATCGGAGAGATATCGATAATCTCTACATCTTTAGAGTTTAGGTGGTCTCTCATAAATCCGGCAAAAAGGTGTTCTAGCGTGTGAATCCCCTCTGAAGAGAGTATCTCTTTGTTAGGATGTACAAAACGCAGATCAAATACCGTAATATCATCGCCCTTTGGCGTCTTCATACCCTTTGCACGGCGAACTGCAGGGGCGGGCATAATCGTGTGGTCAACTTTAAAACTGTCTAATAGCGGCATATAAAATTCCTGTTTTTAAAAATTGTTGTCATTCTAACATCTTTTGTTTTACTAAAGGTAACAGATAGGCAAATTTACACAACTAATTATCATAAATTATTATATATCAACAAAAACAAAAACCCACTGTGTTAACATTCGTTTTAATTTTAACAAATGGATAAAGTAATGAATAAAATAAGCATAAGGGCGAGGTTGCTCTTTTTAACGGTAATTCCATTGATAGCAATTTGTATACTCTCAATGATTATACTTGTAAGGGTATTTGAGCAAAAGAGCTCTCTTGAAACGACACAAAAGAGAATCTTGGAAGTTGAGTCTTTGGCAAAAGCTATCCACTACATGCAGATAGAGAGGGGACTTAGTGTTGGTTATGTTGCTAGCGGAGGCAAAAACAACAGAGATGCAGTTCCTCATATAAGAGAGAAGGTAAACAGCGCGATAGAAGAGATAAAAGAGATGTTTGAAAAGACAGGCGGAGATAGCTCCGTTTTAAACAATATAAGCGACTTAAACCAAAAAAGAAGCTCCATAGATTCGCTGGCTCTAAGCGGTCCAGAGGTTGGAGCATATTTTTCAAAAAGCATTATCGCTATAATTGACACCGCTACGACAATTCCGTCTTATATGGATGTTATGGATGACAGAAATACTATTCAGGCATATACGCATCTATCTTCAGCAAAAGAGCAGCTTGGACAGATTAGAGCAAATCTAAACGGTGCTTTTACAAAAAATACATTTGCAGGGAACACATACTTCTCTTTTGGCGGTAACATTGGCGCCTACAAGGTGAATTTACGAAAGTTTACTACTCTTGCACCTGATGAGATAAGAGCGTTTCACGAAAAAACGTTCAGGGGCGATGCAGTTGAGAACACAATGTCTATGATGGACGTAGCTATGCAAAAAGGGATGGATGGGAATTTCGGAATTGACGCGTCGACATGGTTTAAAAGCTCAACTGCCGCAATCGAGCTACTTAGAGATGTAGAGCTTGAACTTTTCAAATATGTACTTGCTTCAAACAATGAAAAGATAGGTGCTGCAAAAAATCAGATAATTATAGAGGTCTCTTCAGTTGCAATCCTTATAGTTTTTATTTTGATGTTTACTCTCTACTTTATAAAAAACTCTATCTCAAAACCGATAGATAGCTTTAAAGAGACGCTACTTAACATAAGCACAAACCGTGATTTGACTATTAAATCAGATGAAAACTCGCCACTTGAGCTCTCACTGATGGCAAATAGTTTTAACTCGCTCATCACCACTCTAAAAGATCTCATAGACGCCTCCAAACAATCCTCAAGCGAAAACGCTTCCATCTCACATGAGCTCTCAACAACAGCCATGGGTGTCGGAGAGAATGTTGAGAAGTCTGTTGTTGTTATTGATGAAGCTACCAAAAAAGCAAACAGCATAAAAGATGAAATAAAAAATGCTATTTATGATGCCGGGGAGAGCAAAAAAGATATTATCAGAGCAAATGATAACCTTGACCTTGCAAGAGATGAGATAGTTAAGTTGACACACAAAGTTCAAAGCTCTGCAGAGCTTGAGATTGAACTCTCACAAAGAATGCAGACACTCTCTCAAGAAGCAAACGAGGTTAAAAATGTGTTAGAGATTATCTCAGACATTGCAGACCAGACAAACCTGCTTGCACTTAACGCTGCCATAGAAGCTGCTCGTGCCGGTGAACACGGAAGAGGATTTGCCGTTGTTGCAGATGAAGTAAGAAAACTTGCAGAGAGAACGCAAAGAAGCTTAACAGAGATAAATGCTACTATCAATGTCATAGTTCAATCTATTATAGAGGTAAGCACACAGATGAACTCTAACTCGGAGGAGATTCAGGAGTTATCAGAGAGCGCAACAGACGTTGAGAGAAAAATAAACGAGAGTGTCACTATCGTAAAAGATGCTGTAAAAGCAAGTGACAAAACTGTAAGTGACTTTGAGAAGACGGGAAGAGATGTTGAGTTTATTGTCTCTCAAGTTACTCAGATAAATGAGATATCTTCTAAAAATGCAAGAAACGTTGAAGAGATTGCTGCGGCGGCTGACCACCTAAACTCTATGACAGACGACCTGCACGCTAAACTTGAAACATTCCGCACTTAATAAAATTGTCCTCATAGGCGCCTCAACCGGAGGCCCCGGACAAATAGAAAAAATCATCAGATTCCTTCCTCGCTTAAGCGACACAACCGTGATAGTCGCGCAGCATATGGCTGTTGACTTTATCCCAAGTTTTGTTAAACGTCTTCAAGAACATAGCATTAACCCAATCGAAATGGCTATGGACAAGAGTTTAATTAAGCCGGCAAATATATATTTTTGCCACGGAATTACAACCATCAAAAGAGATGGCTATGAGCTAAGTTTTAAGGTAGAATCTTCTCAGGAGTACAAATACAATCCGGATATCAACACTATTTTTAGCTCATTTGTTCAATTTGCACCTGCTATAGACATTTTAGCTGTTATACTTACGGGCATAGGCGATGACGGCGTTGAGGGGTGTAAACAACTGGCAATTGCAGGCGCAAGAACCCTCACGCAAAACGAAGAGAGTGCAATTGTTGATGGGATGCCAAGCAGAGCAAGAAAAGAAGTTCCAAATATTGAAATCTCTAACATAGATACAATAAGAGAAAAAATAAAGGGGTTTTGCAGCTAATGTTTGATTTTTTTAAAAAAAGCACATCACAAAGCATAAGCGAAAAGAAAGAGGCCGTTGTTGTAGAGGATTATAACGATGTATCGCCAATCGCGCAATATTTTAAAAACGAGACGGGTGTTACGTTTGACAAACAGACAACCATACTAAAGAGCAAAGTTACTACATTTTGCAAGCAGATAGCAATTAGCTCATTTAGGGAACTTTTAAATGCTATAAAAGATGATAAAAAACTAAAACAGTCTCTCATTGACTACCTCACAACCAACGAGACGTTTTTTTACAGAGAGTTTAAGCAGGTAGAAGAACTTGTAACACTTGTAAAAAAGGAAGGAAGAAGGGTTGAGATACTCTGCGCGCCATCAGCTACCGGCGAAGAGCCATACAGCATAGCAATAGCGCTGCTTGAAGCCGGCGTGATGCCAAGCAACTTCCACATAACCGGAATCGATATAAATTCAGATGCCATAAATAAGGCAAATATAGCAGTTTACAGAGAGAGAAATGTAAGAAATTTGCCATCGCAAGCAATCGAGAGATATTTTACAAAAGAGAGCGGCTCTTATATTTTAAAAGATGTTATAAAACAGCATGTAACTTTTATTTTGATGAATCTGTTTGACCCGGCATTTAAAAGCATCGGAAAATTTGACTTTATATTTTCAAGAAACATGCTTATCTATTTTGACCAAGAGACAAAATTAAAAGCTAAAGAGATTTTGGAGAGTATGCGTAAAAACAGCAATCAAGAGATATTTTTCGGACATGCGGATTTGTTTTAAAGCGCTAATTATAAGGCTTTATAACAAAATTTCGTTCATTTAGGCTTCACTGTGGGTACCCCAAAATCAAATAGATTTTGACCCTTCAGTTGCAGAATCATTCTCTCATATTGTTATAAATTACAGTTTTAAAATTACTTTGCGAAAGTTTTAGATTTGGTGTGATTTGTGTTTTACTCAGACTAAGGCTATACTAAAGTATGCCGTGTCTGAGTTTGGCGCAAAGCGCGCCGAAGATAAAGCTTTTTAGTTTAGACCCTAGCTTCTTCACGGCGTTGCAGATACGCCCAGTTAGAATCTACACGCTCCTGCCACTCTTTTATCAAATACTTGTACTCATCTTTAAAAAGGTGCTTAAAACGTCCCTGAGCAGCTAAGTACTCCTCTACCGGAAGAACATTTTTAGGTCTGTATGTGATGTTAAGCTCTCTACCGTCAATAATCTCATAAAGAGGGAAAACAAGCGTATCTGTCGCTAAGTCAGCTATATGCATAGTATCTTTAGGATCAAATTTCCACTCTGTCGTACAAGGTGAAACAGCATTTATAAAGACAGGTCCCTCAACAGCAAAACCGTGTTGAATCTTTTTAACCATATCTTTCCATTTGTTTGGAGAGACTTGAGCAGCATACGGTATGCCGTGAGCTGCCATAATAGACACTATATCTTTTTTATTTATTTTCTCTCCATAGCTTTTTTTGCCTTCCGGCGATGTAGTTGCAGATGAGCCAATCGGAGTAGATGATGATCTCTGACCTCCGGTATTTGCGTACACTTCGTTATCCAATACGATGTGCATTATGTTGTGTCCGCGCTCCATACATCCCGAAATCCACTGAAAACCAATGTCATAAGACGCACCGTCTCCGGCAAAAGAGACAAATTTAGGAGTTCTCTCCGGTTGTTTTAAACGCCCTTTTTTCTTCAATGCTTTGTACATTGTTTCAGCACCGGCTACCGCAGTTGAACCATTTTCAAAACCGATATGAATCCAAGAAGCATCCCATGAAGTATATGGGTAAACCGCCGTACAAACCTCTAGACAGCCAGTTGAAGCTGAAAGAATTAAATCATCATTTGTTGCGTTTAATACTTCACGAACAATAATTGAGTGTGCACAACCTGGACATAAAAGATTAGCTCCCTCAAAACGATCAGCCGATGTTGAAAACTCTTTTAAGTTTTTTATATTTTTCATTTCACTCACGGTTTTCTCCTTATAAAAATGCTAGTTTCGGTCCACGAACACCGATAAACTGTTGTAATTTTGTAGTTACTTTGCCGGCATCAGCATTTGCTTGTAGCTCGTTAAAAAGTGCAACCAAATGAGCTTTTGTCAAGTCACGACCACCTAGCCCGTATATATAGCCGGAGAGAAGTGCTCTTGTATCTGTGTTAAATAGTGCGCCTGCAATCTCATTGAAAAGCATTCCTGCTGCGCCATTTGGAGATGATCTATCAAGCGCTGCGATAGCTTTTATACCTTTGAGAGCCTCTGCAACTTCCATAAACGGAAATGGACGAATTACGCGTAAACCTATTACGCCAGCCTTAATTCCTTTTGCTCTCATCTCAGTTGCAACTTCACGAGCTGTCTCAACCGAACTACCCAAACAAACAACGCATACATCCGCATCATCCATATTATATTTTTCTACCGGACTGTATTTACGACCTGTCAGCTTTTCAAAATCTTTAAATACCGACTCTATTTTTGGCATAACTTTAGTCATTAAATCATTATGTTGGCGAGCCTTATGCTCAAAATGCCAATCTTCTTCAGTTTGTACACCGTGAGTTACAGGATGTTCAAAATCAAGCATATCATTCATAGGCTTATATTCGCCTACAAAGCCATAAGCTACATCATCGCTTAGAGTGTGAACACCCTGCGCGGTGTGAGAAGTCATAAACCCATCTTGATTTACAATTGCCGGAAGTCTGATATCATGGTCTTCGCTAACTTTAAATGCCATGAAATTCAAATCATAAGCTTCTTGAGGACAAAACGCATCAAACTGAATCCAACCGCTATCGCGAATCATATACATGTCAGAATGGTCGCCGTTAACATTTAATGGAGAAGCCAAAGCACGGTTTACAAGATTTAAAACGATTGGAAGTCTCATACCGGAAGCTTGATAAAGTGTTTCAGACATAAGAGCAAGACCTTGAGAAGATGTAGCAGTTGCAACACGTCCTCCGGCAGCAGCTGCGCCGATACATGCGCTCATTGCCGCATGTTCAGACTCAACCATTACAAACTCGCCCTCAATATAACCATCTGCTAAAAACTTTGCATAACCTTCAACGATAGGAGTTGATGGCGTAATAGGATATGCCGCAACAACATCAACCTGAGATTGTCTCATTGCCTGAGCAGCAGCAAAGTTGCCATCCCATACTTCAATATCTTTTAATTCCATTTTATCAAATGCCATTACGCTTCCTCCTCATCTTTTTTAGGCCAGCTTGCGATTACTGACTCTTCATCTGCCTGCTCTGAGAACATTAAGAGTGATTTAGGGTTTGTAGGACAAACCTCAACGCAGATACCACAACCCTTGCAGTGGTCCATATCCACACCAACAAGCTTTTTGTCTCTTGATATAATCGAAACATCCGGACAATATACCCAGCAAAATTGACAATCGATACAGTAGTCTTTATTAAATACAGGCTTAATAAGTCTCCAGTCGGCAACACTTGCAGTGTAAGAACTGTTTTGTGAATATGCACGGTCTTCTTGTCTTGTTCCTGCTATATCGTCTATCTTTCCTTCAAACGTGCGAAGCATAGCTCCGATTTCAAACTCATCCCATCCTTTTTTTGCCATGACCCGTTCCTTACTTTACTTCATCATATGCGCGCTGTATTGCAAGCATATTCGCATCAATAATTTTTTGTGGTAATTTTCCAAGAACTCTTTTCATACTCTCTTTAAAAAACTCTATGTCGTACATTCCGGAAATTTTCATAAATGCGCCTAGCATCGGAGTATTTGGAATTGCGCGCCCTATTGTCTCTTTTGCAATAGTAATACAATCAACCGTATAGACTTTTTTGCCTACAAGCTTAGGCTGAGCCTTAACAAGCTCATCCGTGCTCATATGGGTTGTAATAATATACTTGGTGCTCTCTTTGTGATTAACCGTAACATCGCTTGTAAAAACAAGCGCGGGGTCAATTACAAAAACATAATCAGGTTCCATGTATTTTTCGTGATTCATAATTACTTTATCATCTACACGGTTATACGCCGTCATGGCAGCTCCACGCTTTGCAGACCCGTAAAATGCAAATGCCTGCACCTGCTTACCGGTTGTAGAAATAACATCTGCCAGACCTTTTGCGCCAGTTACTGCACCTTGTCCTGCACGACTATGCCATCTTATCTCTAGCATAAACTCTCCCTTTTTACTAATATAAATATACAAGAACCATCAATTCTATTTTGCCCCTCATTTTAGACAAGTTGCTCTTAAATATAGCTTGATGGTTTGCTCTTTTTTAAGAAGTGGCAAAAGTGTGTTATTTTTTCCTATTTTGCAAATATAAGGTTGCTTCGAGCGCATCATTTAATATAACATTTGTAAACTTTTTTAATGTTTCTAGGTCATCATAACCGCTCAAAACAGCTATTGAATTTACATTAGCATTTGTTGCGGCAATCAAATCCAGCTTAGTATCTCCAATCATCCATATTTCTCTATTTTGTGTGTCCAGTTTTTCCAGAGCTTTTAATATTGGCTCCTCATGCGGTTTTGGGTTTTGGACATCTTCTCTGCCTATTAAAACTTCAAAATGCTCCATTAGTCCAAAATGCTCCATTAACACCCTAGAGTAGCGACCTGTTTTTGTGGTAACTATCCCAAGCGTAGCAAACTCTTTAGCCAACAAAACTGCTTCTCTTGCATTTTTTAAAAGAGTGGTTTTTTGCGTTGAAATATCGCGGTAATGTTCCTTATAAGTTGCTACAAAATCCAAAATCAGCTCTCTCTTGACCCCTAAATTTTCATACATGATGTCAAGCGGATAACCGATAAGAGCTTTTATCTCTTCATCGCTCTGCTTTGGATGTTTATGCACGTCGAAAGAGTGATGAAACGACTCTAAAATCGCCTCGGTAGAGTCGATAAGCGTGCCGTCCAAATCGAATAAGATTATCATGACTTTAAACTCACAACAACCTCATCCCCTGCGATATTTCGCACTTTGAGTCTTTTTGGTTTTCTGTTTGAGCTTATGACTCCGTTCCAAAACTCTTTTGTTTTTGTTCCGTTGATAGAGATGAAACCGTTTTTATCTATTTTGATTTCACTATCGCTCTTCCAAACACCCTCATTATTGGTGCAGTCAAGACTGATATACTCGATAAGCTCCAACCCCTCCTTGCTTATCTCTATCAAGCTTCCTTTAGTGCTTAGAGCTTTTTTAGCGTTAAACTCATCCATCTTTTGTTTGAGCCTATCGCTGTAAAATGCGCTTACTTGTAACTCATAAAGGAGACCTTCTTCGTTTAGACTAAACTTGACAATATCATCTACGACTACAAAATCAAGCACAGATTTTAGGTCTCTTAGCTCCACCTCTATGAGTGTTTCATTGTTATCTCTGATAAACTTTTTGATCTCACTCAACTCTTGCACATCGATATAATAAACAATCACCTTTTTGATCTCGCCGTCGTAGTTGTCAAACTTATGGATCTCGCCGTTGATGATCTCATTTATCGCCACAATGTCAAGCACTTTTTTGGTAGAGTCTCGCAGATCCGGCACATACACAGGCATGGTGCCGTGTTTGCTGTTCGTGATAGTCCCAAACCAAAAGGAGTTTATCCCCTCAGGTCTTGAAGTGTTTAGCCCCTCTATCATAGAGGCTAGTTTGTCCATCGTCTGAATTGGGTTTCTAAAGAGATTGATACCGTCTTGCACTTCTAATATTTTAAAACTAGCTTTTGCTTCTACCAATCTATCTCGCACCGTTTGGATAGAGTTTACCCCGATGTCGCAGTGGATAAAACGACGACCCAGATCATGAGCCACTTTTGCAGTAACACCGCTGCCGCCGAAAAAGTCACATACTGTCATGTTTTCGTTCGAGGAGGCTTTGATGATGCGTTCTAAAAGACCTTCTGGTTTTTGAGTAGCATAACCAGTATCATTGCTTGATTGAGTATTTTCAACTGGAATATCCACCCACCAATCATTTTGAGGCGTTTCATCTTCTAAATTATACTTTGTACCGTCACTTCTTCTTCCTGAACCAGTCTGAGAATACTGTTTCATTGGCGGATAAAAAATATCAGCCTTATTTGGTTCTTGAGCATTTTTTGTATAGAAAAAAATACTATCATGTTTTCTAGGAAGTGCTTTTTTAGGAATGCCTCCACCAGCATAGCACCAAACTATATCATTTATAAAATTCTCCTCCCCAAAAACCTCATCCATCAAAATCTTGACATAATGTCCGATATGCCAATCCAAGTGAACATAGATACTCGCTGTCTCGCTCATCACCTCTTTTATCGCCATAAGGTTTTCATACATCCAGTTGAGATAATCCTCTTTGTTCCAAATATCGCCGTACATCTTCTCTTCAAAGGCGACAAGTTCGCTAAACTCCAACTCCTCTTCGGCTTGTTTGATTTTTTCTGCCAATTTTGGATTTTTGCGAATATAAACTTTTTTCGCATAATCTGCTCCGCTTGCAAACGGCGGGTCGATGTAAACCAAATCCACTTTAATATCATTTTCTTTGAGATACGCACAAGCCGAGAGACACTCTCCTCGTATGACTAAGTTTTCACTCTCATCACCCACTTTTTCAAGCTCTTTGAGTTCATAGTAAGGGATGCCCCTTATGATGCGTTCATGCACTTTGTCATGGTCTTTGTAGCTCAAAAGCCTCACGCTTCTGCTGATGTTGTTTAAGATCGCTTGCCCTCGCACAGGCTCTTTGGAGTAGGGTATATATTTTATCGGCATGTTAGTTTTCCTTAAAAAATTGCGTTATTTTTTTATCTAGCAAAGAGAGGTTTTGCTCTAAACTCTTGCTATCTTCGAGATACAAAAAATCAAACCGTTTGTATCCAAAAGCTTCATTGTTTTTAGCGATAAACTCACCGTTTACAAACTCTTTTTTAGCTTTAAAAGCTTCATCGTTTGCAAAGCCCTCGCCTTTGGTCTCTAGTATCAAAACTTTAGCGATGCTGTTTTTCTCATCTCGCTTGATGATGAGAAAATCTGTGGTGTATCTGCCGATGTAGCGGTAATTGTTTTTATTTTTTTTGTAACACTCGATGACAAACTCGCTCAAACCTCGCTCGCCGTTGTAGTAAATCTCTAAGTTATGATTTTTAAAACTCTCTAGTCCAAAAGATTTTTCCAGTAAAGCCTTTTCCAATCCGCTTTGTCTGAAATCGTATGGCATATAGTGAAATGAGCTGTCTTTGTTTTTTGCAGCTGTTTCAAGGTTTTCGCCAAGTACCTCTATAGCTTCATCCGCTTTGCCTGCTGTTATTAATTCTATGCTTTTTTTCTTTTTATTTTCATCAAATTCACTTATAAAATTTGGATCTGCATCGGCTTGTTGTATCTGTTTTATAGCTGTAAGTGAAGGGTAAAGTTTATCATTGTATTCAACCGCATGTAACTTTTCAGCGATTAAAAACTGCGCCTCTTGCTTTATAGTCTCACTTACTGAGTTTAAATCCCGTTTGATACTAAAAGCTAGGGCAATATCATTATTGAGTTTTGAAAAGTCAACGAGAGTATTTAAAAAACCATCTTTTTCAATCATTTTATATATCTTCATAAGTTCGCTCTCATGCACTCTTATATCTTCCATGGAGAGTTGCATAAAACTGTTTTTAGAGAGTTGAAATATCCAATCTTCAAAACCAAGTTTCATCCCGTTCAATGTATCTTTAATCTCTAAGTTTTCATTGATATTTCCCAGTTCTCCACTATGGATAAAAACTTCACTTTTATACTCCGCTATATTTTTAATGATTGCTTGAAGTTTCTTTTTTGTGTTTGCATTTGCTTCAATGTTTGTCGTTGTGTATTTGATGCGGAGTTGATAAAAATCAATATTTGGAAGATGAAGCGTTTCTGCTCTCGATACTCGCTCTATAAGATTCTCACCACTTGCTCTTGTTAGGTTGTTTATCTCTTCGATAGAGCTATTTTGCTCTTTTTGGAGCTGTTCATTTAAGATTTTAGCGTTTGCGTTGTTGAGCCAAATGAGTGCTGTATTGTCGTTTTTATCAACCTCCCTTAGACATCGGCAACTTGTTTGAAGCACCATATTTTTAGGGCTGTCGCTACTTCCGCTAAGTATCACACATGTAAGACTTCTACAATCCCACCCCTCTTTACCCACTTGCACAAGTAAAATATATCTTTTTTTACTGCTAGGCAGATCAAGAGTTCTAAATTCCAGCTCATCACTTGCACTTGATTTATACTCACTATTACCCTTGTGAAATTTCAAAATATCTTCTTTAGGAATTTCGAGTTTTGTGATGAGATGAGGATAGACAACGGTTTCTAAATCCTCTATACTGCTACAATAAATAGCACATTTAGCGATAGTGCCATCCTCGTAAACTTTCTCTTTATAAAGCGTATTAAAGTCGGTTATCGCCTGTGTTAAAATCTCTGTTTTTTCTAAGTTTGCACTTTTTACCGTAGGAATTTTTAAAAAGTTTTGTATGGCAGTTGTCAGCGGATAGTAATAAACCGTATTGGTAATGCTGCTAAACTTGAAAAATAGATTTTCATCAACAAAGATTTTTTCTGCACTTTTAAGATACGGCGTTCCGCTAAAACCTAACACTGTCGTGATATTTCCTTGTTTATTCCACCATGAAACCACTTGGCGAAGTTTTATATCATCACTTGCGGCGTGATGGACTTCATCGATCAAAATAGAAAGATTTGGAATAAGCGCTAACTTTTGTTTGAGTTCATTCTCTACTATCTCTTTATCTTCAAATATTCCGCTTAGTTTGGATTCTAAAATAACTTTTTCAGCATTAACCACAAATATTTGTCCAAAAGGATTTGGCAATATACTATTGACTTTTGCCGCATTTGGATTCACCGCTAGATTTGATTTTTTTGCCGTTTTGGGAACATCTAAAATATCAAATTTTAGAAGTTTTTTTATTTTTTTTGCATCCGTTTCAGGCAACACCCAGCTACCGTCAAAAGAAGCTATAGATTTAAGAGATGGTGCAATAGAATTTTTTAAACCTGATGGAATAAGAATGAGAAAATTATGGGCAAAGTGTTTATTATTAGGTTCATTAAGTGCAAAATAAAGATCAAGATAGATAAATGAAGCCATCAAAAAAGTTTTCCCTGCACCCATAGGAAGAGAAAGGAGATAATCGCTGTAATCTACATTATAAAATATCTGTTTTATGATTCGTTCGCACTCTTCATTGGATATATTTTTATCGTTAATATGTTTTGCAAGCGCAGGAAGTTCTTTTTTTGCAAATTGGTAGAGTGAGAGTTTTTGAAACTCTTTTTTTTCTAAAAGGTATTGTGCCGTTAAATCATTTGCATCAATTTTTTCTAAAAATAGCCCTTCAGAAAAAAGTTGCCATAAGGGTTTATTTTCCCCTTTTATTTTCAAATATAGATAAATTTCAATCGCTTCTACTTGTGTGTCCCTAAGCTTAGCCGTTGTTTTAATATAATGAACGACTTCTTTAACCGTACATTCATTTGAATAGAACCAGCTATCTTTTAATATTTTTAAATATTTATTTAACATTCATTTTCCACTATATATTATTTCTTGCCATTTTAACTAGATAACAATAAAAACTATCTATTTCTCCCATTTTATGTAGTTGTGCCAGATTCCAATAGGAGCCGGCTCAATGTTTTTTATATCTTTGCTAACCGTTGTAATTGAGTTTGGAATATATAAAAAGAGATATGGATTTTCATCTGTTATTATTTTAAACATCTCTCTCCATGAAGCATTTAACTTCTCATTGTCTATCATACTTTGGGACTCTTCAATCATCTTGTTTATTTTGGGATTGTGATAACCTACCAAATTAAACCCGCCCTGTTTGTCACTGTCGCTATGCCAAAACATATATGGGTCTGGGGTGGGAGAAAGCCCCCATCCAAGCAACACGCTGTCAAATTTGCGTGGGAAAACCACCATATTTAAAAATGCCTGCCACTCCATAACCCTCAAAGTGACGACTACGCCCGCTTTTTTAAGCTGATGCTGCAGTATCTGCGCAGCATAGGGTCTTAGTTCACTGGAGTTTGATGTTGCAATCTCAAAAGTAAAAGGATTATTTTCATCATATCCGGCTTCTTTTAAAAGTTTCTTTGCTTTTTTTATATCTAAAAGAGGTGCTTTTACATTTTCATTGAATGCTTTTGTTCCAGGGAGGAAAGGTCCGCTGCAAACTTTTGCATGGTTAAAAAAAAGAATATCGACCAGCTCTTGCCTGTTTATCGCCAAAGAGAGAGCCTCCCGAACCTTTGGATTTTTAAACTTCTCAAGGCGCAGATTAAATCCTAGATAGCTGTATGATTGCGAAATATTTTCATAAATATTAAACTTTTTAAAAAAGTCATCATTTAACTGTCTCTCATACTGCATCGGTTCGATATTTCCGACATCAAGCGCACCTGATTTTAGCATCAAAAAGCGTGTCATCGGGTCTGCAATAACATGAAAAGATATTTTATCTATCTTTGCGCGTCCCTCAAAGTAGTCATCAAACGTACTAAGTATAATATTTTTTGAATATTCCAACTGCTCAAGTTTATATGCGCCTGTTCCTATTGGATTTGTGTTAAATGATGAGTTCATCAAATTTTGTTCATTCCTCAAAATATGTTCAGGCAAAATGCCCATCATCCAAGTCTCCAGCGCCTTAAAATAAGGCTCTTTATATCTGACTTTTAGCGTAAACTCATCAACGATTTCTACGCCTTGTACAAATCTAAAATTTGCACTGTAGGGTGAACTTATTTTTGATGATATAAGCACATTGTAGGTAAAGAGCACATCTTTGGCGCTAAATTTTTTACCGTCATGCCACTTCACATTTTTGCGAAGCTTAAAAAGCAGAGTTTTATCATCTTCAAAATAGAACTCCTCCGCCAAGTCACCGACAATTGTCGATAAATCTTTGTCATACTTGAGAAGTCCGTTAAATAAAAAACCGGTAATCTCTGATGAACTTGAGTCTGTGGCTAAAATAGGGTTTAGTCTTGATGGATTGGCAGAAGTTGCCAAATGAAGTGTTGATGCAAAAAGGTTTATTGATAAAAACAGAAATAGTAGGTAGTGCAAAATTACTCTTTTTTTGAGTGATTATACCAAAGTTAAGTGCAGTGAATTGTTAATGAGAAGTTTAGAGAAGTTTTAACAGTGCAAGAAGCACTGAAAAAAAGTTCTTGCAGCGGATTAACGCTTAGAAAACTGACGAGAACGACGAGCTTTGCGCTTGCCTGGTTTTTTACGTTCAACAATACGTGAATCGCGAGTCATCATGCCCTCAGGTTTTAGTATAGCTTTTAACGCTGGGTTAAAAGCAACTAAAGCACGAGAGATACCGTGACGAAGAGCGTCTGCTTGACCACCGAAACCACCACCTAATGTAGTAGCTACAATGTCAACAGATGTATCTTGTTTTGTTAAAGCAAGCGGTTGTTTAACACGAAGCTTTTTAGCTTCCAATCCACCTAACCATGCGTCTAATGAAAGACCGTTGATAGTCATATTGCCTGTTCCTGGAGTTAACCATACTTTTGCTATTGATGCTTTACGACGACCTGTTGCGTATATTTTTGCCATATGTCAATCCTTACTTAGCAAGTTGTGCAGAGTGAGGATGCTCAGCACCTGCATATATTTTTAATTTTTTAATCATTTTAGCACCAAGTTTAGTTTTAGGAAGCATACCTCGAGTAGCTAGTTTGTAAAGCTTCTCAGGATTTTTAGCTAAAAGCTCAGTCATTTTAGTGCTTTTAACACTTCCGAAGTAACCAGAGTATGAAAAATACTCTTTGTTAGCAATTTTGCCAAGACCGTTAAACTTTGCTTTAGAAGCATTAACAACGACAACAAAGTCGCCACAGTCAATATTTGGAGTAAAACATGGCTTATTTTTACCGCGAAGGATAGTTGCTACTTCAGTAATAATACGACCAAAAGTTTTACCTTCAGCATCAATCAAAACCCATTTTTGATCGATTTGTTCAGGAGTTGCAATTTTCGTAAATTTCATTCTTGAACCTTTCAAGTAATTTTCTTAACATCACATATAAAATGCTTGTTTAATTGGCGAAAGTATATCTTCTTTTGCTTATAAATAGCTTAATTTATGGTTTTTTTAAGGTTTGTCTGCGGCTCTACTTATATTATTGATTTATGTTAATAAAATTAAAATAATTTGTATGTTACAATCGGGCTTATAATAAGTTTTAACAGAAGTGGATTAATGAACGAAGTACAAAGACATTCAATTTCTATTTTAAAAGTATTTGCAATTTTATCGCTTTTTGCGTTAACTGTGTTTGCAGTTGAAAATCAGAGAGTCATTGACGAGCTAGCATCTCCTATGCCTGAGATTCCGCTAAAAAAAGCTATGGGTGATAAGTTATATAATGATGCTATTAACTCTGGCAAATACAACTATGTGGGCAATTCAAAGTGTCGCTTATGTCATAGAAACTTTTTTGTTGGAAGAAAAAATGATCCGCATGACCATGCGATGGAGAGCTTGATACCTTCTAAAAATGAAAACAACTCCCACTGTTTGACATGCCACTCTACAGGGCATCGTGTGCCGAGCGGTTTTGTTGATATGGAAAAAACTCCGCGCCTCTCAAATGTTCAATGTGAAGGGTGTCACGGTCCCGGAAATGTTCATATAGAGTTAGCAAAAGATAAAACTAAAAATGATGCCAAGGCATTTACGGGCGGAGGCTTTCTTGCCGGAGCAGGTAATTTGCAAGTGCTAAAAGATATTTGTGCAAGTTGCCATACCAAACGATGGAATAAATCATACCACGACTTTAACAAAGCGTATAATAGCTACAAAAAAGCCGATCCTAATGCAGCAGGTAATTAACTTTGTTTTTAATTAAAAAATATGCTGTGCCAATCATACTTTTCTCTTTGGTGTTAGTGATAACATACCTGTCTTACTACAACTATAAAACACAAAAAAATCTTCTCTTGGCACAGATGCAAAACAATTCATTAAATATAGCAAGCTCAGTTTCTTCGGCAATAGAGCGATTTGATGATATTAAATCAACCATGAATCTTCAAAAACTTGTGAATGATGTCTCTTTTGGACTGGAGATTTTTGAATTTAGATATTTAGAACCGGATGGCACCATCAGAAACTCAATGTTCAAAGAAGAGATAGGAAAAACCTTATCTTCTAAAAGTTTTATTGAAACCATGCAAGGAGACCGTCAATTAAGTACTTTCTTTTTTGAAGTACGCGACTTTGTAGATGTAATGTCAATCTACTACCCTATATATCTGAAAGATCAGCTTGTCGGAATTATTGATTTATCTGTAGATGTCTCTGAATACACTTTAAAAAAAGGGTCAAAAGATAATTTTTCCATTCTTAGAAGACAGGTTGATATACAAAATTTACTAAAATCAATCAATGGTTCTGTAACAAACAGTCTTGCGATACTAACTAAAACCAATATAAATGATTTTTTGCATGCGTATGTCAAATCTACAAAAAATATTAAACAAATTTCTATTATAGATGAAAAGCAAAATGTATATATAAGCAGCGATAAAAATTTAATTGGAACAGTTTTAGATAATAACAATCTCCAAACATCAGGTATGACAATGCTTAATGGTCAATTGACATACCTTGCTATTACTGATTCTCATATAAACCAAGGCAACTCAAAAATGAAGCTGATGCTTCTAATTGATGCTTCAACTTATTTAAGCCATGAAAATAAATTATTTAGCACGGCAATGATTACAAGCATAATAGCCCTTCTTTTTGCACTGCTTACTTCTAGGTTGCTTTACTACTCTGCAATTGAACAATCAAGAACGGAAAAAGAGCGTTTGGAACATCTGGTTGGAGAACGAACAAAAGAGATAGAGCTGCTAAGTCAAACCGATTCTCTAACCGGATTATGGAATAGACGACACCTAGAAGAAACTCTTGACATAGAGTTTAAGCGGGCAAAACGCTACAACAAAGAGCTTTCGGTTATGATTATTGATTTAGATTACTTCAAAAGCGTTAATGATACTTATGGGCATTTGGCCGGAGATGAAGTATTGCGACAAATTAGTAACAAAATTGCAGAGTGTCAACGAGAAACAGACTTTGTAGGGCGTTATGGCGGGGAAGAGATAGTTGTTATCTTGCCAGAAACTGATTTGCAAACATCAATACAAATTGCAGAAGATATACGAAAAACTATTGAGCAAGAACCGGTAGAGTTCGAAGATAAAATGATAAAGGTAACTGCAAGTATAGGTGTTAGTGACTTAAAAAATGAGCATAACAACTACCCATCTATATTTGCAGAGGCGGATGAAGCACTTTATAGTGCTAAAGAAGTTGGTAGAAACAGGGTTCAATTTTTTAAACAATAATCAATTGATAAATTTTGATCATCCATTGTAAGTCGTTTTGCGTATATAAAACGCTTTTTATAGTAAGCTTTATCGATTGCATCGTATTGAACTTGTTTATTTCTATATGAAGCGTGGATAATCTGTCCATCTCCGGCATAAATAGCAACATGAGACGGCTCTTTTTTGTAGGTTCTATAAAAAAGCAAATCTCCAACTTCTAAATTATTAATATCTACCTTTAAACCATATTTAGACTGCTCTGCCGCAGATCTTGGAAGCGACACGCCAAACTCTTTGAAAACCTGCTGAGTAAACCCCGAACAATCCGTTTGAATCCCACTGCTATTTCCAAATCCGTATGATGTTCCTAAATACTCTTGAGCCTTAGCTAAAACTCTATTTTTTTCAGATTTTGCAGCTGGTTTTTCAACAACCAAATAAGGGAGTTCAACATAATCAGCAGTCGGAGCATCGGCAACCAGATGGCTTCCAAAAATTAAAAAAGCGACAATTAAAGACTTACCAACCATCCACTCTCCTAAAACATTAAATTATTATAAACATAAAAAACTTTATGTTTGGTTAGACATATGTATTAATCACATGAAACTCCCCTACCGATACAAAAACCTCTTTTACATGTTAATAATTTTTATTTCATCTTTTAACAAGTAGCATATATAGCCATTTACCTCATCGCTAGTTATCTCTCTTATCGCTTTTACATAATACTCTACTTGTTTTATGTGATGCTCTGAGTAAGAGATTGCGCTTTTATAATCTATTACACTCCAAGTTGAACCGCTCTTTACCAAAAGATCAATATATCGAAGATTATTTTTATATCTAATAGCTTTTTCTCTGTAACATTCCCCCTTAACAAGAGCTATGAACTCTCTGTTTTGCAAAAGCATTTTTACTCTATTTTCTATATCTTGTATCTCTTCATTTTCTATGGCATGACCATATTTGTTTATCATCATATCTTTTGCTCTTGCTATATGATGCTCTTTTAACTCCACCAGCATCTCTAGCATATAGTGCATTGCAACTCCAAAGTTTATGGATTTCAAATCCTCTTCTTTGGCTTTTTCAACCGCTAAAATATCGCTCTGCGTTCCGTAATAAAGCTCTTTATACTCCAAAGCATGAAAATCAGTTTTATCGCTGATTTTATTAGAGTTTTTCTTACATGTTAATTTTCCGTATCTATTTGGTAATAAATCCAAAATATCAAACATTGAGTCTTTTGACTTTAGAACAATTATAAGATTTTCTCTTGCTCTTGTAAATGCAACATAAAGTGCATTTAAACTGTCTTCTTTTATTAAATATTTCTCTTTTAACAGAGCTCTTGCGTACTCTGCATCTACCGCATCACGCCCTTTTATACGAAGATAGATATTTTTTAAAGCTATATCATCGTACTCATAGATAATAACATCTTTTGAAGGCGGTGCTTTTTTAAGCCTGTCCATAACAATTACATGCTCATACTCTAAACCTTTTGATTTATGAACAGTGAGCACTCTCACGCCGTTTAGCTCGGAGGCGGAGGCACTTGCATCCAACCTCTCATACTCAAATAAGAGTGCCTCTATATCACTGTATCTGGATATAGCACTTAAAAATTTAATGAGATTAAAATCATTGCTAAAGAGCTTAAACTCCTCTATTGCGCCTTTTACTACATCTAATATTTGAACATTATTAAAATCAACTCTTTTAATGGGGCGAACTTCTTGCGAAATAATGGCAAAAAAATTGTATGAGTAAATATCTTCCCCAAAATATTGATATTTCAAATACTCTAAAATTGCTTTTACCATTTTTTGGTTAATAAGCTTTGTTGTTGTTTCCGTTACTACTTCTATATTTTGAGACTCTAATGCCTCTTTTACCTGTTCTCCGTCGCCGTTTGTCGCACAAAGAATAGCAATCTCATTTATGTTGGCACCTAAATCCAAAAGCTTTTTAGTCTGAACGATTACCTCTTGAAGCACTTCATCATTTTGCACAACTTCAACGAATCCGCCGTCTGCCTCAGCTCTTGCTAATTGAGGAGTATAGTTTTTTATCTTTTGTTCAAAGACACTGTTTACAAACCCGACAATCTCTTTTTGTGAGCGATAGTTTGTAAGAAGTTTCTCTACATGAGTGCCGTTTTGCTCTCTCACTGCATCAAAAAGTGCACTTACGCCGCCGCGAAATCTGTAGATAGACTGCTTCACATCTCCGACAAAGAAAAAACTTCCGTTGTCAAAGATGCCTTTACCAGATGTTATCTCATTTATGAGCGGTTTTAGTATCTCATACTGCAAAATGCTTGTATCTTGAAACTCGTCAAGCAGCATATGCTCTATCTGCGAATCAAGTCTAAAGTATAAAAACTCACTATCGTCAATGAGCTTTAAAATCTCATAAACAAGATATGTAACATCATTAAAACTAAGCTCACTATCGTCCATATAGAGTGCTTTTTTACTCTTTGCATATATGTTTACCAGCTCTTTTATGGCAAAAAAGAAGTTCTGCTCTTTTGCCCTGTTTTGCTCTTTTATAGCCTCTTTTATTTTAAATAGCAAATCATCCATCGTAGGAGTAAAACACTTCGAAAATGTACTGTAATTTAAACTCTCCCTCTCTATCCAAGCCTTGGAGCAAAGTTCTTCAAAACTCTCAGCACTGACACCTTTAATAGCTGTACTCGAAGCCGCCTTACAGGAAATTACAATTTTTTTCAGCTCCGACATGCAAGAAAGTGCCTCTTGTTCAAACTGTTCAGTATCCTGCTTTTTAAACTCTATATGCTTAAGCTCGGCAAACTTGACATAAAACTCGTCCAACAGCTCAAATATATCGGTAAGCCTTTTGTTTGAAGCAAGAGAGAGCATAATGAGCGTCTCTTTTTTGCCTGCGACACTCACCTCTTTTAAAAACCGTGATAAAAGCTTTAGTTCATGCTGAGAGCTAAATGTTGAGAAATCAGGCATCAAAGAAGCATATAGCGAGAACTTTCTAAGTATCTTTGTAAAAAAGCTATCTATCGTCATTATTTTTGTATGCGAATTTAAAAACTCATTTAAAATTCTCGCACGATTTTCAAGCAGATACTCTCGTGAAAGCTCTGTAACCTTTACTATCTCATCCAACTCTCCTCTGCTATCAAGCTCTTCAAGCGTAGCAACTATCCTCTCCTGCATCTCATTTGCGGCTTTGTTTGTAAATGTAAGAGCGAGTATTTTTGATGGCTGGGCACCTTTAAAAAGCAAACTAAGGTAACGAACAACTAGCATAAAAGTTTTTCCGCTTCCTGCACTTGCCTCGTAGGCTAGGTTATTTATGAACACAATATCTCCATTGATTATTTTTACCTACTTGTTTTTGCACTCTCTGATATATAACTCTTCGACTTTTGTTCTCGCCCACGGAGTTTTTCTAAGAAACCTCAAGCATGAGCTTATAGTCGGATTTATCAAAAAGCATCTGATGTCAATCCTATTGCCCAGCTCTTTAAACCCATAACGCTCAACTAGAGTCTCCAAAATATGTTGCAGATTTACACCGTGCAACGGATTGTTCTTGTTTTTTTCTTCTTCATTCATTTTTTTTCCTTTATTTAAAAGTCGAAATTCTCGACCTTAATATCTTGTATCTCTTCATCAATAAATTTTTCAAGTTCATTTACAGATGGTAAAACAATTTTATACTTCGATATAAACATATTTTCATCTAGCCCTGCTGTAGCGTATTCTACTTTTGTATGATTTTTATCAGTACAAAGAATGATGCCAATAGGAGGATTGTCATTTTTGCTAGAAATCTCATTTTTATAGTAATTGAGATAAAAATTCATCTGCCCGACATCTGCATAGGAAAATGCTCTGACCTTTAAATCTACCAGAACATGACACTTTAATATTCGATGATAAAAAACCAAATCAACTCTGTCATGCTCATTTTCTATCGATATTCTTTTTTGTCTCGCCTCAAAACAAAAACCAGTTCCAAGTTCCAGTAAAAAATCTTCAATATGATTTAAAAGTGCACTTTCCAAATCACTTTCACTATAACTTGCCTTTTCTTGTAGACCTGTAAATTCAAGAATATATGGATTTTTGATAATATCCAAAGGATTGTAAATCTCTTTTTTACTATCTAAACTTTTAAGTAAAGCATTTTTATCTTTTGACAAACCTACTCGCTCATAAAGCAGTGTTTCTATTTGTCGTTTTAGTTCTCGTACACTCCAATTGCCTTTAATTGCTTCTACTTCATAAAAAAGTCTTTTTGTATCGTTGTCAATTTTTATAAGTTCTACAAAGTGAGTAAAAGTAAGATGAGTTAAAAGCTTATTTGCTTGTACTTTTAGATTTATCTTTGATTCATCAGTCACCGACTGATGAATCTTTATAGCTATTTTCAATTGGTCAGGCAGTGACTGATGAATTTGAGGGTACATACTATAAAACTGTCTAAAAAGCCTTAAATTTGTTGTTGACATTCCTTTAATATGTTTCAAATCATCAGCCATATTTTCAAGAACTCTCGCCCCATACTCAGCCCTATCATTTCCATTTTGCTCATACTCGACTATGTAATGACCAATGAGATAATTTCTGATGGTTAGATTTACACTCACACTTTGCAGAGCTTTTATCTGCAAGGTGTTGTGTATGTCGTTTATGTTTGAGATTAGATTTTTAAATGTCATGTGCTAATTCCAAATAACAAGTTTTTTGTTTTGCCTCTTGTGCACTTTGTAATATTTCGTTGAAATTTTTGCTTGTCATGTTAACTGCTCCATTATTTTTTCATTTTTAATATATGGAGTAATTACATCTATAGCCTTTTGTAATTCATACTCATCAAAAGCTCTAAATTCAGTAGCACCATCAAAGCCAGTAAGATTTGGATTTGTTCCTATTGTGTGTAGTTTCCGTTCTAGCTCTCTCGCTTCACATGTCACATTTTTTATTAAAATAATTTTATACTCCCACCCTAATTTACTTACTACTTGAATTATTCTATTCTTTTTTAGCCTTGAAGATGTAACCCCAATTTTATACAGAGGTTTACCTTCATAAAATTCTTTTAAAGCTTGCCAAATATAAATCGCATTATTATCTCTTTTTGACTTACAGTTAGGACAACCTCTTCCTCGTAAGTGATCTTCTGGTGTTTGCTTAAACTCATGCAAACACTTTGAACATATAATTATAGATTTTGTACTAGAATTTTTATAAAAAAATTTTGAGTAATCATATATTCCATCATGTGTTTTAAAAGCTTTATCTTTAAATTCTTTTTTAGCTTCAGCACTTTGTTTTTCAGCCATTGCTTCACTTCCACACTTAGGGCAACCCTGCTTTCCATTAATATGTTTAGTGGGTACTTGCTGAAACTCTCCATGAATAGGGCAAATAATTTTACCTTTAGTTTGACTATTAATATAAATATAATTACTGTAATCATAAAAATTATTATGAATTTTAGATGCTTTTATTTCAAAATTTTTTCTATGTTCGGCACTTTGTTTATTTGCCATAGATAAATCACCGCATTTAGAACAACCTTTACCTTTTAAATGTGCCAATGGCAATTGCTGAAATTCTCCATGAAGTTTACAAATAAAAATACATTTCTTTGAACTTCCGTTGTAAAAGGTTTTACTATAATCATATTTATTACCATGAATGTTTTTAGCTTTTGTTATAAAATCTTCTCTTATTTTCTTTATTCTATTTTCAGCTCTTAATTCAATAGCACATGCAGGGCATCCTTTGCCTTGAAGATGATTTGTCGGGTTTTGTTCAAATTTTCCATGTTCAGGACACATAATAATGCTTTTTTCGTGTGAGCTAGCATAGATAAACAAATCATAACCATACTTATTGTTATGAATATTATGAAAATCTTGTTCAAGAGTTTTAAATCTATTAAGTGCTTTTGAATTTGCCACTGTTGTTGTCATTGTTGTTTTCTTTTTTCTAAAATATTTTCATCGAAAATCATTTGAAAACTCCATCTTAGTTTTTTGTGCCAAATTTTTTCATAAAATCAACTACATATGATGGAAAACTAGACTTCTTGCCTTTTTCTACATTAAAATCAAGTTCTGTAGATTGTAACTTTTGCTCATTTAAACTTTTACTTTTCTCATTTTCCACATCAGTAGTACAATTAACATTTTTTTCTTCTAATGAATTTTCATCAATTTGCTCTTGAAATATAGATTTACAGTCCATGCATTGGTATCTCTGTACTGTTCCATATCCATATACTCTTTTGTTTTTTTTATGTATATTTTTTGAACCACATTTATGACAACTTACATGACTAAGCCATTTCATTCTCTCTATTTCTTTTTTACTAATTTTTTCTTCTGCTTTTTTTGGTTTTTGTTCTTGAAATATAGATTTACAGTCCATGCATTGGTATCTCCGTACTGTTCCATATCCATATACTCTTTTGTTTTTTTTATGTATATTTTTTGAACCACATTTATGACAACTTACATGACTAAGCCATTTCATTCTCTCTATTTCTTTTTTACTAATTTTTTCTTCTGCTTTTTTTGGTTTTAGTGGCTCGATATACTCATCCATTATTTCTAATAATTTTGTAAATTTTTGTATTTCCCATATAACACATGTTTCTTTTGGTGGTTTAAATTGTACTATATCTTTATATGACATTGTTTTATAATCAAACATTGTAAAGATATACCAATCTGGTATATCTTTTGTAAACACTTCATAAGCTAAACAATTGTTTATGCCATACTTGAGACCATCATCTTTAACTATCCACTTATTGTTATTTAATTCTTTAAATTTTACCAAGTATCCCATCATCTTAAGTTTTTCATTAAAAGTGCGTGTAGTATAATGTGATTTGAACAGTTGTAATAACTCAGTTGTTATTCTAGAATATTTTTCATCGTATTTCTGTGCTTGACGGTATTTTTCCTCTTCTTTAAATTGTTTATATAAACGATTACACAAAGGCACATCAGCGTTAATTACTTTAAATCTTTTATTTATATAGTCTTTGCCATCAATATTATCTTTAAAAAGAATTTCAGTATCGTCTTGTTCCATCCATTTATAGCCAACACCTTTATATTTATGAACTTCAAAAACTTGATAGGAACAAAATGAGTCTTTTTGTTTTTTTAAGTGTAAATACAAGTGAGTGCCATAATAATCAACCACAACAATTGAAGATTTTAAAAATACAATCTCTTCAAATAATTTAAAGCCTCTATGAGAGTATTTTCTATGTTTAATGTGCCTTTGAAATGGTTTTAATTCTTCTGGAAGATCTAATTCTATTATATTAGCATTGTGGTCAACTTTTAATATTGGAAATTTTGCTATTAAATGTTTACATAATCTTCGAGGGTCATAATATGGATATATGCTTCTATTTTGTCTCCAATCGTCACAATTACATTTTAATGTATCTATATTTGTATTGAATTTTATAAAATCATTATCATTTATTTCACCATTAGAAATATAAACAAAAGGATTGTCATCATATTTTTTTCTTTGTACTACATCACTTAGAACTTCATATGCTTCATTTAACTGTTGAAATTGTGTTGTTGTATCAAAATCTCTATTTATATCAGGATGGAGTTCTTTAGCCTTTATACGATAAGCAATTTTAACCTCACTTGCTGTCGCTTCTTTTGTTACATTTAATAACTTGTAGTAACCTTTTTTACCCATAACAACCTACTGTTTTAATTTATATTGAGTTCTCTATTCGACTATTTAAACTAATCGCTGAAAGCAGTTATAACCGTTATTATTAGTGCTTTACCACTTTTCGTGCAAAATAGTAACACAATCTAATGCCAAACCAACAAAAATATTTCATTTTGTCATATATAATATAAGATTGCCGCGCTTCGCTCGCAATGACGGGGTAGGGTTTGCTCGCAATGGCGGTCATTAAACATCACTCTCTCCCACACATAACTCTATAGTCGCAAAACAGGCAGTTTTTGACATCTTCGCACCTGCTAAAGTTTACATCTTCGATATTTAACAAATCATTTACATGTGACTCTAAAAGTGCCAATTTCTCTTGTAAAAAAGGCTCGTCCACTATTTTTGACTCTTTTAAGTCATAATATCCGCAGCCGACAACATTGCCAAATTTTTGAGCCAACAGATAGTAAAACTCAAGCTGAAAGTCCGTCGCCTCCGTAAAATTTTTCTCTGTATAAAGCGGATAGGAGCCTGTCTTATAGTCAAGAACGAAAACTTCATTGCCTCTTTTATCTACTCTGTCTATCTGCCCGACTAATCTCATTCCAGCAAATTCACTCTCTAAACTCGCCTCACACTGCTCTACCATCCAGCCATCCGCAAATCTTTTAACCTCGTTTTGACAAAAAATATCCATTCTTCTTTTTTGCATAGCTATCAGATACTCCTCAAGCTCGCTCTCTCCGCAGGCATTTTTAAGCTCTGCATCCAAATCACGCTTAAGCTCATCTGCACTCTCATAAAAGCTTCTCTGGGCATAGAGCTCTTTGAGCGCACTATGCACGGCAGAGCCAATCTCATGCTCTTTTGGCATATCTTTTGGAATCTCGTGATTTTCGATATATTTGACATATTTGTAATAATATTTTCTCTTACATGTTAAAAAAGTTTTCAGCTTTGTAGCAGAGAGCGTTTTATCCCTGAAACTGTACTCCAAAACAATATCGGCTTCTTCTGTTTTGGCGCAGGTAATTCCATTAAAAAGCACCCCTGCATAATCCGCCTCATTGTGTCTGTTTTGCTCTTTTATGCCCAGCTGTTTTAAAAACCTAGACCCGCTGCTCTCTTTTGATTTTACAAACGAAATTGCCACCTCTTTGCTTTTGTTTATCAGCATCTCATAGTAGTGTTTTTGAAGATTTTCCCTATCACTCATAGTCGGCAGGTTTGCCGTCTCTCTTACATGGGTATTTAAAAACATATCTTTATCGCTCTTTTTGGGAACGTTTGAGTCGCTAAAATCAACAATCACCACCGCATCAAACTCTACAGAGCGTGTCTCTAAAACGCCCATAACGGTTATCTTTCCACCTCTTACGTCATCAAGCGTTCTTGATGAGAGCCTCTGGAGAAAAACGGACAAAAGAGATTTCACACTCATATCTCTCATGTAAGAAAGGATATTTTTAAAGCCGTAAAGCTCCTCATCAAAAATCTTTATCTCTTTTTTGGAAGCAAAACCCTCTTTGTACCTGTTTAAAAAAGCTAAAATATCTACATCTTGGCTCTTTTTGCCATAGATTGAGCGAAGAGGGATGTAAAGCTCGTCACCGACACGATTAAGCCTTGCCTCATTCTCTTTGGAATCCTGCTCTATAAACTTGCATGTAGCATCTAGTTTTTCAAATATATATGTTGAACCAAAAGATTCGCCCATCGCAAAGTTGAAGTTTGATTTTGTGTCAAATCTCTTTAATATATTTGCAAAATTCTCATCCGGCAGGATAACCGCGATATTCTCTGGCTCATACCCTTTTTTTATAAAATCATATATCTTCTTTTTGACAAATGCCGCCTGCAAAACTGGCTCGCTAAAAGATTCACATGTTACATTTTTGTTCTCTATGATTCTCTCTTTTTGAACTATCTCTTTTGTGTTTAGTGAGATTTTATATCTGTATCCAGCTTCGAGTTCAATTCCCAACTCAAAGAACTTTTTTTGCATTTTAGTGTTAAATCTGCTTGCATTAAAAATAATGTCAACACTGCTAAATTCGCAGCATATATTCAAAAGAGAGAGTTCAAAATTTGTAAGATGCCCCTCTACATGCAGTTCAATATTTTTATGGTTTTTTGCATACTCTTCGTTAAAAGTGTAGAGCTTTGGCAGAAATATCTTATCAAGCACTTTTCTCTCACTGCAGAGCTGCTCATATCTCGCGTAGAGCTCCACAAGTATGGCTATATGCTCCTCATACTCGCCGTAGATATCCGAAGTACTTAGTACTCTTATATCATACATCTCCGCACTTAGCTCTTCAAAAAATCTAAATATATACGATGAGTTTTTTGTAAATGTGAAAAAGTTACGCTGGATTTGGAGGTTTTTAAAATTTTTAAAATCGCTTGCTTCAAGAAGAAGCAAAACTCTGCCGTCTTCATCAAGCGTTTTAAAATCTTTTACTATGCACAGCCTCGAGACAAAGTCGCTCATAGTTGTAAAGTTTGGCAAAAATAGAGTTGTCCCCTCTACTTTTAGTTGCTCATGACGCACGGCACGAGCTGATGGCAAGACTATTATAGAGTTATTCATAGGTTTATTATAACCTAATATTCTACTACTTCCATACCTCTTGTGTCAGTTTTAATGTTATAAAATCTATGAAGTTCGCCGACATTTACCTTTGCCATGACATCCCATCTTCCTTCTAGCGCAAGAGTGATGGAGTCAAAAGTATAAACGCCGTCTTCAACCTTTGGATTGGTTAACTCTTGGTCGAATTTATGGTTGTTAGGTCTTGTCACTACAATTTTTATCTCTGCGTTATTTACAGGATTTGAGTTTAAATCGCTTACTCTGTATTTTGCAACACCGTTTTGCGCTTTAAGCTCCTCTGAAATATACTCAATTTTATACTTTTTATCAAAAGCTATTTTAGCTTCTATTATCTGATTTGCCATATCGTCTGCTTCATGATAACCCATCATATAGGTATCACTCTTCTCAACAGGCATCTTGTTTGTAATAATTATTGTTGCAACGCAGGCACTAAACACAAGGGTGATAGATATGCCTATTGCATAAGGCCAGATTCTGCCACTACTTAGATTCATTTTTATGCCTTCTTCTGTATAGTTTTCTTTTAATGTACATAAATATAGCATAAAGGATAAAACCGTAGAACAACACTTTTACCACAAATATACTGTTTTGGTTTGCATTACCAACAGCATTTTCCAGCACAACTCCCTTGCTCTGGGCTATCTGCTCTGCAATGTCCGCATAGCCGTTAAACATTGAGCCTGAGTATTTGCCTAAAACTTCTCCCGCTTTAGCTTTTTGAGCCAAAAGAGGAATAATCGTCCCGCCGCTGCTCATATCGCTAAAATTCATATTTAAAAGCGCTATAACAAATGCCTGAACAGGTGACGATATGGGGCTTAATACCTGTTTTTTGTCAAAATATTCATATAAAGATGGTGGATTTGCCAGAATATCTACCTTAGAGTCCATCTCTGAAAAAGTAAGCAGAACCGTAGAGGAGTTAAAATCCTTCATCAGCTCTTTCTCGTACTCTACAATATTCATGTCATTTGGCAACTCTTTAAGCATTACAAGCCTTAAAGATATTCCCGTTTTTTGATAGAGTTCAGAGCCTAACTTTTCAACTTCTGCATTGAATGCGGGATTGAAAATAAGTTCATCTTTATATAAATATTGTGCCGATAGCAAAGTGTGAAAAAAAAGTGTGAGGATGAGGGCCAAAAGCCCTCTTGAAAACTTCAATGAAATTTCCTAGCCAATATAGAGATGATTTGGCGTTAATACCGCGTAAAGTGTATATATAGCCATTATAACAAGACCCCATGTAATAATTTTTTCCATTCTTTACCCCTCTACTTTACATCTACCAAATGTTTAGCGTTATCAACGCTTCTCATTTGTATAAGATGCTCATCTTTAATATCGTAAAAATTTGCTGCGCTCGTATTTTGAACATTTATTGCCCAAACACTCAGTCCAACCAAAATAGTAAGCAGCAACACTGTTGCAATCAACATGCCAGTTATTCCATCAAGAGAAAATATGCTTCTGTTCTCATTCATACCTGACTCCTTATTTACTTAAGCTGGTGATATATGCACCAACAGCTTCTTTTTGTTTGTCGTTAAGTCTATCAAACTTAGGCATAACACCTATAGAGCCCTTTTTGCCGTTGTTAAGTACATTTGTCACTAACACCGGCGTATATCCTGCAAGATTTGGCGCAACAAACTCCATACCTTTGCCGTCTGCTCCATGACACATAGAACATGCACCGGCAAAAATATCGGCACCCTCTCCGCTCATACCGTTTGCAACGTATGCAGAAACAACATCTATTTCAGCATCCGTAATCAAAGCACCAGTCGTTGAGTTGAAAAGACCGTTTCTATCAGGCATCGGCATTTCCATACCTAAAAGCTTATTGTTTGAGCCTTTTTCAAGCACATATTTAACAGAGGCTACACTAATTCTTTTATTTAAATTAGCCGCCTTGCCATCAATACCGTCAGCATTTATACCATGACAAACTTTACACTCTGCCAAGAAAACTGACTCACCCATCTCTACAAGTCTATCACCAGTAATCTCTTTGTATTGCGCTTCAAATTTAGTGTTATGAGCCGCAACATCTTCATTATACTCACCAATTTGTGAATATGCATTTACCGGATAACCTATTGTCCAGTACCACATACCCCATACCATTGTAAGCAAAAACATAACAGCCCAACCGGTTGGAACGCTGTTTTTATATTCGCCTACTCCATCCCAATTTTCTTCTGCAAGTTCACCGGTCGCACTGTCCACCTGCATTTGACGAACATATTTAATTACAACAAAAACTGTAATTATAACTAGAGCAATCGCTCCCGTAACTGCGAGCATGTTGACAATATCACCATTTAAACCACCCTTGCTTGTTCCAACCGACAAGAAAGTAGCACCAAGCATTACGATAACTACTACAATTCCCCCAAGATAAAGCTTATTCATATATCTCTCCTATTTCTCTTTCTTATCAGACTTTGGCGACACCGGAGCGTCATCCAAATCATCTTTAAGTGCCATATCGCTATAACTTTCATAGTCGACCCCATCAACATCCCTCTTCGCGCTGTACAAATGGTAGATATAACCATACAGAGCGATTACAAGCAAGATTGTTAATGTAAAGTATCCGTAAGCCTGAAATTGTGCAATATCCACCACAAACCTCTACTTAAGACTATTCAAGTACGCAATAAGTGCAACTATCTCAGGAATCTCACCGCGAACAACCGCATCTTTTACATCTTGGTCTTTCATGTCAGCAGCAACTGCTTTTGCCTCTTCTAAAGCCATAGCTTTTGCTTCAGCAACGCTCTCGCCCATCTTAACAGTTTTTGTTGAGCCGTCTTTCATAGGAACGGGCTTGTTATAAGGAACCGAAAAGTGCTGTGCAACCGTCAACTGCTCTGCAAAAACAGTTTCAATATCAGCCTTGTTTGTAAACATCCACTTATATGCCGGCATAATAGAGCCCGGAACAACAGAAGAAGGGTCTTTCATATGATTTTCATGCCAATCGGTAGTTCTATAGTTACCTACACGCATCAAATCAGGTCCTGTTCTTTTTGAACCCCACAAAAATGGTCTGTCATACGCATACTCGCCGCTTAAGCTGTAGTGACCGTAACGGTCAGTCTCTGACTTAAATGGGCGTACAAGCTGTGAATGACAAGCGTTACAGCTATTTTTGATGTAAGCATGACGACCGGCAAGCTCTAGAGTAGAGTATGGAGCCGTTCCTATTACAGGGCGAGAAGCCTGAGCAAAGCTTGGAAGAATTTCAACTAAACCTGCAAACGCAATTGCTATAAACACACCTACCGCAAAAAAGAACGGATGTTTTTCTAACCAATGAAACATATTAAATCCTTTTTATTAAGCGCCCATAGGCGATGCATTTTGTAGCTCACGCTCTTGGACAGGGCGAGAAGTCATAGTTTTATAGATGTTATACGCAAACATCAAAAAGCCTGTTAGGTACAATAGCCCGCCTACACCGCGAATAGCATAATAAGGATGTAAAACCGTAACCGTATCGATAAATGAGTAAGCCAAGTTACCGAATTCATCATGCGCACGCCACATCATACCCTGCGTGATACCTGCAATCCACATTGAAGAGAAGTAAAGAACAACACCTAAAGTTTGAATCCAGAATTGTGCAGCCATAAGCGACTTAGAGTAAATCTCACGCTTAAATACACGCGGAGCCATATGATAAAGCGAAGCCATAATCATAAAGCCAACCCAACCAAGAACACCGTCATGAACGTGTCCAACGATCCAGTCTGTAAAGTGCGCTATCGCGTTAACTGATTTGATAGCCTGAATCGGACCTTCCAGTGTTGAGAACATGTAGAAAGTTGAACCTAAAACCATAAACTTAATAAGCGGAGAAGCCGCAACCTGCTGCCATTCACCCTTCATCGTCAGAAGCATATTGATAGCAGAACCCCAAGATGGCAAGATAAGAACGATAGAAAAAATCGACCCCATCGTCTGCATCCAGTCCGGAACAGTTGAGTAAAGAAGGTGGTGTCCGCCTGCCCATAAATAAACAAACATCAATCCCCAGAAAGAGAGGAGCGAGAGTTTATAAGAGTAGATAGCCTGACCGGACTCTTTTGGTAAAAAGTAGTAAATCATTGCAACGATAGGCACCGTAAAACCAAATGCAACCGCATTGTGTCCGTACCACCATTGAACAAGCGCGTCATTTGTGCCTGAATACATAGAAACAGAGTGATACCATGCACCTATGCCGCTCTCACCTGCAGCAGATGTAGCAAAGAATGTCGGAATCTCCATGTTGTTAAAGAGATAAAGCATTGCGATACCAAGGAATGTCGCTATGTAGTACCAAACAGAGATATAGAGTGATTTTTCACGGCGAATACCGATAAGACCAAACATACCCATACCAAAAAGTACCCAAACAACAACAACGCCAACATCGATTGGCCACTCAAACTCTGCATACTCTTTTGAGGTTGTTACCCCTGCAAAAAGTGAGTAAACAGCAGCAGCCACCACTGCTATGTAGAGCCAAAAGTGAAGTTTTCCTAGTGTCATAAGCAGTCTTGACTCAGCCATCGACACTTTTAAAACACGCTGACCCACATAATACCAAGTAGCAAAAACACCACTGAGCGTAAAACCAAATATAACTGCATCTGTATGCAGCGGACGAAGACGACTAAAGTTTGTATACTCAGCCAAACCATCTCCCAAGATGAGATTTAACCCTGGAAATGCAAGCTGAAACGCCAATATTACACCGATGAGCATACCAACAATGCCTAAAAGAATTGTTGTAAACATAAACATCTTAGCAACTGTGTAGTCGTACTCTAATGGACGATTTTCCATATATAGCCTCCTTAAAGATTCAAAGCAATTAAGTCTAATTAAATTTGGCTAAATTTATTAAACTAATTAACATTGATATATTAACAGTATAAATGTTTAAGAATTCTTAAATAATGACAAGATTTTGACAAATTTTGCTATTTAGTTAATTTTTCGTTTACTCTTAACACTTTATTAACAAAAAATAGTTACGTGAAGGTGGTGAGTTTTGGCAGAAGCCCCTATCTTTTTATTAAAGATAAGAACTCGCCAAAGATATATCTGCTCTCTTTTGGTCCAGGGCTAGACTCAGGATGGTGCTGAACGGAGAAAATCGGGGAGTTGTTATATCGTAACCCCTCAATTGTGTTGTCAAAGAGATTGACATGTGTAACCTCTGCAATTTCAACAATGTTGTCAGGAACATTATAGTTATGGTTTTGAGCCGTAATCTCTACTAGTCCTGTTTTGAGATTTTTTACAGGCTGATTTCCGCCATGGTGACCGAATTTAAGTTTAAATGTGTCATAACCGTGAGCAATTGAGAGAAGCTGGTGACCCAAGCAGATTCCAAACATAGGAATTTTTGCAGCGATTAACTTTTTTATTTCAGCATGTTCATTTTTAAGCACTAGTGGATCACCCGGTCCGTTTGATAAAAACACACCGTCTATCTCTTTAGAGTTGTATCTTTTTATAAGAGCATCTGCGCTAAAATTGTTAGGAATAACCTCAACACCTATTTTTGCACTGACAAGTTCGTTTAATATATTAGTCTTTACGCCAAAATCTAAAACTACCACATTTGCTTGCGGAGTCGGTGCAGCGTCATATTTAAAATCTCTGTCGTTATATGTTGATTGAGTATGTTTATATGCTGTTTTTGTACTAACCTGCTCTATATAGTTAACATCCTCTATTCTTGGACTGTTCTCTAAAATCTTTTTCAGTTCTGTTTTATCGCTAATCTGAGTGGATGCTATCATCATCATGGCACCTTCGCATCTAAGCATCTTTGTTAAGTATCTTGTATCAATATCGCAGATTCCCATAACTTTTTGCTCTTTTAAAAAATCTGCAAGTGAGCCCTCTGCTCTAAAGTTTGAGTATCTATCCTGATATTTTCTAACTATCATCCCCTTGGCATGAGCCGCACTGCTCTCCATATCTTGAGAGTTAACGCCGACATTTCCAATCTCAGGCATAGTAAAAGTTACAAACTGCCCTGCATATGAGGGATCAGACATAATCTCCTGATACCCGCTCATAGAGACGTTAAAAACTATCTCTCCTACTACAGTATCTTCTGCACCAAAGCTGTTAGCTTCTAAAAAAGTTCCGTTTTCAAGATAAATCCAAGCCTTTTTTTTAACTGCATTCATACTCATCTACTCCATACCTCTTTTTATCATCTCTTCTTTATAAAGTTTTTCATATAAAATATCAAACTCGTCAGTTCCAGGGATATATCTTTTTTTGTAAGTTCTAATTTTGTCCATAATCGCATTGTCAAGCTCTGAAGCTTCAGCTACGAAAGATGTAATTGCATTATAAATAATATTTTTTATGCGGTTTTCAGTTACGTCAAAGTGGATTAAATCCTCTTCGTAAAGTTCATCTAAAATCTTATGAGAAATGTCTGAATAGCGCTCTTCATAGTTCAAAATAACGCCGAACTCCGGAGCCAGTTTCTTCTTAATCATAAAAAAGAGCTGTCTCTCGTCAACAAGATTAAACTCTATCTGCTCTTCATTTTCTTCACAAATCTCATGTGTCTTCTCTTCAAGTGCCATCTCTTGCTTGGCATCATGCATCAGTATCTTTTGGGCCTCTTGTGCGATAGGCTCAAGACCCTTTGTCATCGTAACAACACCACTCTTATTTAAATCAATTGCAATCTTATTAGCTATATGAGGTATAGTTTTAAGTGATATTTTCATCGATGAACCTTATATGTATTAAATAAATTTGGGCATTTTACAATAAGTAAGGTTAGTTTACGATTAGAAAAAAGTTATTTTAACGCGAATTGACTATTTTATTTTTTTGACATCGCAGCGAAATACTCTTCGAATTTATCTCTGTTTAGAGGTTTTGAGAAGTAGTAGCCTTGAAGTATGTCACAATCTTCTTTGATTAAAAATTCTTTTTGCATCTCTGTCTCTACACCCTCTGCGACAATAGTTAAGCCTAAATTTTTAGCGATATTTAGTATAGTTTTAACCATATTTATATCTTTTTTTGCATCGTCAAGTTCACTGATAAAAGATTTGTCTATTTTTAACTCATCTATTGGGATTTGACGCAGATAACTCAAAGATGAGTATCCGGTACCAAAATCATCCATTGAGAAGCGAATACCGTGCTGTTTGATTTTATTCATTATGTTTATCAGCTTGCCTATATCTTCGGCAGCACTGGTCTCTGTCATCTCAAAAACAAGTTTCGAGCTTAACTCAGGAGTCAAATGCTTTACACACAGCTTTGAGACATCATCTAAAAAAGTGGTATGAAACATCTGTCTCATGCTTATATTTATGGAGAGTTGTTCCAGCTTAATCCCCACAACGTCCCATTCGCTGAATGTTTTAAAAGACTCTTCCATTATATAATATCCAAGTTCGACTATAAACCCTGTCTGCTCAGAAATTGGAATAAACTCATCAGGCCCGACCTGTCCTAGCTGTTCGTTATGCCATCTAACAAGAACTTCACACCCAATGACCTCACTATTTAAGTTCATCTGCGGCTGATACTGAAGTGTTATTTCGCCATTTTCCAAAGCAAAATGAAGAAGCCTCTCAATTTCTAGTTTTCTCTCTATTCTTATTGAGAGTTCATCATTAAATAGTATAACTCCGTCTCGCCCCTTCGACTTTGCCTCATACATGGCAATGTCTGCCTCTTTTATCATAGTATTGGCTGTTATTTTTGGATTGTCTATAATGCTTACACCGATACTGGCGCTGATATAGAGATGATGCTCATCTATAACATATGTCTGTTTAATTAGATGCAGCAGTTCAAGCGAAAAATCCTGCGCTCTCTCTAGACACGCATCTTTCTCTTTATATGACGAGCTTAATATACAAAACTCATCCCCGCCCAGTCTTGAGACGCTGCTGTTGTTTAATTTAACCAGCATCTTCATCCTCTGGGCGACTTCAATCAGCAGCTTATCGCCGACATCATGCCCCAATGTATCATTTATGGTTTTAAAATAGTCTAAATCTATCAAAAGAAGATACATGTATTTACTATCATTTTTTTGAATCTTTATCGCATCTTCAAGCAGCTCAACAAAATAGCGTCTGTTTCCAAGTTTTGTCAGATAGTCATGATATGCCTGAAACTGATTTCTAAGCAGATAGTTATATGTGTTTTTTGAGCCATACAGAAGCACCCAAGCCAAAACAACAGTCAAAACTGCTATAACATAAGAATAGAATTCACCGATAAGCAAAAGATAGATTGTTATTGGAAGCATAGACGATGTTAAGATAAAGATTGCTAATTTTTTCTCGGTAACAAGGATAGTTGCCGCAACAACGGCAACGCCGAGCTGAGTAAAAATTGCAAGATAGTGAAGTTCAATATTGGTGCGAGAAGTATAGACAATAAACATTATTGTCCACGTTGAGAAATAAAAGAAAAGGAAATAGCGCAGTTTACTTAGCCACTTCTCTTTCTCTTCAATTGTATAACTGTTCTCAGAGTATGCCCTGTAAAGCCTATATCCCCAGTATGAAACCGCCAAAACAAGCAGATACCACAAAGGCTCGATAATATAAGATGAGTAGAGAACTCCAAAAAAAACATATGAGGTTGCAGTTGAAGCAAAAAGTGCAATCAAAACTAAAATCTGTTTGTGCATAAAATTATAAAAGCTCATATTGTTTAGCATGCAAAAACTTTCTAGTTATTTATTATTGGCTGTGATTCTAACTAATGTTTCTTAAAGTAGATTACTTTGACAATATTAGTGTCAGCTCGGAAGCTTTTTTTCCATCCATTTTACTCAAAATTGTTCCTACGGTTTTAGGTTTTAGTGAAGATAGGATTGCCGCCGCATCCTGCGACTCCATTTTAGAGAGAACATCTGCCGCGTTTGCCGCTTTCATCTTTGCAAAAGTTTCAGCCATCTTGCTCATCTTTATAGCTTTTATCTCTTTTAAAAGTTCTTCATTTTTTTGAAGCATTTTTTTTATGGACTCTTCTTTTGAAGAAATTTCACTCAATTTTGTTTTAACTGCAGCTTCATCTTGGGATGCTTTTGCTTCTCTTTTTACAAGCAACTCTTCTGTTGCGGCTTTAAGGGCACTAAGGGCTTGCTTTTGCTCATCTATTCTCTCAAGCTCTATAAGAAGTTCACTCTTTCTTGCTTTAAAGATCTCCGTACACTCAAATAGTTTGTCGCTTGTCTCTAGCGCACTTATCGATGTCAATGTAAAAAGAACCGCTATAAATATTTTAATCATCTGTTTTTTTCCATATATGTCATCAAAGCTATCTCGTCCAACTCTTTTGCCTCTTTAGTTTTTCTTTTTTGAAGTTCTTGTTTTATCTCTTGAAGCTCTAAATATTGAAATTTTTCATGTTCAATCATATCAAGTTTTAGTTGTTGTTTTGCTTGATTTACCTGATTGGCTGCAAAACCAACCCACTCTCTGTTGTGATTTATAAGTTCTCTTTGGGAGTTTAGAAGTGTTCTTGAAGCTAGCATTTCGTTCATTGTGCCTCTGTTTGGAGGCTCAACATCTTTTAGCGAGCTGTATGAGAGTTCAAGTGCCATACTGGCACTGTTTAAGTTGCTGTTTGCTTTTTGCAAAACCTGCTCACTCTTTTGCATGCTATTTTTTTTGATTTTTACTAATGGGCTAAAGCGAGTTTTCACAGAAGCAACCTTATAGAATTATTGTATCATCTCTTTCTGGCGATGTAGAAATTATACCTACTTTTGTTTTTGTAATCTCTTCTATTGCTCTAATGTAATCCTGCGCCTCTTTTGGAAGTGCATCAAAGGTTCTAGCACCCTTAGAGTTGTCCCACCCTTTAAATGATTTATAAATAGGTTTTACATCATTTAAATTTGCAGGCAGATAGTCAATCTCCACACCGTTTAAGTCATAAGCTACACAAACTTTTACCTCTTTAAATCCATCAAGAACATCAAGTTTCATAAGTGCGAGCTCATCACACCCGTTTAGGCGGCTTGCATATCTGCATGCAACAGCGTCAAACCAGCCACATCTTCTTGCGCGTCCCGTAGTTGTGCCAAACTCATGACCTTTTTCGCCGATTAACTTGCCATCTTCTCCCAAATCTTCACTTGGAAAAGGACCGTTACCGACACGTGTACAGTACGCTTTTACAATACCGATAACCTTGCCTATATCTTTAGGATTTATACCAAGACCCGTACATGCTCCGGCACTTACAGTTGAGCTTGAAGTAACGTACGGATAAGTTCCATGGTCGATGTCTAGCATAGTTCCCTGAGCGCCCTCTAGCAGAACTCTCTTGTTCTCTTTATCAAGCGCTCTCCAAACCATCTGAGTCGTATCTGTTATAAACGGGGAGAGCTTAGCGCTATACTCTTGTAGCTCTGCAAGGAGTTCACTCTTGTTTGGAGTTTGAATCTTTAAGATATCAAATATCTCTCTATTTTGCTCAAAATAGCCCATTATAGAGTCACAAAGCTTCATAGAATTTAGAAGTTCGCCTACCCTTACGCCGACACGATTGATTTTATCAGAATAAGCAGGTCCTATACCCTTGCCAGTCGTTCCGATAGCGTTATCGCCTTTTAACTTCTCGCGAGCTTGGTCGATGAGAGAGTGATAAGATAGATTAAGGTGCGCTTTATCAGAGATAAAAAGTCTGCCTTCTAGCGCGTCAAACTGTGTCATCTCTTTTATTATAGATGACGGAGACAGAACAACCCCGTTTCCTATAATATTGATAGCTTTTGGGTTTAATATACCGGAAGGAATAAGGTGAAGCGCATATCTTGTGCCGTCGACCCAGATTGTGTGACCCGCATTGTGACCACCTTGGCTTCTGCAAACCATGTCATACTCTTTTGCCAGCCTGTCAACAATCTTGCCTTTTCCCTCATCGCCCCACTGTATACCAACTATTAAATCCGCTTTCATCATTATCCCTTTTACTTCGCTTTTGTTTCTATTAACACATCTGTATAAATTGCAAAACCAACAGAACTTATCTCTGAGTTTTTGTATCTTCCGCCTCTTGCAAAGACTTCATTCTTTTCTATAACCCTAAAAAAGAGCTCATCATAGTAGAGCATTTTTGCATAGTACATCGGAGCTAAAACGCTGTTTAGGGAAGATAAAGCAGCGCAGAGATTTTTCATCTTCTCCAGCTCCGCTCTTATTTGCGCCGGAACGACATCAAGGAGTTCATCAACCTGCTCAGGATGCTGAAGATATACAAGTTTTTCAAGCCATTCAACTTTTAGGTTTATAAATTTCTCTATATTTACATGTCTAAAATCATCAAGCGTCAGCTCATCAAACATCTCAACCAATAGCTTTGGTATCATCATATTTGAGATCTGTATCAGAGGTTTTACTTCTAATTTGTCAAATATATCTATCGCTATGTTTAAAACAGAGGAGAGTTTGCTCTCACCCATAAACTCAGCACCTATCTGATACTGTTCATCTGTAGGATAGCGGTAAACCGGCTGAATATAGAACCATTTTTTATGTTCCGTATTGCGTCCAAGTCTCTTCTCTATTATTCTGACAACATCAATTGTCGAGTCAGCTCTTAGCGAGATTGAGTTATTTTTTTCATCATTTACTTTAATAAGCTCTTTCTCATTTGCGATACTCTTGTGCTGATGATAAGAGAATATCGGGGTAACTATCTCTTCAAATCCTTTAGCATACAAAATATCGCTAGCAACCTTTTCTATCTCTCTTTTTATCTTAGCGCTATTGCCAAAATAGAGTTTCGAGCCGCTAGGAATCTCATGTTCTAAAATCATTTATACACCAACCTTAACGAATTGCTCCGAAAACACTTGTTCTAATATCATTTACTCGCCAACTTAAAATATTTTTCGTTGAAAACTCTGTTTGCGGTACCGTCATACGCTCTGCGTCCTAACTTTGCAAGAGCAAGCTCAACAGAGTTTACAACCCATGAAATCTCATAAGGAGCAATGAGACCCATCTGGTTGATACGGAAAATCTTGCCCTCAAGGTGGTCTTGTCCGCCTGCAACATTTACGCCAAAATCAGTCTTTAAAATTTTTCTGATTTGCGATGCGTTCTCATCATCAATTGTCGTCATTGAGAGTGCCGGAGTTTTTGGATATACATGCAGACCTATCGCTTGAAGTGCCAAGATAACAGCATTTGCTCTATTTGCAGTCTCTTCGTAAAGCTTCTCTACTCCGCCATTTCTTTCAATAGTTTCTAATATCTCTAAAAGCCCGATAGTCAGAGTAGTCGCTGCTGTCCACGCGGTAGTATTTTTTCTTTGAGATTTTATCTCGGTAGCAAGATTAAAATAGTAACCTCTGCCTTTGCCGATTTTCTCAATCGCAGCGTTGCTTAGCCCTAAAATCGCAAGTCCGGGAGGAAGCATAAGAGCTTTTTGACTTCCAGCTATGAGACAGTCAATATTTGCAACGTCAATCTCTTCAACACCGACAGCAGTGATACCGTCAGCTATAATCATAATATTTGGGTTTATCTCTTTTACGGCCTTTGCAACTGCTTCAACAGGATGACGAAGTCCGCCAGCTGATTCACTTATCTGAATAGCTATTGCATCGATATTTGGATTGTTCTTAATCGCATCCACAACCTCTTTAACGCTAACAGGCGTATCCCACTCGTTTTTAATCTCGACACTGCCAAGTCCATGAGCGATGGCAATCTTGCCAAATCTCTCACCGAATTTTCCAGAGTTTACATTTAAAAGCGTGTTATGGCAAAGGTTTATTACAGCAGCCTCCATAGCACCGGTCCCGCTTGATGCGAGCATTACAACTTCATCGCTCTTAAATAAGTTAAAAAGATGTTTTCTTGTTTTTTCAAAAATAGCTTCAAATTCAGGTGTGCGGTGGTGCATAGTCTCGTCTGACATTGCGTTGCGAACGTTTTGAGGTACCGGAGTAGGTCCAGGCGTAAAAAGTAACATGTAAAAGTTCCTAATAAATTATAATTTAAAACCTCGCATTATATCCAAATAAGATAAAGTGACTCTTTATTTTTATGCTAGAATTTCAACAAAAATTGCAAATTGCAAATTTATTAAGGGCTTTTATGACCATACTCGATTCGATAATTTTAGGTGTAATAGAAGGCTTGACAGAATTCTTGCCAATCTCTTCTACGGGACATCTTATACTTGTTTCACATCTATTGGGGCTTGAACAGACGATTGCACACAAAACATTTGAAATATCTATTCAGCTAGGCAGTATTTTGGCAGTTTTGTTTCTATTTTCACAAAGGCTTCTGGCAAACAAAAATTTATGGCTTAAAATAGCAGTGGCATTTTTACCGACAGCTGTTTTTGGATTTTTATTTTATAAAACAATCAAAGGACTTTTTGGAATAGAAACCGTTGCTATAATGCTCATTCTCGGCGGTATTGTATTTTTAATTATAGAATATTTTAGAAGAAACCATGACGAGAGTAGCGACAAAACCGTAGATGAACTGACTATAAAAGAGTCTCTGATGATAGGACTATTTCAAACTTTTTCAATGATACCGGGAACCAGCCGTTCGGGTGCGACTATGATTGGAGGTCTCTTTAGCGGATTATCCCGCAAAAGTGCTGCTGAATTCTCTTTTTTACTGGCGATTCCAACTATGTTTGCCGCAACATCTTACGATTTGTTTAAAAACCGCCACGAGCTTATTGTTGATGACTACTCGCTTTTGGCAGTCGGGTTTATAACAGCATTTGCAGTTGCATTTATAACCGTCAAAGCGATGATGAAATTTCTTACAACCCATACATTTGTGGGCTTTGGCATCTATAGAATAGTTGTCGGTATTTTATTTCTGACCGTATTTGGGCAGTAAAATAAATACTACAAAGTCTGCAAAATTATTTTTGCCAACTCAAGCGCTTTTGAACGATGAGACAACTTTTTTTTAACTTCATCATCCAACTGACCTAAACTCCTATCATATCCAAGAGGGATGAACATAGGATCATATCCAAAACCGCCATCACCTATGGCTTCAGATATGGCAGTTCCGTACATCCAGCCATGAACAACGTACTCGCTGTTTTTTGTAACAATCGCTATTGCTGCAGTATAGTGTGCAGGTGAAGATGTAACATTTTTATCTTTTATATCCTGAATAAGTTTATGAAGATTATCTTTGTCATTTGCATTTTTTCCAGCGTGTCTTGCACTGTGAATTCCCGGTTTTCCATTAAGAACATCAACACTTATTCCGCTGTCATCTGCTATAACTACAATGTCATCTTTGTTTAGAGCCTTAAAAACCGCTCTGGCTTTTATAAGAGCGTTCTCTTTAAAGTCAGCCCCATCCTCAACAATCTCAAACTCATCCATAAGCTCACTATAGGGTATCACTTCAAAATCTTTGCAGAGCGCTTTTATCTCTCTTACTTTTCCTTTGTTTGACGTAGCCAATATTAATTTCACATCTAATCCTTACATTTTACTTTGGATATAAGCTTCCTTGATTTAAAAAGTTTGTGTAAACAATCTTTTCAATATAATTGCGCATTATATAATATTTAAGGTGCACAATGTTTAAAAAAGTCTTTCCTCTCTCAGCAATTCTCTCTTTGAGATTTTTGGGTCTATTTTTAGTTCTACCGGTTATTTCAATTTATGCACTCGAGCTTGAGGGCTCTACGCCGCTGCTTGTAGGTATAGTCGTTGGTGGTTATGCGCTTACCCAAGCGATTTTTCAAGTTCCTTTTGGTGCCATGAGTGACAAAATAGGCAGAAAACCGACTCTGCTTGTCGGTCTTCTTATATTTCTGGCCGGTTCAATTATTTGTGCCTTTACAACTGATATATATACCCTGATGATTGGTCGTTTCCTTCAAGGTGCAGGTGCGATAGGTTCTGTTATAACGGCCATGATTTCTGATTTGGTTGAAGAGGAGATTCGCGGTAAAGCAATGGCAATTATGGGAGCTTCAATCGCCATGAGCTTTGCTCTTGCTATGGGTCTTGGACCTGTTTTAGGTGCAAAATTCGGTGTTGAATTTCTTTTTATACTAACAGCCATTTTTGCTGTTTTGGCAATAGTTCTTCTTTTTACTAAAGTACCGACTCCTCCAAAAATCAAGCATACTTACCATGCGGCCGCAAGAACTTCCGATATTTTAAAAGATTCGAATCTTTTAAATATGATTATCATAAATGCTATGCAAAAAGGTCTTATGACTATTGCCTTTGTTCTTATTCCAATAATTCTTACAAGCAGTGATTTTGCTTGGCAAAAATCCGATCTTTATATGGCTTATCTGCCTGCTATGGTTTTTGGTCTTGTTGCTATGGGGCCTGCTGCCGTATTTGGCGAAAAGTACAACAAACCAAAACAAATATTTTTACTCTCCATCGTTCTCTTTATCGGCTCATTTTTAATAATGGGGCTTACAACTTCAAGTACGGTTTTTATAGTTGGCGTTGTGATGTTCTTTATCGCTTTTAATATGATGGAACCTCTTGTTCAGTCAATGATAACAAAGTTTGCAAAGGTGCATCAAAAAGGTGCCGCTCTTGGTATCTCAAACTCTGTTGCTTATTTTGCAACATTCGTAGGCGGCACTTCAGCGGGACTTCTTCTTGGAATAAGCGATAGAGAGACTATCGGTATATCGGTAGCTGTAGTTGCAACTCTGTGGCTGCTCTGGACGCTGAAGCTTCAAAACCCGACTAAACACTCTCATCTCTATCTTCCGCTTGCAGATGTAGATCTTTCAAAACTTAAAGGATTTGAAAATGCTCATGTTGCAGAGTGGTACATAAACGATACGGAAAAACTTGTGATTGTAAAATATGTGACTGATGCGATGCAAAAAGAAGACTTGATAGCTAAAATAGCTAAGTAGAAAAGAGAAGTAGGCGTTCCTACTTTCTCTATTTATTTTTCTAAAGAAAATTTGCTTCGCAACCGTTATTCACTATTTTTGAGGCAAAACGTACATGTTATAATAGCGACCCTCAAATTTAGGCTCTTTATCCATAACAGCAATGTCTTGAACCATCGGCCAAATTCTTAAAAGAACATCTTTGGCAGCATCTGGATTAGCCATTTCACGACCTTTTAGAAATACACGAAATTTTACATGTTTGCCTTCAGACAAAAACTCTCTTGCATGTTTTACTTTATAGCTAATATCATTCTCGGCAATTTTAACAGAAAGCTTAATCTCTTTAATATCAACTTTAACCTGATTTTTTTTCTGCTCTTTTTGCTTTTTCTCTTCTTGATATCTATACTTGCCGTAATCCATAATCTTTGCAACAGGAGGCTTTGCGTCTGGGGCAATTAGAACTAAATCTAAACCTAACTCGTTTGCTTTTTCCATAGCTGCATCAGTAGAAATTATTCCTAAAGACTCTGCTCCATCTACGTTACAACGCACCTCAGGCACACGAATATCGTCATTCATTATTACACGGTCTTTTTTGCTCAAAAATTTACCTCATTTATTTTAGTTTGTATAAGAGAAAGAAATTCGCTCTCACTTAGATTATACTGCGCTCTCGTTCTTCTGTCGCGGATTGCAACACTGCGAGACTCAACCTCTTCATCGCCTATAACTATAAGCATAGGCACCCTTGTTTTTTCCGCTGTTCTAATTCTTTTATTTAAAGAATCATTTTTAGAGTAGATTTCACTATCAGCCCCTAAATCTATCAGTTTATCCGCCAACTCTTTAGCGTAATCGTTATGCATTGAAGCGATTGGAACGATTGCAACTTGAGTCGGAGCGATAAACATTGGAAACTCTCCAGCGTAGTGCTCTGTTAATATACCAATAAAACGCTCAAACGAACCTAAAATTGCTCTGTGAATCATAACCGGCTGAATTTTGTCGTTATTCTCGCCGTTATACTCAAGCTCAAACCTGCTTGGCAGATTAAAGTCTAGCTGTATTGTACCACATTGCCACTCGCGTCCGATTGCGTCCGTAATCTTGATATCGATTTTAGGACCGTAAAAAGCCCCGCCGCCTTCATCTATCTCATATACAAGACTATTTTTATCCATTGCATTTTTTAGTGCCTGTGTAGAAATTTCCCACACCTCATCACTTCCAACAGCTTTTTGCGGTCTTGTTGAGAGCATCATTTTGTAGTTGAATTCAAAAGTTGACATGATTTTATCTACAAAATCGACAACCTCTATAATCTGCTCTTCTATCTGGTCAGCTCTACAAAAGATATGCGCATCATCTTGAGTAAATTCACGAACGCGGAAAAGCCCATGAAGCGCTCCCGTCATCTCATGACGGTGAACTACGCCATACTCGAAATATTTGATTGGCAAATCTCTATAAGAGTGCAACTCATCTTCATATATTTTAATATGTCCGACACAGTTCATCGGTTTTACACCGAACTCTATCTCGTCTATGTTTGTAAAGTACATGTTCTCGCCATAGTTTTGGTAGTGTCCAGATGTTTTCCAAAGGTCGCTCCTAAGCATTTCAGGACCGCGAACAGGCTCATACCCGCGTTTACGGTGAGCTTTAAACAGAAGTGATTCCAATCTTGCACGAAGCCTTCCACCTGCGGGAAGCCAGATAGGAAAACCGGCCCCAACCTCTTCACGGAATGTAAACATTTTCATCTCTGCGCCAAGCTTGCGGTGATCTCTCTTCTCAGCTTCTGCCATCATGTCGAGGTAAGCTTTTAGAGCCTCTTTGTCTGCAAATGCTATACCGTAGATACGCGTAAGCATCTCGTTGTTAGAATCTCCGCCTAGATATGCGCCCGCAATCTTGGTAAGTTTAAAATATCTGATAAGTCCTATATTTGGCAGGTGCGGACCACGGCACAAATCTTCAAAATCACCCTGTTTGTAGATAGAAACCGTCTCACTAGGAATTCTTTGCATAACAAAAAGTTTAAGATGGTCATTTTTAAACTTCTCTTTTGCCTCATTCATGGAGATTTCATACTTCTCTATCGGGTACTTCTTTTTGGCAAGAGAAAGCATCTCTTTTTCAATCTCCTTAAGGTCGCCCTCGCCAATTTCACTAGAAGTTTTAAAATCGTAATAAAAACCCTCTTTAACATTAGGTCCAACAAAAAACTTTGCATCAGGATAGAGTGATTTTATGGCTTGAGCCATAAGGTGGGCTGTTGAGTGACGAAGAACTTCCAAAGAGTCTAAAGAGTTGTCAAGAAGTATCTGTTCTCCCTCAAAACCTTTCTCTTTGGCAGTCTGTAAATCTATAATTTCGCCGTTATGTTTTATTGCTATCGCGTTCAAAATATATTCCTATCTTTTATTTATTCTATTAAAGTTCAGTTTTTAAAACTGCGCCATTTGAAGCATTTGAAACTAAAAGTTGGTAGCGTTTAAGCCACTTGGATTTAACCTCATTTTTGTATGGCTTGTAGCTTGCTTTTCTTTTTGCAATCTCTTCGTCACTTACATTGAGTTGTAAAATATGCTTATCAGTGTCCAGCTCTATCTCATCGCCATCTTCTATAAACGCTATCAAACCGCCCTCAGCAGCCTCTGGAGAAACGTGCCCTATGCTGGCACCCTTTGTTGCCCCAGAAAATCTACCGTCTGTAATAAGAGCCACGCTATCCCCAAGTCCCATACCTTGAATAAGTGCGGTAGGAGCAAGCATCTCTTGCATTCCAGGACCGCCTTTTGGACCCTCATAACGGATAACTACAACATTACCGGGTTTTACTTTATGGCTCATTATCCCTGTTATCGCCTCAGCCTGAGAGTTAAAACAGATTGCTCTGCCTTTAAACTGTCTCATGTTAGCTTCAATTCCTGCTGTTTTTACAACCGCGCCCTCTAATGCTAAATTTCCAAAAAGAATTGAGAGCCCACCGATTTGAGAGTAAGCGTTTTCATTTGTATGGATTATGCTCTCATCTAAAATTTTAGCATCTTTTATACGCTCTCCGAGAGTTTCACCTGTTACCGTATGGTTATCAAGATAAAGAAGTCCGCCTCTGCGGCTTACCTCTTTCATTACGGCATTTACACCGCCTGCACGGTTGATGTCATCCATGTGAACAGTTGTTAATGACGGAGATATTTTAGCTATGTGCGCTACATTGTCGGCGATTTTATTAATTTTCTCAATAGGAAAATCAACTCCTGCCTCTTTTGCAATAGCCAACATGTGTAAAACTGTATTTGAGCTTCCACCCATTGCCATATCAACCACAAACGCATTGTGAACGGCTTTTTCATTTAAAATATTTTTTAAATTATACTTGCTGTCATCTGCTTTTGCCATCTCAACAATTCTCTTAGCCGCTTTTTTAACAAGCTCGATTCTTGCAGGTGTCATAGCTAAAATTGTACCGTTTCCCGGAAGTGCAATACCCATTGCTTCACAAAGAGTATTCATAGAGTTTGCCGTAAACATACCAGAACAGCTTCCACCGCTTGGACATGCATTGCACTCTATCTCATAAAGCTCTTCATCGCTCATTTTCCCCTCAGCATGGACACCAACCGCTTCAAAAGCAGTAGATAGATCTATCGGGGTACCGTCTTTTTTATGACCTGCCGGCATCGGACCGCCTGAAACAAAAATGGTCGGAACATTTACGCGAAGCGCTCCCATTATCATGCCGGGAACAATTTTGTCGCAGTTTGGGATACATATCATCGCATCTAGTTTGTGAGCATTCATAACAGTCTCAATAGAGTCTGCGATAATCTCGCGTGAAGGAAGAGAGTAAAGCATGCCGTCATGCCCCATTGCAATCCCGTCATCAACGCCGATAGTATTAAACACAAACGGAACCCCGCCTGCTTCACGGATTGCTTGCTTAACAATCTCTCCATACTCATGCAGGAAAAAATGTCCAGGAATAATATCTATATAACTATTTGCTATCCCTATAAACGGCTTGTCAAAATCTTCGTCTTTTAGACCGGTTGCACGAAGCAATGAGCGGTGAGGAGCCTTATCAAAGCCCTTTTTTATGGTATCGCTTCTCATTAAAATCCTTCTTATTGTAGTTGTTATCTTTTATTATTGATGAGATTATAGCATTTTTTTTAATTTTTTTTATAAAAACTCTTTACAAACAAAAATAAAGTGGCTATAATTCCGCTCACTTAAAAAGTTTAAGTACACAAAATGCGGGAATAGCTCAGTGGTAGAGCACAACCTTGCCAAGGTTGGGGTCGCGAGTTCGAACCTCGTTTCCCGCTCCATAAAATATTAAATAAAACAAAGATATCCGATATCTTGAAAAAAACTCGAAGCCCGGGTGGTGAAATCGGTAGACACAAGGGATTTAAAATCCCTCGCCTGTTCAGGTGTGCCGGTTCAAGTCCGGCTTCGGGCACCATTATTATAAGTTATTGTTGAAACTGGTGCCATCGCCAAGTGGTAAGGCCGCAGCCTGCAAAGCTGCTATCCCCAGTTCAAATCTGGGTGGCACCTCCAATTTTTATAATAACTTCTTTACAAACGTGGATCTTTGGCTGAGTTGGTCGATAGCACCGGTCTTGAAAACCGGCGAGGGTTATACCTCCCAGAGTTCGAATCTCTGAGGGTCCACCACATTTAAATCCTTTAAACTTCCATAAAATAGGCTTTAAAACAATACTTTAAGCTTACAATAAAAACTTCATTGTTACCCTATTGCTACCCAGATTTTACAAATTTACTTTTCTCTGTTAGAATTTTTATGTTCAAACATAATAGTTTGACAAAATTGAAGATACTAATTTAAGATTATAAAATGCATGACATAAAGAGAAAGTGAAATCATAGTTAACACTTTCAGATTATGCATAAAAAATGAAATAAAAGACATAATAACTAGTAGATTTAGTAAATTATGTTTTAGTGAATATACAACTGGTTGAGATGCCAACTTTAATAAGCCTTAGCACAAAACAGGAGGCAGATTAGTTCTGCATATTATAAATAAGTAATGAAAAGGGATGGCTCAATCCAGGCAAGAAGTGATTGACAAACTCTAAATGAAAAAGGACGAATTCGTATCTTGCTTTATCTGCGAATTTAAGAGGAAAACGAGAACTGAAATGTATATTAGTAGGTTTAAAAGCACTATGAGCTTTAAAGTTTTCCTAAATAATTAGAATCTAGTTTAGACCCAAACTATCTTTAGTATTGATTATTATGGAAAATATTCCTAATATCAATCAGATCATTATCAACGAGATAAGAGATCTAAGAAAAGTTGTAGAGACTGCGATGCTATGCAAGTGCAACAAAGTTGATTTATCTGAAAAGTTTGATATAAAAGGACAAGCAAAAGCTGCCAAAGAATTAAACATCTCAGTAAGTAAACTACGATATTGCATAAAGGAGGGAAATATATTGAAGAAAAACGAACATTACAGAATGTCTGCTAGTGGAAAATATTCTTTCAGTAAAGGTGCCCTTCTATCTATTAAAGGGCTAATATAGAGTATAGTTTACATTTGAACTAGATAAAAAAAACAAATGAATGAAGAAGTTTTGCTCATATACAAGTGAAATTTATTTGTAAGTAGGTATCAAAAAGTGATCATTATTTGATAACTGAAAAAATTTAACTCTATAAAAATAAAACTCAATGGTAAAAAACTTCAATTTAATAAAAAGGTTAAGACTAGCTATCTTAGCCTTTTTATCAGCATCTTTAAAACACACACTCAACTAAATACTATTAATCAAATCTACTGCACGTTTGGTGGCTAGTTTGAGCGCTATATGCAATCGGATTATCGGTGCCTTTTCTTTTAGCGGTTGCATTAGCTATTTTTGCATTTGCCACAGCCATGTCAAGGCCAAACTTTGTAATTGTTCGAAACAGGATTTTTAATCTTTCCTTTTTCCAAAGTTCTTTTTTATTTTTTCAAACTTTTTGATGGTTTTAAGCTTGGCTTATTACCTGGAGTACTTTTATTATCTCTACGCCTTTGATCTAGTTTGCCAGTTGATTTTGCAACAGGCTTTGGTCCTGGTTTTAATCCCATATTATTTTACCTCCCTTCAATAAAATTTGAAAACAGTCAATTTTGAATAAATTATTCAAATTCAATTTCTTCTTCTGCAATATTAAATATATCAATTCTATTCTCCACATCTATTTGATTTACTAGCCAACCCTTAAGTTGAGCATTTTGAATAAATGTTTCAATTCTATTAACCCCCTTAATCTCTTTTAATGTTATCACAATACCGAATTTAAGTCCATCTCCATGTCTCTCTTCAAGCCGTTCTTTTGTTTTAAGACTGAGACCCCACAAATGATTATCGTAAGCTTTCAACTCTCCATTTCTTCCGGTTAAAACTTCCCGTATATGTTTTACATTATCCCATTTTCTAAAAAACTTACGAGCATCCTCTTCCCATGTATAATGATTAAATTCATCTATTTGATAGTTATTGTTGATAGTCTTAATTTTTGTACCATTGAGTCTTCCAAAAGAGATATCAAGTTCTGTGTTGGTGTAGTCAACACCTTGATTTCTAGAGCATGCAGGAAAATAACAAAGTGTAGCTTTTGAAATAAAAGGATGTTTCTCTTTAACTACAGGGACAGGTAGCTTGTAATTATATGTATTATATTTTTCAGAAATACCCTGTATAACAAATTGTATTTCATCATCCTGACTATGCACAATATCCTTTATATGTATAGGAACAACTCCATGCCCTACAAGTGTTGGATCATTTTGTTGTTTATCCCAAGTGGTAGCAGAATGAACAAGCAGTGCTTTAGCAATTTCTCTACTTAATCCCAGTACATTAATCAAATATGCTAGTTTTCTGGAAATCCATGGAGCTGCAAATGAAGTTCCTTTTACAAGAGCTTCTCCATTTGGAGTGCAAACTTTCATTAGATTTCTTGAATCACCACCATAATAACTAATATCAGGCTTAATAAAAAATGACAATACAGGCCCTTTTCTGCTATAAGAAGAAGGTTTATTATCTTTATCTACAGAATTTACGACTATGGAATTTATTGAATCAGCAGGTGCTCCAATTGGTCTAATTAGAGTTTCTCCAAAGGATAGATTTGTTCCAGCTATAACAAATATAACATCATTATCAAATTGAATTTTATCTAGAATAGCTGCTTCAGGAGATATAAAATTAGGATTTATATTGAGTTTTGAACCTAAAGATAAATTCCATACTTTAATATCTTTATTTGCAGCTACTATTTCGCTAATATTTCTTAATATAGTAAATGAGTTAAAACTATTACCACTAGCTACTCCAAAATGTCTAACTCTAAATCTACCACATCCATCATCCAAATGAGGATTAAAAGTTGGTCCATCTACAATTATAGAAGAAACTGCTGTACCGTGTTCTTTATCACTTTCAGACACGGGTATATCAATAGAGAGCATATTTGTATATTCAACCCACTCTGAAAAATATACTCTTTCAGGGACCGTTCATAATTCCGTGTCAATCGGGTAAAATTATATTTACCCAAGGAAAGACACATGAAGATAGAAATAGATGTAGAGCAATTTGCTCGTGACATAAAAGCTGGCAAAAGTATTGGCGGTT
>JBAZDX010000014.1:0-58671 GCA_041654255.1 Sulfurimonas sp.
CAAAAAATGGCAGATTGGCTCATAGAATACAACACTGAAATACCGCACCATAGTTTACAAATGAAAACTCCTGTACAATATCTCATTAATACTAATCCTCAGTGCCAAATGTTATGGACTAATACAATATGTTGAAATGGGGAAGCGAATTATGATAGAATAAGTGCATGTTAAAAAACAGACTTTTGGAACAGTTCCGTTCATTTTATTTAAGAAATTATCCTGATGATATGGAGATGCAGATTGAGTATTTTGCACTCTTTGGCGGACTTGGCTGGGAGATAGACACCACAAAACCTTTGCACTCCCTAATCACAGAACTTATACTAAAAAAATACGAAGAGATAAATAAAAAAATAGAAGATTTAACTCTCTCAAACAGAGAGTATTTGCGGCTTCTTCATGCTTTGGCAGTAGGTGACAGAAAGATTTTCTCAGCATTCAACAGAGCGGGTTTAAACAATGCAAACGGCGGAAGTGCGCTTAACTTTCTGCAGGAAAAAGGTTTAATCCAAATAGAGTTCTCAAGGGAAGAGCCCGCCAGAAGTTTAAACCCAAACGGCAAACTAAAAAGAGAAGTGGCAAGACACAGAATATCTCACAAAGTCCTATTTACACACCCTTTTGTAAGGTTTTGGTTCTACTTTATCGTTCCGCACTCTAGAGAGATAAAAAACTATAAGTATGACAACTTTTTTAAAGATTTTGAGATTAGGCGACACAGCTACACAAGTTTGGTTTTTGAGGAGCTCTCGGAAGTGCTGCTAAACTACAACCTCAGAGACGCACAGATTTTAAGTTCAGGCAGCTACTGGGATGCAAACATTGAGATAGATATACTCACAATCACACAAGATGAAAAGGTTTATGCGGCGGAGTGCAAATGGTCAAATCACAAAGTAAATAAAAAAGAGTGGCATAAACTCTCAGAGAAGTGCCAAAAATTAGGCATCGAACCGACTCAAATAGTTCTCTTTTCAAAAAGAGGATTTTCTAAAGAGCTGTTGCAATGTCAAGGAAAAAAGTTGGCGCTCTACTGTTCACAAGATTTTGAGGCACTTTTAAAAAATGTAAAACAAGAGGAGCTTATAGAAAACTTTTTTAGCTAGCGCGAAGTGCCAAATATGCCTCTTGTGAGGCACATTTGTACTATTTTTCCGAGGTTTGATCAATAAGTTGAACACCCTGATCTTTCATATGCATTTCATGATAAGGTCCAGCCGGAACTGATGATATTAGCCTAAAATTAGCAATGCGCGCATATTTGACATAGTCAGCCGCAGCAGTATTGATAGCTGTTGCTGCTATATTTATAATCAATTCAGCCAAACCTCCGCCGCCATTGCCTCTGCTAGTTAAATCTTGAACAACGGTACCGTTATATGACCACAATTTTTCTGAAGTTTTTGTTGACACAATTTCTGAATCTACTGAAACTGTAAGATGTGAAGCTACAACCATATAAGATGTATCCCATTTTTTTATTCTGGTATATAAAACCGCATCGGCTCCGAAGTATTCCTGTAATTTATTGAGCGGTAAGTCATACAGCATTTCTGTATTTGTAATACCCTCTTGTTTCATTACATCGCTAACAATCTCAACAGGCATAACATAATAACCCATTAGTGCAAAAGGCATCTCAACCGTCGTCATATAATAGTCTTTAGCTTCAGCATCGGTGCTTTCATTCATTGGAGGTAAAATTAACAACGACCGTGGCTGTTGATCATACATTTTTGGAAATTTTTCACCTTTTGTAATAACATTCGCTTTTGGCGCACAACCGGAAGTAAAAAGTACCAAAATTCCTAAAAATACAATTGTAAGATATTTTATATGCTTCACTGTTTTGTTCCTTCTGCAGCTTTAACTCTATTTATCAATTTATCCATAAAAAACGCGGCCTCAGGATAAACAGTTTTTTCCTTAATAAAGCTGGCAATAGCCTCATTTGACTTGCCTGCTTTTAAATATAAGTAACCCAAGTTGGCATGCATACCGGGTGCAACTCGTCCAGAACTGCTATTTTGTGTGCCATTAATTGCTTCCTCTATTGATTTTTCCAACTGAAGAGTAGATTCAGGCGTCATATTTTTCTTATATGCATAATAACTGTCACTATAACCGGCATAGTTATAGAGTGGTTTAGGTTGCTGCGCCCCGCAACCAGCTAAAATAATAGCTGTTACTACAGGTGCGATATGCTTAACTTGTTTTACAATTTTTTTCACGGCTGAACCTCTATCTCTTTTTCTACGCCATCACTAACGAAAATTTCACGATTGACAATAACTCTGTCCCCACGATATATTGTTACTTTATGCTTGCCGGAATTAATTTTATATCTGTGATTAGCCCCAGATTCAACACTGAACCCTTCATTGTTGTCCACAACAACTTTTACATCTTTTAAATCACCGGTAAAATAAAGATATGATTTTTTCTCAGGAGTAGCTACTCCCTCTTTATAACCGCATCCGCTTAGTGCCAATATAAACAAAAATAAGCTTATGAGCAATTTGAATTTCATTTGTTTCCTCCTACTTGAATATATAAATCAGAGAAATTTTTAGAAGCTGTAAATGGCTTCAAATCCCCATCCGTAATAGAAGCAAGTGAAACTTCCGTCTCTGGCGTATCACCCATCGTTGCTACTATTGATATGGAACCAATCTTTTTGCCCGGCAGTGTAATCATCATATTTGTTTGCGGATTTTTAACTTGCTTGCCTTTTTGAAATACATCAAAGTTATCACCGACTTTGATGTTTTGGCTTTTGCCGCCTGAAGTTATAAGATTTCCGTCTTCAAATCCTAAAATATAGCCTTTCCAAGGTTTATCCAGCATATTTTCAATAATATTAGAAGCAAGATCAGAGATAGCCGCTTCAATAGCTTTATCATTTAATTGTCCATCATAACCGGCTTTGCCACCAACACCCATTACAGTTCCGGCTTCACTGAATGCTACACCTTTTCCCTCTTCGGAATATATGATTTGAGCAGTGCTGACATCCACTATGCGAATATGAACTTTAGCTGACATCTCTTGCTTTTTAACACGACTAAAAAAACCGACATCGCTTACTTCTTTATACCCAAGCTCAGTAATAGAACCTAAAATCAAGTAGTCTGCAGCGTTATCCAATTCACCGGCATTGCCAATTTTCAACTCTTTTTCAATTTTTGCCAAATCTGCTCTTTCAAGCATTACGAACTTGCCAGTTTGGAATAACTTCGAAGAAAGTATATCCATTGCTTGTTTGCCGATTTTGTCATTATTTTGATCAAGAAAAAAACTTTGCCCATAGCGACTTTCATTTGTAAAACGTCCAATAGCCACTTTTCGCTTTAAGCCAGAAGGCTCGTTCTCTTTTATAACTAAAGTTTTACTTGTTTGTGGTGTTGCAGGAGAAGGAGTTTGATGTGTTTGGGGTTTTTGCATTGTAGCACAGCCTGTCATTAACGCTCCAACAGCAAACCACATCAGAAGAGATGTTTTCATGAAATTCCTTTTTTTGTTAAATAATGTACATAATATCATTAAAATAGTTACTATGTCTCATGAACCATCATCTTATAGATTGTTAACATAAAATGTTAACTTATGTAGCATTACAGCCATATTAACAAATAAAAAATATAAAACAAAAAGAACTCATAGAAAGTTTTTCAACTAGCGCGTAGTGCGGGGTATAGAACAGATAAAAGAAGAAATAACCCAATACATTGCTGTTTCTTTGCTGTATGCGCTGTACTTTTAAAAAATAATTGTATGTCTGAATTTAGAAGAAAAAAATGTATAATCTTCAGATGAAAAGTATGTTCCTATCTTGAAACTATGAGTTATTTCACAGTCTCAAGACGGTACAAACGAGAGAGAACATTTATTTGCTACAATTTCCTTTTTTTGCCATTTCCAATTCTGATACAGCTTTTTTGCCCTCTACTTCATCTACAAGCTCTAAATTCGCTCCACCGACAAAAGCACCCATTTTAATATACTGTCTAACAAAATAATTTTTACCACCCTTAGTTGTCAAAATCATATCATTTGGGGAAAATTCGGATTCGGTTGTAATTTTATGTACTTGACCGCCTTTTACAACTTCATAAAAAAAGGTCTTGGGTGCTGATTCACCCACACATTTATCATCAACCCATATATCTTTTTTTAAAGCAGCCCCAAGTATAGAGTCTCTATATATATACAAACCAGCATTTTCCTGCGTTGGTTGATCAAAAAGTTTTGCCTTGTCAGAAATTTCTTTTGGCTCCATAGCAACAGTTGCACATCCACTAAATAGTGCCCCAGCAACCACCAAACCTATAAAAAATAATTTTTTCATTTTTAGCCTTAAAACTGATAATTTAAACCGATATACGGTTTAAAACCTGAGTCGGTTGTGCTTACCGTGTATGATGAATAGGAAGAGCTGTACTCAATATCCTGCCATTTTCTACCAACATAATCAACACCACCGACTATATAAAGGTGTTCAACAGCTTTGTAAGAAATACCTGCTCCTACATTAAAAGACACTTCACCTATACTACTTTCTGTATATCCCTCAACACTCATGGCGCCATAGCCAACTCCAGCTTTTATAAATGGGTAAAGCTCTTTTGTAACTTCAAACTCTTTTATTACATCAAAACCTATCTCTACTAAATCACTATTTTTACCATCAAAAACAGCTTCATCAAAAGATATCAAAGATAATGTTACTTGCGCTTTAAATCCACCGTCACTACCAGCACCAAATTTAAATTTTATATCACTGTAATCATTATCACCTTCAAACGAATAAGATCCGCTCTCTATTGTCGTTTGACTAGTTGCAGCCCCATATTCTACACCAACATACATATCTGCCATAGCAGTACCTGAAATCATACTGCTTGTTAACAAGCTTAGTAATATTTTGTTTTTCATAACACACCTTTTGTTAAATTACAAACATAATATCATTAAAAATATCATTGTATATCTATAGGCTATCACTCTATAGATTGTTGATAGAAAGTGTTAACTTATGTAACATTACGGCAATATTAACCTATAGGAAGTTATGTAGTGTTTACAAGTAATGCAACAGATGAAGAGATAGAAGCTTTACATAAATACATATCAAATGCCGTTAGAAAAGCTAGAGAGCTAAAAGGCATGAGTCAACTTGAGTTATCACTCACTATAGGTCTCAAATCAGCAGCATTTTTTGGAAATGCTGAAAATAATACACGCGATAAACACTTCAACATTGAACATCTTTATAAAATATCAAAAGCTCTTGAAATTCCGATGAATCAACTTATGCCTGAGTAGTATTTGACAATAGTATTTCATAATAGTATAATAAAACATATTTTAAAAGTAGGAGTTGCAATATGATAACTATAAATTCTAGTGACTTTATAAAAAAACCGTCGTACATAACACAGCCCTTGGATATTACATTTGTGGAGGATGCGAAAAAACATATCACAAAAAGTGTTGTAATACCTTATAGTTTGTATGAAAAACTAAGAGAAAAAATAGAAGATGAACTTTATCTTATCCAAAATTCCAAAGCTTTAGGTAAAGATTCTTATAAAGAGTTTTTAGAAATAGAAGAAGTTGTGGAAGATTTATAATGAAAAGAGGCGAAATATATCTTGTAAATTTTGGCAAAAAATATAATAGTGAATTTGGAAAAATCAGACCGGCTCTTATAGTTCAAAACGATATAGCCAATAGAAATATAGATAAAATAGATTTTAAAGGTGTAACCGTAATACCGCTTACAACAAATATAAGCGGCGGAAACTTAAGAGTAAAAATAAACTCCAGAGCCAATCTTTCTCATGACAGCGAAATTTGCGTAAACGAATTGTGCACTCTTGATATAAGCAGAATAAACTTAGATAATAAAATAACTACGCTTACAAAAAAAGAGTTAGATGAAGTAAACCAAAAATTGATGCAGCATTTAGAGCTAAAACAACCTAACTAACTAACTAACTAGCGCGAAGTGCCGAATAAGCCTCTTGCAAAAGTTGGAATTTTTGAGTGTAGTGTTTTATCATATATGGCGATTCATGTTCAATCTTATCCGGATGATAGGCTTTTGCCAGCTTTTTGTAGCTCTTTTTCAAAGTATCTTGACTGGCCCCGATTGGACACTCTAAAACCGTGTAAAAATAGTTATTTTCTCTATTTTCTTCATCTTTGCAAAGATTGCCAAAACTATAACTTGCAAAATCGCTGTAAAGCCTGCTTATAAAGTGATTGTCATATGTGTAGTTGATTTGATAGTGCAGAATGTGGCGCTTGTTTAGAGCTCTCTCAAGCCTAGCTTTTGCCCTGTAATCAGAAACATCGACTACTAAAGAGACATCCGTGCCTCTCTCGACATAAACTTCAAGTTGAGAACGGAGATAGTTTATAACCCAAGAGTTGGGGCGTTCAAGAGAAATCAGTACAGTATCTCTATTGTAAGCATAGAGATTGACGTTTATATTTTCCGGCTCTTGAAGTTCGTTTAGTTCGATTTTTATAGGCTGGTTTCCGTATTTTAGCATTGAGCGTAAGAAAAATTCGTGGGAAAAATCATACTTTGCTGCGTGATATTGGCTCAATTTACTTAAAAACTCTTTTCTAACCTCAGTCAATGTTTCGTTTCTAAAGACTAGTACTGATTTTGGCAAAAAAAGCATGCCTCTGGTGTGATGGTGCAGAAACTCCCTCATCCAAGTGGTATTTAATGTGTCGAACTCCGTAGTGATAAGAATAAGATTATTGCGTAGTACAATCTCCATGTTCTAACCTTGATTGGATTATTTTACTTTTTAGAGCAAAAATAGTTCCAATTATCCGCAGATATTTTTATACATCTCTGGCCGTCTATCTCTTATAAGTCCCCAGTAGTGTCTCTGTTTTTGATTATCTTCTATGTCAAACTCGGCGTAGATTATCTCCTCTTTATCTCTTGAGGCTTCTGCGATTTTTGCACCCGTATAGTCAGTTATAAAAGATGAGCCGTAAAAATTCAGACTGCATGTAGCACCTTTTTCTTCGCCGATACGGTTTGCAACTACTACGGGAACGGTATTTGTCGCGGCATGTCCCATCTGAACCCTCTGCCAGTGCTCTTTTGAGTCAAGATGGATTTCGGGCTCGCTTCCGATTGCGGTAGGGTAAAAAATAATCTCAGCGCCCATAAGTGTCAAAGCTCTTGCCGTCTCACAAAACCATTGGTCCCAGCAGATTCCGACGCCTATTTTTGCGTAAGCGGTATCATAAACTTTAAAACCGCTATTTCCGGGTTTAAAATAGAACTTCTCTTCATATCCGGGGCCATCAGGAATGTGAGTTTTTCGGTAGTTGTCCATAACTCTGCCATCAGCATCGGCAACAACCAGAGAGTTAAAATAACCCTCATCACTCTTCTCAAAATAGCTGATTAAAATAACGACATGCAACTCTTTTGCCAGAGCGCTAAATCGCTCTATAAGCTTGTTGCCTTCTCTCTCTTTTGCCCATGAGAAATATTTCTCATCCATATCTTTACAAAAATATAAGCCTTCAAAGAGTTCCGGCAGAAGTATGATTTGGGCGCCGTTTGCCGCAGCCTCTCCGGCGAGCCTCTCAGCCTTGCCAACGTTAGCCTCTTGATCTTCGCTCATGCTCATCTGAACTGCACTTACTTTAACCATAATCTACCTCACTAAACTATTTTTGCTTTTTCTAGCTTTTTTCTCTCAATTTTCATACGGTCTTGAAACTGTTTGCTTCTATCTTTTGCAAAAACCTGCATATCTTCAATCTCATCCATCTCGTCAACAATTTCTACACCCAAAAGGGTCTCAATTGCGTCTTCAAGGGTAACAACACCTACCGTCTGCCCATAATAGTCATATACAATAAAAAGATGAGTTTTTCGTTTTACGAACTGATCTATAAGATTCGGAACAGGGAGATTTTCAGAGACCATATGTACTTCATGGGAGATGCTCTCTAAAGCAATATTGTCATTATCCTCATTGCTCTCTTCAAGAATTCTTTGGTTAAAAACAACACCGACGACATCATCAAGAGTCTCTCTAAAAATAGGTATTCGCGAATGGATATACATCCTGTCATCTTCAATTGCTTCTTCGATTGTCGTAGAGGCAGAAAGAGCAAAAACAACACTTCGTGGTGTCATAATATCTTTTGCTTTGATATTTTTTAATTTTAATAGATTTTCAATCAAATCGCTCTCTTTGGTAAGAATAGTTCCCTCTTTCTCGCCCAAAGCAACAACTGCCATAATCTCATCTCGCGAAAAACTGCTTTGATGTTTTTTATTTTTTGAAATAAAGTTTGTTAAAAACGAAGAAAACCATGTAAAAGGTGTAGTAATAGCCACTAAAAACGAGATCAGATGTGCCGATGGAATCAGCAGCTTTTTCCAGTACAAAACACCATATGTCTTTGGAATAATCTCTGAAAAATATAAAATAAGCAGCGTTACCACAAAAGCAATGAACGTTTGCAGCTCATCTCCAAAAACAATCTGAGCTTGAGCACCGACACCTGCTGCACCCATAGTATGGGCAAAAGTGTTTACAGTCAAAATAGAAGAGATTGGCTTGTCGATATCTGCTTTTAATCTTTTGATTTTATTGACTAAGTTTTCATTATGATCTTTAGACAAACTCTCGACATAGGAGTTGGTACTTGAGAGTAAAACTGCTTCAAGCATCGAACATATAAAAGATACAGAAAGAGCGATTGAAAGATAAATTATCAGTAGTGTCATATTGCTGTTCCTACGGTAACAGGGGAAAAACTACGCGAGGCGGGGTCGCTTTGGATCATTATAAAATTCCTTTAAATTTTTTGGAAACAGAAGTATATCATAATTAGACTACCACTTTAACTCTTGCAAAAAAACAGAGCCCTTTATGTAGCGGCTCTGTTTTTTTTAACAGAAGACCATAATGATAATGCTATAAAAGCTATGCCGATAAGCCCCGTAAATATTTCAGGTATGTGAAAATTCATACCAAAAAGCATAATCAGAGCTAAAACACCTATCGCATAGTGTGCGCCGTGCTCTAAGTAAATATATTGGTCAAGCGTCTCTTTTTCTACCAAATATATAGTCAGAGATCTTACAAACATCGCTCCGATGCCAAGTCCAACCATTATAATTACAATATCTTTTGTTATGGCAAAAGAGCCTATAACACCATCAAAAGAGAAAGAGGCATCCAAAACTTCTAGGTATAAAAAGCCGCCGATGCTTCCTTTTTTGATTACATCGGCAACTACCGGTTCGCTCTCCTCTTTTTCTAAAACAACACCGATAATATCAACTCCAACATATATAACAATTCCCCATAATCCTGCCATAAGAACAACCAATTTGCTCTCTTGCTCAACAAAAGAGAGAAAAATCATTAATGTTACAATCGCGATAAAAATTGAGATAGCCTCGATTTTTCCAAGCAGTCCCAACTTCTCTTCAAGGTATTCAAACCAATGAATATTTTTCTCTTCATCAAGCATAAAATTAAGAAAAACAAGCAATAAAAATATCCCTCCAAATGCGGATATTTCAGCATGATGTGCAATAAGATTGCTTGAATACTCAGCAGGATTGTTTAGTGCCAAATCCCAAACTTCCAAAAGTCCCAAATCAGCCGTTTGTGCTACGATTACAAGAGGAAAAAGAAGCCTCATTCCAAAAACAGCAACTAAAATACCGACCGTTAAGAAGAGTTTTTTCCAGTAATCATCCCATGTTTTGAGAATTGAGGCATTTACTACAGCGTTATCAAAAGAGAGGGATACTTCCATCAAAGCAAGGATTGCCGCTATAAATATCAAATTAACAGCGTTTATCCAACCACCAAAACTATATCCCCACCATCCGGCTATAAACAAACCTATAAATGTAAATATAAAAGAAAATCTGAAATGTTGCAAAATTTTAATCCTTTTAAAATAAGTTTGCAATACTATCTAATTTTCTATGTTGTCAACATTAATAAAATACTCTACAAATCTCGAAAAACTTGTTTTTTCTAAAGAAACTTCGTTTTGTAGCTTTAGGGGGTTGCGAGGGACATCTGTCCCTGCCGCTAAAACGGACGCGTTCGTTTTAGCGCGTAACATCAGCTAATAGTACACAGCCAACCAGAGAGTATCTTCATCAGGCTTCGTCCAAGAGACTCTATGTTTTTTGTGAGCAGGTATATTTATGTAATCTCCTGCTTTTAATCTAACATCGTCCTCATTTAAAAAAGAGATTATTGCCTCGCCTTTAAGTAAAATAACCCACTCATCTCTTCTTTGGTCATACCACTCAAATTCTGGGGTAACGTGTCCATGAGAGACTATTCTCTCAACCTTTAAACCGTCTTTTGAAATCAACTCCTCAAAAAGCTCATCTTTTAGCGTTGCCGGGATTAGGTCAAATATGTTTGATTTTTTCATGAAAAGTAGGCACTCGTGTAACCGACCACTCTGCTTGTGTCATCGGTTGCATCCGCACTTGTTCTATAATCAAGTATATGAGCACTCAGTCCAAGCTTTTTTGCACTAAGAATCATTGCTTCAACACCGATGTTGCCACACGCTTCGCATCCGCTGTGAAGCATTGGGACATCAAGTTTATCGATGGCTACTAGGCAGATATTGTCAAGTCTATGCGCTTCATTAAGGTTGTAAAAATGGCTCAAATCGGTGCTGATAATAACTCCCGTATCATCCTGCTCTAAAATAAAATCTATTATCTCGGACACATAGTGCGCATTTGCATAGCTATACACCAGCTCGAGGATACTTACATCCTCTATGTAGTGCTTTAAAAAAGGAAACTGGACCTCGGTGCTATGTTCAGAGTGAGCATCCCTTATGCACGAGATAGAGAACTTATCTCTTAGTTTTGGAGCCAAATCCGCTATCGCGTCAATTTTGCCAAACGGGGTGTCGTAGTTGCTAAATTCGCAAAGGCTTACCCCATTAAAAGCAACTTTGTGTGACGGTCCTATAACTACAAATTTTTTCACTCCGCTTTTTTGCAAAACCCTGTATGCAATATTTGCCGTATACCCTGAGTAGATATATCCGGCATGAGGGACTATAACTACTCTGCTTTTGACATCAGGCAGAGTGAAATTCTCATTATATATTTTGCTGAAATGTTCAAAATATCTCTCTATCTCAACTGCTCTTCTGGGATAAAAGCTGCCTGACACACTCATATTACGTTTCATAACTCTACTCCTATGACTTCGCTATCTTTTAAAACTATTATTTTGTTACAGCGGTAATATTTCATCAAATTTACCCTCTATCGCTTCAACCCTATATCTGTAAATAGCAGGGTGTTCGACGTAAACTGAGGGATTTAAACCCGCCTTCATGCTAAGATGCTCCAAAAACTCTTTTGGAGATGGAAGCTGCTCCCAAACTTGCGGTAAAAAAGTGCCTTGATGCCCATTATGTTTTAAAATAAGTCCGTCAATATCAGGTACTACCTTTTTAAGCAAATCATCAAAATCTTCATACTCTAAAAGCTTCGGTTCGCTAAGAACTGATACCTCAACAGAGATATTGGATAGCTCATTTTCATGCAGCTGATGAAATCTTGGGTCATGAAATGCGGCAGATACCGCATTTGCAGCAACATCACTAAGGAGTGAGCGGTGCGCGACTATGGAACCAATGCAGCCACGCAAATGGTCATCATACTTTAATGTCACAAATGATGCACCCTCTTTTTTTAAAAACGGGTAACTCTCTAACAGCTTATTTTTATCAAAATTATACGAACCGTTAAACTCACAAAGTATAGAGTTCTTCGCAATTCTAAGCAAAATGGAATCTAGCATAGCAGCTCCTTTTTTTAGCAAACTCCCTATTGTACAACTTTGAGCTTTATAAAAAACTAAATCAAACACTAAAAATTATTTTACTATCTCTCTGAGTGCATCCTCAAATTTTTCATAATAAAATGCAAATCCGTTTTCTAACAGCTTTGTAGGATAGACCTCTTTTGAATCAAGAATTACTCTAGCGCCCTCTCCAAAAACCAACTTTATCATAAATGCAGGAACACCAAAAAAAGTTGGACGGTTTAAAACCTCGCCTAAAATATATGTCTGTTCAATGTTTGAGATAGGGTATGGTGACGTGAAATTTACAGAACCGTTTATTGCCGGAGTTTTAATTATAAACAAAATCGCTCTTAACAAATCCTCTATATGTATCCATGAGACCATCTGATCTCCTCGTCCTAGTTTTCCGCCGACTCCCATCTTAAAGGGCGGCAATATCTTAGACATCGCACCACCGTCTTTGGAAAATATTACCCCGAATCTCATCTGCACAACTCTTACGTCAAAAGCCTCTGCTTTTTTCGCCTCAGCTTCCCAATCTCTGCAAAGAGAGGATAAAAAATCATCGTCATACTTTTGGGAGTTGTCATCATGTGCTATGTTTGACTTATAGATTCCAACCGCAGAAGAGCTCAAAAAAAGCTTGGGCTTCTCTTTGCAAACAGCAATGGCGTCAACCAATTTTTTTGTTGTATCTATACGGCTGGAGTAGAGCTTTTTTTTGTACTCATCACTCCAAGGAGCCAAGATAGTGGTGCCGCTTAAGTTTATTAAAATATCGCACTTATCTATCTGCGCAGCGACATCCTCTACGGATGTATTGTCGCGAATCTTCACACCGATGACATCATTATGCTGTGAAGAAAACAGCTCGTCAAGCTTTGAACCGACTAGACCGCTTTTGCCGCAAATAGCAATTTTTAACTTATTTCCTATTGACATATAAAAACTCCCACGCAGAGATATATTCAGTTGATTATAAATTGATGTAAATAAAAAAAACCTTACAAAAATTTATAACTCCAAAAGAACGGTATCTCTTGCAGTTATTTCAAACTTCTTACATGCACTCTCAAAAGCTCCGCTCTCGCCTATCAAAATACACTTGTGTTTTGCTCTAGTAACGGCGGTATAAATTAGCTTTGTGTTGTGCATGATGAAGTGCGAAAAACTCATCGGAATTACAACTATGTCATACTCCATCCCTTGGACTTTATGAATTGTAAGCGCATAAGATAGCATCAGATGGCTACGCAGCTCCTCGTAGTCGTAAACAACCACGACATCCTCATTCGGGTAGAAAACTGCCACTTGTTCATCCTCCTCTTCTATCTTAAAAAGCAGTCCGCTCATGCCGTTAAATATACGTCTTTGCGCAGAATCTTCGCCGTTTTTGTACCCCTCGCTACTCCATGAAGTCATATTTTCATTTTTGGTGTGAACAACCTTGTCCATAAGCCTAAACTCCGCACCGCCTTTTTTTACGCATTTTTTAGGGTTTGGGTTGAAGTACTCTTGCAAAACAATATTTAGGTTATTTGCTCCAAGAGTACCGCCTTTCATGGGGGTAATGACTTGAAAATAGTTCAGATACTCTTTTATCTGCTTGTTGTTTAGTCTATATCTCGCCTTTTCTATCGACTCTACGACTTTATGGGCAATCTCGGCAACAATACGCGATGAGTTATCCTCTCTTAGATCCTGCAGCTCTTTTTGAGATAGCTGATTTTTACGGGCATAATAGTTCTCTATATTTACATCTAAAAACTCAAAATCTTCGTAGCTTTTTCTATACTCAGGCACATTGCCTATACGTATGTCGTTTGCTATAACAGTCAAGGCTTTATCTTCGCTCTGCCTATAAATCTTTGTAAGTTTTACGATGGGTGCCAGAGAGAGCGTCAAAACATCGCTTAGAATATTTCCCGCACCGATGGGAGGGAGTTGTGCATCGTCACCGACGACTATAAGTACCGCATTTTTGCTTACCTTTCTTATGAGTCTTGCAAAAAGAGAGGAGTTTATCATGGAGGCTTCATCTATTAAAACAACCGAGTATGGGAACTCATCCCTATCTTCAAATTTTACTAGCAGAGACTGAATAGTCGCACTCTCATAGCCCGTCGTATCTGCAATGCGCTGAGATGCGATACCGCTTAGAGCACAAGTCATTATCTCTTTTTTGTCATATTTTGTGTTTAGCAAATCAAGTATAGTCCTAGATGTAGTGCTCTTTCCAGTTCCAGCGTAACCGACTAAAAAGAGTATGGATGCACCCTCGTTTATCTTCTTAACCGCCTCTTTTTGCTGTTCTCCCAACTGAAGCTCTTTATCTTTTAAAAATTCGTCAAGATTTTTTACAAAGCCGCCGTTCTCTAACTTTGCCCTTCTTTTAAACTCATCATATAAAAACTTTTCCGAATCGTAAAGGCGGGCTGGAGAGACGCGGTTGTTTTTCATAAGAACTATGCTTTGCTCCGCCACGCGCTCTATAAGTGTCGCTTCGTAAAGATGGTTTTTGTCGCTGAACATAAGCAGTTCGTTTAACTCTCTAAAGAGAATTTCTTTTGAGACACACGAGTTGCCCTGCTGTTCGCAATAGTTCAGCAGAACATAATCCATCGCCGAACCTATGCGGTTTTCGTCGTTTGGACTCACCCCCATCTTAAGAGCAAGCTCATCGGCACGTTTGAAACCTATGGAGTTTATGGATGTTAAGATGTAGGGATTGTTTTTTATCTTTGCACAAGGCTCATCAACATCGCGCATAGCCGTTGCGATGGTGGTTAGAAGCGCGGGAGATACGTCATAAGGACTTAAAAACTCCCCAATCTCACGCATGGAACGAAACTTTTTCCAGCTTGTTTGTATCTTTTTTAGCCGCTTCTCTTTGATACCGCTAAACTCAAGCAGTTTTTCTATATCGTTATCTAAAATATCAATCAGTTTTTCATTTCCAAAATGCTCTATAAGTTCAGCCGTAAGCTTTTTTGTAAACCCTTTTATGATTTTGTTCAAAAAGAAAAAAAGCTCATTCTGATTTACTTTTATATACTCAAATTTAAAAGTTTTGCCATACTTTTTATGCTCATCCCATTGCCCCTTAAGAGTTACCGCACTATCTTTGAGATGCGAAACCGCACTCTCATAGTAAGAGCCGCTTATCTTCTCACCGCTCTTGAGCACGGCTATAAAAAAAGCCTCCTCTTCAAAGAGGATTTTGTCAATTTGACCTATTATGGTTTCATTCAATATTAAACCTATCTATTTTTATATTTATCTTTTAAATAATTGAGCATGAGAACCAATACGAACTAACTGAAGCTCGTTGAACTGCAAGTTAATTTTATAGATTAGCAATAAATCCGGCTTTATATGGCACTCCATGCAACTATTGTAATTTCCAATAAGTTGATGATTTTTGTATCTTTGCTCCAAGATTTCACCATTAATTAAAGAAAATAAGACTGTTTTTAATTTCTCTTTTTCATCATCATTTAGCTTTTTAAAATCTGTTTTAAAGCTACTGGAACGAAAAATTTCCAAACCCATCAATTTTCCAAATCATCAAATAAATCATCAATGGTGGAAAACTTTTTGCCATCTCTAGCTTCCACTTCTTTTATAGCTTTTTGTGTTTGTTCCGTCGGCATTTTGACTTCAAATGGCAAACCTTTTTGTAATCGCACCTGCTGTAAAAACAGAGTAATCGCCTGAGTCATATTTAACCCCAACTGAGAAAGCATTGCCTCCGCTTCTTGCTTCAAATACGGCTCAACTCTTGCATGTATCATCGTCGTTTTAGACATGTTTGGCTCCTTGACATTTATCCCATTATTGTATCTCAATTGATATACAAATGTCAATGTAGTTAAAATTTTTAACTCTTTTTAAATACGAACAGATGTTCACTTGTAACTTTTTGACATATGCTCTTTTAAAATTTCTAACGACTCTTCAAAGCCCTCTGCCTTGCCACCAAGAAATTCATTAAAACCATACTCTTCTATTTTAACAGATTCACAAATATCTATCTTCCAAAGATTTCTGTACTCTTTTGCTGCTGTTTCGATTTGCCTAGATGCATCGTCATGAACTATTTTTTCAATAAACCCTTTTGACATTAGTGCAAGCGTATCTTCTTTTAGATTCTGCAAATTTTCCCACAACTCAAAAATTTGATACTCCTTATTATTTAACAAAAGTTCTAAGTCATCATCCTGAGCAATAATCTCAACAAAATCATCACTGCCGTCAAGCCCTTTACACATCAACAAAAATGGAAAATAAAAAGATGGATTATTCAACAAGTATTTTAAAATTTTAAGTGCTAATTCTCTTGATATCGGCATGACTTAACTCCTTTTTTGGATCTTAGCAAAAAAAGAGTTAATCTTAAGATTATAGTTCAAATCCTTCATCAATCAGTTTTATAACTATTTTTGCGATATGAGGTATCTGCTTTTCAGATGGTGCCCCTCGTCCGCTTAAAGACTTTATCATCACATCTATAAAACTTGCATCATTTTGACTTATTATCTCGTTATCAAGTCCAAATTTTTTCATTTCCTCATATTTTTGTTTTGATATGCCAAAAAGCTTCTTTTGCATTTTTATCTCTAGTTCAAGCGCTTGCTCTTTCTTGCTATCCTTTATCTGTGTTTGCACTTCTGATTTATCCAATAGTGTATCTATAAAACTTTCAGACAATAAATTATTTGCACCCACCAAAATAGCTTGTAAATCATTCCAACATCTGATAGTTTTTGAATAAGATAAAACAGTCATGCCATTTTTTGAAGTTTGATTTAACATGTACTCGTTTACATAATAAATCACTTTATAAATTTGCTGTAAAAAAACTTCATCAAGGCTCTGTGTTTTCCATATTTGCTCAAAATCTACACTCTGCTTTCTTCTATCTAACAAATAAAATATTGATGAGATTGTATAAGCAACAATAATTGCTCTATCTTGCCCTCTGATTTCATCTTTTTTTGAAGCGACAATTTGTTGAACAGTCTTAAAAATAATCATTTTTGCTATTGCGAACTGATAAAATATATCACTAAATTCAGACTCATTGTTTTCCCACTCTTTAACTATACTCTCTGCAAAAAACTTAAAGACAATTTGTGCGCCCTGAACTGCTTTATATGGATGATGCTCAAACAAAACCAATACTTTTGCCAAATCTGTTTTTGCAATAAGTTGAGATTTTGGATAAAGTTCCTTAAATTCCCTTTTTTTAGCTTCTGTTAACTTTGATTGCTCTTCTAGGTATTGACCTCTTGCTCTCTCATAATACCATTTCGTTTGTTTTAACTCACCTTGTTTTCTTGGAGTAAGTATTCTTCGCGATTTCTCTTCCATTCTTCTATGAAACGGATGGTTTGCGAACAAATCCGAATCACTAACCTTATTTTGTGAGTTTGCATATTTTGATATATTTGGAACTACTTCATGTATCTGCTCTTCCGGTATTACAGAAAGCTTCATTTGAACAAAAATTTTAGATAAATCAGATTTATCATTTTTCTTAGATGTGTATAAAGAAGCGGTTGTCTGTCCGCCATTTACTATTTGAAGATTTTTTAATTTTACAATTTCTCCTCTATCTCCGATTTCAATACCATCCGCCGTTGCAGTTATTCCATTGTTGTATGCAAAAAACATATCTGGCGACTCTTTGATAGTTTTTCTAATTCCTTTGTTGATACCACTTTTGAATTGTAAAAAGCTTCTTATGTTTGCCTCCAAAAGCCTTGCACCGTATTTCTCATAAAGCTTTGCTAAAATATCACCGGATACGACACACAAATAAGAGCTATAAACGGAATCACTAAAATTTGCTTTTAATGCTGGGATAGAGACATTAAACTCGTTTAAAAAATCTATTTCTATCGCTTCCGTTTCCCCTCTTGATAATTCAGCTTTAAAAAATCTTTCAATATCCCAAATATCATAAGTAATCCCTATTCCGTCTATTTCATTCGTCTCTAGCTTTTTAATTGTTGTTTTTAGAATTTTATTTGTCAGTAGGATAATATTAACTTCTGATATTTCCGACAAATTTGAATAAATAAATTTTGCCAACCCATACCCTTCATTCGTTTCCTCTAAAGATGGATAGAAATCTTTTTTTAATGATTTTTTGAAAAACCTTTCAGCTTTTTTAAAACTACTCGCCATATCACTTTTATTTATAGACTCTATTGTTCTTGTATTTTCAAAATCAACTACAATTAAATTTAATATATTTCTATTTTCCTCAAAATAATATCCATCTACCCTTTGCATTTTATCTGCTGAGATATATTCGGTGTAGATATATTCATCTCCGATTATTCCATCTTCAACTAAAAAATTTATACATGTATCAAAAAATTGAGACTGCGTAAATGTTAAATTTGTATCTGCTCCAAGCATTATTTTATTTATAAAATCTTCGTAATATTCATCAATAGTAACCATTTCTACCCCTTATATTCAATAGCAAGTTTTTCAAATTTTTCACATATGTCTAAATTAATTCTATATACTAATTGCTCTACACCCAGTGGCAAAATGCTAATCTTTGGAAAATCATCAATTACTTTGTAAACAGTATGTTGCCCAACAAAAATTGTAAAATTTTCAAGGGATGGCAAATGAATATAGCCATATTCCAATAACAATCTTTCAAATTCTAACAATAACTCAATATCCTCACTTACTATTTGCTTTTTCAAATTATCTATAAACTCAAATACATTTATTGAATTATCTAATATCTCACTGCTTTGTGTAATAGTTAAAACATACAAATATAGATTTTCAAGCTCACTATTTAACTGTTCAAAAGAAGAAATTGTAATTTTATTTTGAGTGCCTCTTGTTTTTACTTCAATTGCACTGTTATGGACTATAAAGTCCTGTTTTTCTTGTAATGGGGCTTGCCAAAAACTTAAAGATTCTTTTATGCCAAACTTTGGGAATAGCTCTTTTTTTAAAAAATACAGCTCTCCAACCAAGCCTATAATCCCTCTTTTGTCAAGAGCTTTTCTTTTAGACTTTAAAAACTTTCTCCAACTATCAAGTCTATAAAGAAGTACCTCAATAGCTTTTTGTTCATTTTCTATACTTTTTGTTTTTTCTAACAAATCACTGCATATTAAATAAAAAATATCTTCATTTGCCAAATCACTAAGTATGAATGACAATTGCTGTGTCCCATTTACAACATCAAAAACTATTTTGATGCCTAGTATCTCTTCAATATTTTTTATTTTTTGCACCTCTTGCGAAAGTTGCAATAAAAAAATCTTGTTTTCATAAAAATCTATAGCCCAGTAAAACTTAAGCACTGAATCCTTGTTGGCTAAAATTGCAGAATAACTACCGTTTCTTAATGGTTTTATCAAATTTTGCCAAGGATTAGTCATCATCTCTCTCTTCATCCTCGTTTTCTACACCAAGATTTTGTTTAATCCAAACCTTGTTTACTTTAAATTCTACAGACCTGTTATTAAAACTTTTCGGAAAACTTATACCAAAAGCTATCGCTTCCCTAGCAATAATTGAAGATTGTGTAGCTATTTCCAAAACTTTTACAACCAAGAGAGGTTTATTTCTAACCTGTCTATATGGTTCCCCTGATTGCTTGATATTTTTAATTTTTCTTATCTCTTGGGCTTTTAAAACTTGATTTTCTGTTAATCCAACTTCTTCATCAAAAAATCTTACGATTCTCCCGCCTCCATCTTTAAAAGAAACATACCCATCAAAAACCGACCTAACAGTTCTCTTTTGCATTTTGATATCAAAATCATTTAAAATCTCTGGTCTGTCACTAGTTCCTGTTGAAGGCAAATACACATCCCATTTAACCAATTCTAAATCTTTTCCCCCTTCAATATAATCAAGAAGTGTATCTATTTCCTTTTTTTCCGATTCGTAAACTGTAAATTTATTAATGAAATTAATGATGTGCAAGATATCTACATCAGACCATAAATATCCTTTTTGTTCTACAAGAAGCGGTTTTTCAAGTTTTGCTAAAAAATCTTCTAATGCTTTTTGATTTTTTGTAATAATTTGTTTATTTATATCTAGCGCTTTTACTTCAAAGAGAGAACTAGAATAAGAAGTTGAGAGCACAAAACTGTCAGAGTTGTACATTTTATTTAAAGCAGTTATCAAAAGCTTTTCAGGGTGCGTTTGAACCTTCAATCCATAATCTCTTGGGGTAAGTTTATGGTACTCTAAGACTTTAAATTCTTCCCTTAAGTCTTCCAAAACACTAGCTATGTGCGCATACCAATTCAAAGATTTTTCAGTCAAATATACTCTGCAAATATCATCATAACCATCTCTATAGCCAAACCATCTGCCCATTTGTAGCAAAGTATCATACATTGCTGTATTTCTTAAAAAATAACTAACAGTCAATCCCTCAAGCGTAAATCCTCTTGAAAGACTATAGCCGCCAACAGCTATAACATGAAGACCACCATCATCTTTGTAGTCATCATAATTTAGCTGTTCTTTTGATTTGCTGTTAATAAGCAGTGTTTTAATTTGGGATTCAAGCTTTACCACTTCACTCAGTATTTGAATGAAATCATTTGTACTTTTATATTCATTTTGCCAAAGTTTATATAGTTTTGCAATTTTTTCATTTTTTATCGCGTCTAAAAATGGCTTTTTATAATTCCACTTTATAGCACCCAGTAAACTTGAGAGTTCTTCATAAATAATATTTTTAACTTCTATTTGATAATCATTTTTATGAGTAACATTGACAAGCATAGAAGTATGAGGATTTTTTATACCTCTTATTTTTTTAATCCCAATCGCTAAAATAAATAGATACATCGCTTCGAAAAAACTCTCAGGCATTCCATCTATCTTAAAATCTTTTGACTGTGGTACAGGAAAACATATTTCATTGTCTGTAATAGTTTTTAAGTATTTTTCACTCTCTTCAAGAAAAACTTTTTTTGCTCCAAAATAATTAGATGGGGTTTCAAGAGAGATTATAAAATCATCCGGAAATAAATCATCCTTATACTCTTCATGTTCTGCATCTGGATCAATAAAAATATTTGCAAATGGAGTAGCAGTAAATCCAACATAACTCACTTTATAAAACATATTCAAGATTTGTCGTATTTGTTTATTTATGGTTGTTGCTTCATTTGGTTTCTTTTTTGTGTTAATAGAAGCATTGTCAGCCTCATCATCAATAAGCAGCATTGGATAGTTTCTTATGAAAGTATCTTTGTCTTTGGAGGTTTCAAGCCAACTGATAATATTTTTGAGTGTTGACGAGTTTTTTTTGATAACTAAAACAACAGGTACTTTAGAGTTTGTTGGATCAAAAGTCAACGATTTTAAATTTGAATTTTTAAAATCATTTTCTGTACTAGTGAAACTAACCGGAATATTTATTTTACCATCAGCGCCCAATCCAATTCCTACAAACTCTCTTTTTAAAGAATCAAAACCAATAAATCCTTCATTGACTCTTTTTTGTGTTTGTGTTCTCAGGTTTTTATGAACTCCAGCAATCAGAATTATAAGTTTATACCCAACATCTGCAGCTTTATTGATAAGTGCTATATAATTTGCAGTTTTTCCCGATTGCACATGCCCTACAACCAACCCTTTTTTCTTAAAACCATCAGTTTGTAATGGATTTGCCATACACTCAAGTATTTTATCAGTTGAGCTAAAAATTTCATTTACTACACTATTTGGCATATCTGTATTTCTAAAAAGATAGTTTTTGTATCTTTGTGTGTAAAACTCTTTTTTTTGTTCTTCTGTTCTCAAATGCAGCCAAGGTTGCCAGCCAGTTTTAACAATCTGAGTCCCTGCTTGAATTGTTATTTGAAATAATGATTCAATTTCCTTGAGCATTTTTTCTTCTTCTAAAGAACTTAATTCGTACTCTAAAAAAATTTTACTTTTTTGCACTGCTTTTTTTATTTCGTTTTGTGTAGGATTAACTTCATTCTGAAGCTTAAGCTTCACAGCATTTAAAATTTCTTGATAATTTCGATTCATATATATTGCTCCACAAACTGCTTCCAATCTTTTTTGTATTTGCTGGTTGGTTCTGTTGTTTTAAAAAAATCAGCAAAATCTTCTAAATCTAATTTACCTTTTAAACTATTTATCTTCTGCAGTGCGACTTCTTCAAGTACTTTATCATCCAAAGTAACTTTTTCAAAATCATTTGGGTTTTGGCTATATTCTGTAATGGCTAAATCGAGTGGAAAAAAGTCACCAATATAATCTAGCAAATTTTTAAATTCTATTTTTTTATAGTCAGGCAAATCATCTACAAACTCAGAAATATAAGGATGCTCTTTGTTGATAGAATATTTAATACCACCCCTAGCACTCTCTTTATGCCAAAAAGCATTTGTTGCGGAGGATTCTCTATGCCCTTTTCCAATATAAACTCTTGTTGATGTTCCAACAATTTTCTCTATGATTTTTTTGAGCCTTTCTCTGATTATCGCAGGTGGTGAAGCGTGTGATTTTTTTACATCTATTTTCCATAAATCATCCAAAGCATTTGGCAAATCAATTTGCACCCTAGCAAGTTTATAGAGCTCTTTTTGTGGAACTAACCTAAACCAAGTTCCATGTATAAGCAATCTTCCATTTCTATAAACATAAAATCCTTGATTTTTCAGATACCCACCATCCCCTTGATGCTGTTCATACTCTTTTTTCGTTGTTTTTGAATGATGTGGCAAAATAAATGGTTGAATTTTTATACTATTTTCATCTATCTCTATAGTCTCTTCTACGAGTAGCTGTGTTGCTTGGTTTTTTTTGTTGAAAGGGTCAAAACTTTTTAATTGTTCGCCATTTATAAATATCAAGACTTTTGAAAATTCTCCGTCTAAAAATCTATGAAACACAAGTTCTAAATGATTTTTAACAATATTTATTTTTGAATTAATTTCATCTTCAAATTTAACACTAACCGTTCTATCAGAAATCCTATCTGTATTTTCCCACAAAACAAGAGTGCCATTACTTGACAACTCATCTATTTTATATAATTGATTAATATGAATATTTTCTAAAATTTGAAGAGACCAATCATTCGTTTTTGCAATTAAATCTAAATCCCAACTCATGCCAATTCTTTGTGAATTTTGCGATGAAACTACAGTTAGCTTTCTGCACTGAGAGAAAGAAGCTGTCTTTAAACCAAGTCCAAATCTTCCTAAATCAGAACTTTCTCTTTCATCCAGAGGACTTTTACTCCCTATTTTCATGGCTATTAGCATTTCATCATAGTTCATGCCAACACCATTATCAATAATAGCTATAATTGGTTCAGTATTTTGAATATCAAAGAATATTTTAACTTGTGATGCCTTTGCTGTAATGCAATTATCAATAACATCTGCAATCGCTGATTCAAATGTATAACCAACATCACGAAGTGATTCTACCAGAGATGAAGCTAAAGGAGGATGGATTTTTTGAATCATAATATCTCACAAATTTATATGTAATGTATTTGATCATAATAAAAATTAAATGAAGCTTATTAGTATTTTTATTTTATTTATTTTTTAATTTTTTGTTAATTTGTGATATTTCTTTCGCCAATTCTAAAAATAGGCACCTCCAAAAATCCACTAAATTTTTCAATAACCATAAGCACCAACTATGGCTTATTGATGGAATCCTCATCAGCCTCAAGCAAAAATTTATCTATACTTAATATTTCCACACCTAGGATTGTTTCATTTGCATCATAAGTTATCAAGATACATCTATCATCCTCTTTTTTAAACTCTCCAAAAGCGTTTAACTCTCTCTTTTTTGTTTTTTCATCACTTATATCATACGCCACTTGATACAATCTATTTTGCGTATAAAAATCGACCTCTTGATTATCTTTCCTGTATGTAACTTTTTCATCTTTTTTATATAGTTCGTTAAATACCAAATTTTCCAAGGCAGTACCTAGATTTTTTGTTCTGTTTACTCCTAAATTTAAAAAACCGTTATCACTCAAATATAATTTTTTAGCAGATTTTATTTGAGAGGTCAGTTTATCGTGATACGCAGAAATTGTATGGATTAAAAAATTATCTTCAAAATAGCCGATGTACTCTTTTATCATTTTTGGGTCAACGCTCAGTTTTTTAGCCAATGAGCTATAATTGAGTGTAGTTGCAGCATTTGAAACAAGATAATAAAAAAGGTCTCTTATGATTTGAGAGCTTTTTATGTTGTATCTTGGAACTATATCTTTGAGTATGATATCTTCAGCCACATTCATGAGATACTCTTTTTTTAACATTTCATCGTCGTTTGACATCACCGAGTAGTATCCTCCCCATTTGAGGTACTCATCCATCGCCCTGCTTATCTCAATTTTACTTGCCGTTCTTTGAATTTTTGAAGAAAAATCTATATTTTTAAACTGCAAAAATTCCCTAAAATTAAAACTATGTATCTCAAGCCTTAGCACTCTGCCCGTTAAAACTGTTGCATAGTTTGAAGTTAAAAGCGATGCGTTTGAGCCGGTTATAATAAATTTGATATTTGAATTTTCATATTTTGATTTTACAAATATTTCCCAATTTCGAAAAATTTGCACCTCATCTATAAAAAAATATATCCGGCTCTCCCTATTTGGATTTGCAAGTTTTAAGTACGCATCAAAAATTACGCCAAGATACGAAGCATCCTCCTTATAGGGTATAAATTCCGGTTTTTCCAAATTGATGAAAAATATATTTTTTGCTTCTACGCTCTTTAAAAGCTCACGAATAAGTAATTTTGCCAGAGTGCTTTTTCCTACTCGTCTTGCACCCACAAGAGCCAAAATCTCTTTTGTGCCAAGATATTTGATAGCTTTATCTAAAATCTCTCTTGAGACAAAATCGCCATATATGCTCTGATTTACCCAATGCGCATTATCTTCTAAAAGAATTGAATCCATATTTATGTCCAAAATAAAGAATGTATTCCTAATAATACACTATTTTTAAGAATTTTTAGCTTTTTACGCCTTAACCCTCTTGTTTCTTTCAACTTCCTGTGATTTATAAAGCTCTGCGCACCCTTTGGAGAGTTCGCGGATTTTTAGGATGTAGTTTTGGCGTTCTGTTTGGCTGATGGCTTTTCTTGCATCGAGTACGTTAAAAGTGTTTGCCGCCATCATACATAGGTCGTATGCGGGAAGAGGAAGCCCAGCTTCTATGGTTTTTAAACACTCTTCGCTTTTTGCGTTAAACTCCGCGAACAGCATCGCCGTATCCGCTACTTCAAAGTTGTACTTGCTAAACTCTATCTCCGCCTCTTTGTGAACATCGCGGTACAGTGTTTTTCCATGCTCGTTTTCGCCCCAGATGATGTCAAAAACAGTGTCCACACCTTGCAGGTACATTGCAAGTCTCTCCGTTCCGTAAGTTATCTCAACCGCGACAGGATTGCACTCTATGCCCCCTACCTGCTGAAAATAAGTAAACTGTGTCACTTCCATTCCGTTTAGCCAAACTTCCCAGCCAAGTCCCCATGCACCGAGTGTCGGCGACTCCCAGTTATCTTCTACAAAGCGGATATCATGGTTTTTTACATCAAGTCCTAAATACTCTAATGACTTTAGATAAAGCTCTTGGATATTGTCAGGTGATGGTTTTATAAGTGCTTGAAACTGATAGTAACTTCCAAGGCGGTTTGGATTTTCGCCGTATCTTCCGTCTGTGGGGCGGCGTGAGGGTGCCACATAAGCAACAGACCATGGAGTGGAGTCCAGTGAGCGCAAAAAAGTAGCCGGATGAAAAGTTCCGGCCCCCGCAGGAATATCGTAGGGCTGAACGATGTTACACCCCTGTTTCATCCAAAATTCTTGTAGTTTTAGTAACATCTCGCTAAAAGTTATCATAATTACCTCTTTGAAAAATTGTGTAATTATATCAAAGCAAAACTTTATCCTCTCAACCAAAAATAAGAATCAAGCTCTATAATACAAAAAAACCAAAGGAAAAAAAATGGCACACATTAAACTACCGGAATTTGAAGAGATGGCTCCCGCTATCCAAGAAAAAGCACGCCCGATACTGGAAAAAACAGGAAAACTGGGCGATATTTTTAAGCTTTTGGCGGTGGACGAGAAAGTTTACTTTGCAACCGACATGATGGTACAAAACTATCTGCTCAATCAAACAACCCTCTCTTACGACATCAAAGAGGCTATCGCACTTCTTGTTTCACTTGAAAATGGGTGCAAAATGTGTGTAGATGTCCACAAAAGTATCGCAAAAATGCTTGGTCTCTCGGATGATAAGATAGAAAACATACTCCAAGGCGTAGATGCTATGAACGTGGATGCAAAAGAGAAAGCAATGCTAAACTTCTGCCTAAGAGCTGCGCAAAAAGATAACTATAAAATCCTAAAAGAGGATATCGACGCACTAAAAGAGTTAGGATATAGCGATGTGCAGGTTTTAGAAGCAGTGGCTATCACGGGCTACTTCAACTACATCAACACGCTCTCAAATGTTTTTGGGCTTGGGCAGTAACTAAACCATTTTGCAGATGATGTCGCCAACCTCTTTTTGCAAGGAAGCGGCGACAACTCCACATTTTACTTTGAGTAGAAAACAGATGTCGCTTCTGTGCGATGGACTCATGCACTCATAGTTCCCCATTCCCTTGCTTATAACCAAATCGACACTGTCAAAAAGTTTTTTTGAGTAAGCATTTGCTCGATAATAAGTAAATCCCGGTGTATTAACTCCGCTGTCAACCACTTCGCAAATCTTCTCAAATCCCGCTTCTGTAGCCTCTTTCATGGTAACATCGTTTATAATAGGATTGCCTCTGACCATATAGAAAAATTTAGTCTCGCTATAGAGTTTGCTCAACGTTTCAATCAACATGTAGTCAAAAATATGCTCTCCTACATTGTCGCCGATAACTAAAACGCTCTTTGCTCTCTTTAATTTCTCTTCAAACAGAGTAAAATCATCATGCGCAAACTCGGTGTGAAATATCTTCTCAAGCTCCTCTTGTAAGTCAAACTCAACCTCTGCGGCGAGGTCTATAACATTTCCTGCAATTGCAATTTTTGTGGCGGTCAATAGTTTGTCTTTGGAGTTTGAGAGCTCTTTTTCTAAGAGCGGAACGAAAGAGAGCGCTTTTTTTGTGGAGAGTTCTTTTACCTCATCATAAAGGTCTGCTTTATTTGCAATAAGCGCCATTTTTTCATAAACATAAGAGGCAATTTCAGGCGGAGCGTCGTTATAGGAGAAACTCTCACTCATTTTTGTAACGGTGGATTTTAACTCATCTGCAAGGGACGCGGAGGCGTGAATGGCATTTGCGACTTTAACGCTCTGGTTTATTATACAGCCGACACAAGCCTCATTAATTGTCATCTCTGAAAATGCTTACTTATCTGTGTGCTCGTCAATAGCTTTGTTCCACATAAGTTTATATTTTCTTCTCATAAATTCAACTTCTTGCTGTGAAAGCTTTAGCTGTTCTTGAAGCGTGTGTATGGTTTTTCTATCCTCATCATAAAGCTCCTGCAAAGAGCCAAGAGCCTCTCTTAAGAACTCATTTTCAACCCTTACAGCGGCAAGAACCTCCTCTTTTGCATCAAGCACTTTTTCGTGAAGGTTTATGATGGTGCCTATTGTTTTTTCTACAAACTGGGGCTGGACAACCATCTCTTTGGTATTATGAGCGGAGAGTTCTCTAAGCTGAGCAGGAACTACTGCCTGTGAACCTTTGGACGGGTCTATATATCTGACACCGTCTTCTACTTTAAGAGTAAGTTTTCCTCTATCAGCCAAATCATCAATAGCCGATATGTCCAGCCCTGTAAGTTGCATATACTCTTCGTCGCTCATCCACTTCATAGCCATTCCTTTAATTTATTTCATAAATTCAAGGGAACTTTTGCGTATTGTTTATAACGACAAAGGAAGTAATTCCTTTATCTACGCTAACGCTTAGTTTCCCTCGGCGGGAAGCCCACGACACTAGTGTCGTTTACAATTTATTTTTTATTATTACGTTAGAGAATAGTCTCTATCTCCATTGAATCCATCTCAACTTTTTTAGCTTTTGCAATGCGGTCTTCTTTAAGTTTGATAGCAAGCTCTTCATTGTCTAGTGCCAATATCTGCATAGCCAAATAAGCAGAGTTTATTGCTCCGGCTTTTCCTATTGCTACTGTAGCAACAGGCATTCCGGCAGGCATTTGAACAGTTGAGAGGAGAGCGTCAATCCCGCTAAGAGCAGATGCGCTCATAGGAACACCGATAATCGGCTTAACAGTTTTAGAAGATAAAACACCCGCCAAATGCGCAGCCATTCCCGCAGCTGCTATAAAAACCTGAGCACCTTTTTTCTCTGCTGTAGCAATATAATCTTTTGTTCTCTCAGGAGAGCGATGAGCCGAAGATATAATCATTTCATACTGTACACCGAACGCCTCAAGCGTGTCTGAACAAGATTTCATTATCTCGTAATCACTTTTACTGCCTATTACAATTGAAACAAATTTCATATACTATCTTCCTTTTTTTGATGCGCGATTATATCATAGCTTTTTAAACTCTTTTTTATGTACAAACAGAGCTTATCAAACTTTCGGATAAGTCCCCATATCAGGATGTGCAGGAATTCTTAAAAAAGTATACGGCGGAAGTTTTGTCGGCAATGTTATCGGGTTTAAATTTCCGCTATGAACCTCACTCCAAACTTTTTTATTCTCTGCAATTAACTGCTTTAACTTCATATAAATTTTTCCGTCGCGCTCGTAAGTCGTGCCTATCTCGTTATCCACAATCTCTATGACGGAGCCAAGCGGAGCGACTATTTCAAGCTCGTCATTTGGCAGAGTTTTGTACTTGCATAAAAAGTGTGTGCCCTCTTCATCTACGACTCCGCTAACCTGATGGGTACCCAACTGCATGGTAAAATCCAAGCTTTGCGTATCATGCTTCTCAAAAGGTCTTGAAATCAAATAAGCATCTGTGTAGCCGCGATTTTGAAGAGATTGAAGCTCATATTGATAATTCTCTACGTCATTTACGCCCTCATAGTAATCATCAATCGCCATTCTGTAAGCTTTTGCCGTTACCGCTGCATAGTAAGCGGTTTTTGTGCGCCCCTCAATTTTGAGAGAATCAACAGCGCCGCTGTCTAAAATCTCTTTGAGATGTGAAGCCAAATTCAAATCTTTTGAATTCATAATGTAAGTTCCGACACCCTCTTCCTCTTCAAGTCTAAAAAGCGTTCCTGTTTCGGGATTTGCGGCGTACATCTCATAAGGAAAGCGGCAATCATTCGCGCAGCTTCCGCGGTTTGGCACACGTCCGCTTTGAAGAGTTGAGATAAGACATCTCCCGCTGTATGCAAAACACATTGAGCCGTGAACAAATACCTCAAGCTCCAAGTCAGGAAGCTCTTTTTTTATCTCTACCAAATCCCGAAGAGATATTTCTCTAGCCGTGATAATGCGTGTAGCCCCCATATCGCAGTAAACCTTTGCATCAAGCACATTCATGACATTTGCTTGTGTTGAGAGATGAAGCGGCATATGCGGTACTAAATCATGGCAGAGTTTAAGCACACCGGGAGTTGCGACTATAAAGGCGTCAGGTCCCAAATCCGCCATGGCTAAAATATGTTTTTTTAAGAGGTTTAGCTGAGAGTTAAATGGAAATCCGTTTAGCGTCGCATATACTTTTTTGCCGCGAGAGTGCGCATACTCAATCCCCTCTGCAAACTCATCCATGCTAAACTCTTTTCCTGAGCGGATACGAAGAGAGAAGTGGCTAACACCGCCATAAACTGCATCGGCTCCGAAATCAATAGCAATTTTTAATTTTTCCAATGTCCCCGCGGGAGATAATAGTTCTACTTTTTGCATTATTTTGAAAATTGTGCCAAAAGAGCTTCTATGTCTTCATTTGAGACTAATTCGTTGTGTGTGTCGCCGACAATGTGCTGTGCGGAAGAGACTCTTTTTTCATCATCGATACGGCCTTCAAAAAGAGAGTTCATATAGTTAGAAAGTGCGCGCATAACATTTATAACACGCTCTATTTTCTGGCGATGTATATCCTGATACTGCATAATATCCATAACACTCATTATTGCATCACCGCTTGATTGAAGCGTTTCTAATGCTTCTTTTGTTTCATCTAATGCGGTAACATTTTTTTCTAGCTGTACCTTAAAAGCTTCTACATCTGAAAATTTCTGGCTCAGTGTTGTAAAAAGTTTAACATTGCTCTCAAGCACACCCATAATGTTTTTTGCAGTACCTTCCGATGCCATTAAATCATTGCTGATTTTTTCAATAATATCAAAAATTTCACTTGCTTTTTCTTCACTCTCTTTTGTAACATCATCAAGCTGATGAACCATCTTATTTTCGTTTGTTGCAGGAAGCGGCCAGTGATGGGCTGTCTCTTTGCTGTAACCTAGAGGCTTATCGTCGTCTTTTGGTGGCTTAGCATCTTCTTCAAATTCATATGCAAAATCCTCTTCAGAATCCGCACTCTCTGCTTCTAAATCATCATTCACTTCATCGTCACTTAAAGATTCTAAATCTTCAATATCCCCACTCATTAAAGCGTCAAGTTCTTCTTGAGTCATAAAAACTTCTCCATCTATAAAATTCGCTAAATTTATTTTTTTGTCACTATAATATCATAAAAATATATAAATATTGGAACCAATTTAAATGATAGTTGATTTACATAACCACACAAAACTTTGTAATCATGCAGAGGGTGAAATATCCGAGTACATAGAAAAAGCGATAGAGTGTGGCATTAAACACTTCGGATTTTCGGAGCATGCACCTATGAATTTTGACCAGAAATACCGCATATCTTTTGAACAGATGAGAGAGTACGAAAAAAGCGTTTTTGATGCAAAAGAGAAGTACAAAAACAGCATTGAGATACTTTTAGGATACGAGGTTGACTATCTTAGAGGCTATATGGATGAGCGGGTTTTAAAGGCCGATGTTGACTATCTGATAGGTTCCGTGCATTTTATCGAAGAGTGGGGATTTGATAATCCCGAGTTCATCAGAAACTACAAAGACCAAAACATAGATGAGATTTGGCAAAAATATTTTAATGCAATAGAAGAGATGGCAAAGAGCAGACTTTTTGATATTGTAGCTCATCTTGACCTTATAAAAATTTTCAAATACATGCCAAACAAAAATATAAACATTATTGCAAAAAAGGCTCTTCTTGCTATAAAAGAAGCCGATATGTCGATTGAAATAAATGTTGCGGGATTTAGAAAACCCATTGGTGAGGCATATCCATCTTTGGCGCTTTTAAAAGAGATTAAAAAACTGGGTATTCCGATAACTTTTGCCTCTGATGCCCACAAACCTGAGCAGGTTGGATTATACAGCGATGAGGCTATAGAGATGGCTAAGATTGCTGGATATAAAGAGTGTGTTCTCTACCGCAAGAGGCAGAAAAAATTTATAAAATTTTAATAGATTTGTTATAAAGCAATTTTAAAGAGTTAGACTTGTATAATGTCCGAACTTAAAATTAAGAAGGAATAATGATGGGAAAATATATAGAATTAACTAGCTCAGATTTTGAAGCAACTTTAAAAGAGGGTGTTTCTTTAGTAGATTTCTGGGCTCCATGGTGTGGACCTTGTCGTATGATTGCTCCTGTAATAGAAGAGCTTGCAAACGACTACGACGGCAAAGCAAAAATCTGTAAAGTAAATACAGACGAAGAGCAAGATATTGCTGTTAAATTCGGTATCCGTTCTATTCCTACCATTATGTTCTTTAAAGATGGAAAAATGGTAGACCAAGTTGTTGGAGCACAATCTAAAGCTGCTCTAGCAGAAAAAATAAACGCTCTTTTAGCGTAGTTAAAAACAGAAAATAGCATTTGGCGCAGCTATCATAGCTGTCGCTTTTGCTTAGCTTCACCCATAAATTTTATCCAAAAATTTAATTACTATAAAATCCCCTCTATTTTTTTACAAACAAAAACAAAGAGTCTATTTATAAACAAGATAGTATCATACTATAACTAGATAATTTGAATAAGTTATCTTCACAAAGTTGAAGCTCTATAAACTCTGGCTCTAAAGAGCCTAGCTTTAGTGCCTTAGTGGCTAGCGCAGATACTTGGACTTGTTCAAGTATCGTTATATAAATGGAGGGTTTCCTTCATTTTATGAAGTAAAATTAAGGATAATAATTATGATTTTGGATTGCGCAATTATAGGCGGTGGACCCGCTGGTCTAACTGCAGGACTTTACACAACACGTGGCGGTTTAGAGAATGTAGTTATGTTTGAAAAAGGTATGCCGGGGGGTCAAATCACCTCAAGCAGCGAGATAGAAAACTACCCTGGAGTAACGGGTGAAATCAGCGGTATGGATCTGATGATGCCGTGGCCCCAGCAGTGTCAGAGATTTGGTCTTAAACATGAAATGAGTGAAGTAAAACGCGTCAGCAAAGATGGCAATATTTTTAAAATCCACAAAACAGACGGCTCGTATGCAGAAGCTTACAGCGTTATTGTTTGTACCGGCTCATCGCCAAGACGCGCAGGCTTTAAAGGCGAAACAGAACTGATAGGAAAAGGTGTTAGCACATGTGCAACGTGTGATGGCTTTTTCTACAAAGGAAAAGAGGTGGCAGTTGTAGGCGGCGGTAATACGGCGCTTGAAGAGGCTCTTTATCTTGCTAAAATATGTTCTAAAGTTTACCTAATTCACAGACGTGACACTTTTCGTTCAGCTCCAAATACAGTAGCTAGGGTAAAAAGAACTGAAAATATTGAACTAATATTAAACTCATCGCCAACCGAAGTATATGGCGACAATATGGGTGTTACGGGGCTGCTTGTAAAAAATAGCAATGGAGAGATTCGCGATATTAAAGTTCCCGGTGTCTTTACATTCGTTGGAAATGATGTAAACAACCAAACTCTAATCCAAGAAGATGGAAGTTTTCTATGCGACGTTAATAAAGCCGGCGAAGTTATAGTTGACATAAGCATGAAAACATCAGTAAAAGGACTTTTTGCGGCAGGTGATATGCGTATCGCAGCTCCAAAGCAGGTGGTTAGCGCTGCTGGAGATGGAGCTGTTGCGGCACTGCAAGCAATCTCATACGTTGATGAGCTATTAAATCATTAGTATTATAATAAATTAAAGGGAAAATAGATGGTTAGAGTTGGTATTTTTGGTGCAAACGGCAGAGTCGGAAAACTTCTTATTGATGATTTAAAAGCGGCGGAGGGCATAAGTCTAAGTTCAGTATTTGTAAGAAATTCGCTGAATTTCTCAATAGACCCTTCGGTACTAGTCACTACTGACATGAAATCATTTTTAAACGGATGTGATATCGTTATAGATTTTTCACTTCCGGAGGCTTGTGAAGCCCTTCTTGAAGCGGCAATAAAAACACCAAAACCTTTAGTTATCGGAACAACAGGATTGAGTACTCATCAGCTAAATCTTTTAAAACAGGCTAGCGAGAATATGCCTATCCTCTACGCTACAAATATGTCTTTGGGCGTAGCTCTTTTAAACAAACTTGTTTATCAAGCTGCGGCGGCACTTGATGGCTTTGATATAGAGATAGTAGAGATGCATCATAGACATAAAAAAGACGCTCCAAGCGGAACAGCTCTTACTCTGGGAGAGTCATGCGCACGAGGTCGTGGATTAAGCCTAGATAAAGTTCGTATAAGCGGCAGAGACGGCAACATTGGCGAGAGAAGCCAAGATGAGATTGCTGTTATGGCGCTTCGCGGCGGCGATATAGTCGGTCGTCATACAGTCGGTTTTTATAATGACGGCGAATTTATAGAGCTAAATCATACGGCAACTTCAAGAAATACATTTAGCAAGGGTGCCCTGAGGGCTGCTTCGTGGCTAGCTGAAAAAGAGGCTGGACTTTACTCCATAAGTGACTGTCTAGAAGTTTAAATCAACTTTATTTTAATTTGATTTTAGTATAATTCCACAATTATTTTATTAAGCATCTTGCAAAACTGCAAGATGTATATTGCCTTGTAAAAGGCAACTTTAGTGCCACAGCGGCTAGCGTAGCTAAGCGGACGTGTTCGCTTAGCGTGATAAATTGAGTTCTGCAAGAACTCTATAGAGTAGACTCGAGGAGAAAAATGTGCTAGAAGATGTTAATGAAAAGTGTGCGGTTGTAGGAATCTATGGTAATAAAGAGGCTTCTAGGCTAGCTTATTTTTCACTGCATGCACTTCAGCATCGTGGCCAAGAAGCAGCCGGAATAAGCTCTTCAAATGGAACAAAACTTCAAACAATCAAAAAACGCGGCTTGGTTATGCGCGTATTTGATCAGAAAAAACTTGAAACCCTAAAAGGCTCAAGCGCTATCGGTCATACTCGCTACTCAACTGCGGGAGATGACTCTATCCTCGATGCTCAGCCGGTTTTTGCCAGATATGATTTGGGTGAAATGGCGATAGTTCACAACGGAAATCTTACAAACGCTGAAGAGGTTCGCAACAGATTAATCCAAAAGGGTGCAATTTTTCAAACTTTCATGGATACTGAAAATCTTATACATCTTATAGCTAAAAGTGAAAAAGAGAAGTTACTTGATAGAATTATAGATGCTGTTCATAGAATAGAAGGTGCATTTTCACTTGTATTTTTAAGCAGAACCAAGATGTTTGCAATGCGTGACCGCCACGGTTTTCGTCCGCTTAGTTTAGGCAAACTTCCAAGTGGGGGTTATATAGTTGCCAGTGAGACATGTGCATTTGACCTTGTTGGAGCAAAGTTCATAAGAGATGTTGAACCGGGTGAGCTTTTGATATTTGATGAAGACAAAGAGCCGGAAAGTATAAAAGTTTTTGAACCTACTCCAAAACACTGCATCTTCGAATATGTATATTTTGCAAGACCGGATTCAAAAGTATTTGGTCAAAGCGTATATCAGACAAGAAAAAATATGGGCATTGAGCTCGCACGCATAAAGCCTGTTGAAGCAGATATGGTTATCCCTGTACCTGATGGCGGAGTCCCTGCGGCTATCGGCTACGCTCAAGAGAGCGGTATTCCTTACGAGATGGGAATAATGAGAAATCATTATATCGGAAGAACATTTATTGAGCCGACGCAAGAGATGAGAGACCTAAAAGTTAAGATGAAACTCTCTCCGATGACGGATATTATTAAAGGTAAAAGAGTAATTGTCGTCGATGACTCGATAGTCCGCGGAACAACCTCAAAAAGAATCGTTAGAATGTTAAAAGAGGCTGGAGCAAGCGAAGTTCACATGAGAGTATCTTCTCCTCCGACAACTGACCCATGTTTTTACGGTGTTGACACGCCTGACAAAGATAAACTAATCGCCGCAAATATGAGCCTTGAGGATATATGCAAATTTATTGAAGCGGACTCATTGGCGTATCTTGATGAGGCATCACTTTTAAGAAGCGTAAATGCTAAAGAAGACAGCTACTGTACCGCTTGTTTTACAGGAAAATATATAGTTTAATGGAACAAATTTACACCTTTGGCAGCTACTTAAAAAATAAATTCGGCTGCAAGGTTTACAAAGTCGGCATAAATATATCAGGCTTTACATGTCCAAATATAGACGGGACGGTGGCCAAGGGTGGATGCACATTTTGTGAAAACGACTCTTTTAGCGCAAGTACCGGTCAAACTCAAGAACTAAAGGGTTTTTACCTAAATCTCAACTCAAAAACAAATCCAAATCTGGACAAACAGCTCAAACAGTTAGAGATGCAGTTTAATGCAATTAGCAAAAGACAGCGCGAAGAGTATGGGGCAGAGAAATTTATAGTTTACTTTCAATCCTTTACCAACACTTACGCACCGTTTGAAACGCTCAAAGCCCTCTATGAAAAGGCTCTCTCGTTTGAGAACGTAATCGGGCTCAGCATCGGTACACGTTCAGACAGTATAACCGAGGAGACGTTAGGGTATCTGGCAAAATTAAATCTTACAAAAGAGATATGGATTGAGTTTGGAATCCAATCTGTTTATGATGAAACCCTAAAGAAAATAAACCGCGGGCATGACAGTGCAAACGTAAAAGAGTGGATTTTAAAAGCAAAAGCAAAAGGCTTAAACGTATGCGGGCATCTTATTTTCGGTCTGCCTGATGAGACAAAAGAGATGATGCTGGAAACTGCAAGAGAGGCGTATGAGTGGGGAATAGACTCTGTAAAGTACCATCCGCTCTATGTAGTTAAAAAAACGGCTCTTGCAAATGATTTTCTAAGAGGAGCTTTTGCGCCTATAACCGAGGATATTTATCTACATGTACTAATAAAATCTCTGATGATGAAGCCACTAAACGTCTCTGTTCAAAGGGTTACTGCAGGGATAGACGACAGCTCTCTTTTGGCGCCTGATTGGTGCAGAGACAAAAAGAGCCAAATTAAAAAGATAAATATGGCTCTAAAACCATTAAAACTCAAATATTAATGCGCATAAAGTTTTGAGAAATGAGAAACGCTTCTAAAATATGGCGGATAGTCCAGATAGACTATAAAATCCATACTCTCTCTGGGTTTTAAATTTTTTGCTACTACAAACGTTTGCGTTATCTGCTGAGGCCTTACTCCGCTTGAAAAAAGACCGGAAAAACCGCTTGGCTTAAAAAACATACCGGATTTTACACTGCTTGTATCACTGCCGCCGTTAACTAATTTTATCTCAAAGACAACTTCGCCAATCTCATAATCTCCCTCATTTCTAACCACACCACTGTACATAATTTTTTCAGTGTTTAAATTTCTTTTATTTTCAAGTCTATATAGTTTTGCTACTTTTGTATATTTGTCTACCGTGACTATGCTAATGCCGGATATAACTATAAATATTATAAAAAACAACAGAACTATCTGATATTTTTGTTTTGAATCTTCTTGCTTAAGAATAGCTACTGAGCCACCTATAAAAATCAGCAGCAAAACAGATAAAACTATATAGTGCCAGTAATTAAATAGTGTACTCATTTACAATTTGCTCCTAGAGAAATATTGTAATCATTCGCATACGTAAACGGCTCAATTATAAACTTAATTTCGCGCTCTTGTCCTTTTAAAATATCACTCTCAACTATCGACATTTTATTAATCGGCTTAAATTTAAATAGATAATTTTTTATTTTATTGCCGCTTACCTTATAAGCGCTTACGGTTATTTTACAACTTTTAAAATCTCTATCCGATGTATTTTTCAGAGTTCCGTAAACAACGACAGCTTTTGTAAATGAGAGTTTTTTTTGACTTATGATAGTAGTTTGATTTTTAAAAAGGTATTGATGCATTGCTATATAGCCAAAAATTGAGCCCGCAACAAGGATTATGAATGCAAGCAGCACAAGAAAAACTGCTAAAAACGTTTTACGGCGAAAAATTATTCCGAGTATAACAAAAATAATAAAGAGAGCCAATAAACTGCCAAATAAAATATAGTCATAAATTATCAGCTCTTTTATAAATTTAGTAACTGCTCCCATTGTTCTTTAGCTATCTCTTGAATTTTTTTCAACTATTCCGCTCATATCAAATCTACGAGCCAACTCTTGCTTAACTCTATCCGGAGAGATGTTTTTTGCCGCAAGTGCCACAAGAACATGGTACGTCAAATCCGCCGCTTCATAAATTATCTCATGTTCATCATTGTCTTTGTAGGCAAAACTAAACTCTCCGGCCTCCTCTACAACCTTTTTCAAAATCGTATTGTCGCCTTTGCTTAAAAGTTTTGCCGTCCATGAAGTACTTGGGTCTGCATATTTACGCTCTTGTATTGTATGATAAAGTGTGTCGATAACACCGTAAAGCGCTTCGCTGCTTACTTCAATTTCGCTTTGAATCTCTCCTGATTCCAACTCCGTAAAAAAGCATGAGCGTCTTCCGGTATGGCATGCCACTCCGTTTTGCACGACTTTTATCAGAAGTGTATCGTTGTCACAATCTATATTAAAGGAGCTGATTTGTTGTGTATGACCGCTGCTCTCGCCTTTTTTCCAAATCCGTTGTTTAGAGCGAGAGAAGTAGTGTGCAATTTTGGTTGAGAGTGAGAGGGAGAGCGCCTCTTTGTTCATGTAAGCCATCATCAAAACTTCTTGATTTGCACTGTCTTGAACGATTACCGGCAAAAGTCCTATCTTTTGCCAGTCAATTTTATCTATTATCTCTTGCATCTCTTTGTTTACTCAGCAGTAGAAGTTGAAGTTCTTTGCTTAGCATCTTTCATGTCAACCCAGATATTTGGAGTTGAGCCGCCAGGTGTTAAGAAAATTTTAGCGTCTTTATTCTCTTTAAGAGCATCATTAAATTTGCCTTGAACCTGAATTTGCTCTAACTGTAACAGCTGATTAGTCAGTGATTTTGAAATCAAGTAGTTGGCTTTTGATTTTGCATCCGCTTCAATAGTAACTGCATCTGCCAAACCTTGAGCCTCAATTCTAGCCTTCTCAGCAATACCTCTCGACTCTGCTGCACGCATAAGCGCTTCCTGCTCTGCACGAAGAACCTCTTGCTCTGCACGTTGAACCTGCTGTTTTGCAATTTGAACATTTTCTATCTGCTCTTTTACTTTTGGAGGAAGTAAAATTTCACGAAGCTGAACCGACTGCAAATCGGCAGGGGCATTTTGCAAACCTGTAACACTTGCTCTTATGCCGCTCTCTATCTCAGCAGCTATGGAGTTTCTCATCTGAGGAAGAACTTCTGCATCATACTTGCCGACGACATTACGAACAATATCTCTTACAACAGGATTTATAATTTTATCTTCCCAGCTAAATCCCCAGTTTGATATTGTCTGAGCTGCAAATTGAGCGTTTAGTCTGTACTGAACGGTAAGCTCAATTGAAACCGGAAGCCCGCGCTTATCAAGAACAGTAACAGCCGGTTTTGCATTTATCCCTGATGCGACAGTTCCACCGCCTGCTTCAACGCTAGACGCATAGTTAATAATACGAACCTTTGTATCTACTATGAATACTTTTTGAATAACAGGAAGAATAAAATGTAATCCCGGAAGAAGTGCTTGGTCTTGATATTTACCGTTAGTGCTTAAAATACCGCGCTCTCCCTCTTCAATTATTGTAAATGGCTTCGCTAAAATTAAAATAATAACAATCGCAATTATAAAATAGAAAACTCCGGCTTTTCCTCCGCCGAAATTGAAATCTATTTTTGGCATTTGAGGACCGCTTCCACCGCCGCCCCCGCCGCTGTTTTCACCTGTCGATTTTTTTCCGAAATTACTATCTTCACTCTTTTTCTTATTGAAATAGTCATTCATATCTGATGCCATTGTTATATTGTCCTTCATTTTTTATACTTCCTTGTTTAGTTAATGTACGTCAAATAGTGCTCATATTTTTTATCTCTGCCAAAAACTACATCAAAATATTTGCTTTGCAATTTCTCCGTCATTTCACCGCGTGTACCGCATCCTATGTCTCTGCCGTCAACATGACGAACAGGTGTTATCTCGGCAGCAGTTCCAGTTAAAAACGCCTCATCAGCAGTATAAACGTCCTCTCTAGAAATACGGCGGCGCTCAACTTTTATGCCCATATCCGTAGCTAGTTCAATCGTGGTTTTTTGAGTGATTGACTCTAGAGAGTTGTCATTTGGAGGCGTAATAAGAACACCGTTTTTTACCATAAAAAAGCTCGCCCCGCTTGCTTCTGCAACATAACCCTGATCATCCAGCAAAAGCGCTTCTTCATATCCGCAATCAATTGCTTCATACTTTGCCATTTGAGAGTTTAGATAGTTTGCAGTTGCCTTTGCTTTGCCCATATTTGAGGTGTTTGCCGGTCTTGTCATAGATACGATTTTAAGTTTAATGCCCTTTTTCATACCCTCTTCTCCAAGATAAGCACCCCACTCCCATGCAGCAACAACAGTCTCAACAGGAGCATGCTTGTGGTAAACACCCATTACGCCATAGCCTAAAAACGCAAAAGGACGAAGATACACGTTCTCGCCCTTAAAATCATTTTTTCTAAGCAGTTCAAGCTGAGCCTCATTTAGCTCTTCAACACTGTAAGGGATATCCATAAGAGTCATTTTCGCAGACTCTTTTAATCTTTTTGTGTGGTCATTTAGACGAAAAATAGCATAGCCTTTAGCAGTTCTATACGCTTTTGTCCCCTCAATTACGCCGTTACCATAATGTAAAGTGTGTGACAAAACGTGAACCTTCGCGTCATCCCATCCCACAAATTTGCCATTCATCCAAATATACTTCGCTGCATCCATCTGTTTCTCCAATAATTGCTACTTTAAAATTCTTGGTATTCTATCTAAAATGATGTTTATATTGCATTAATCATCAATAAGTGTCGTTCTTAATAGCTGTAAAAAAGGAAATATATATAAAGCCCAAAAGGGCTCTATATTTAGGGGAGTGTAAGAAAAAAAGGAGAAAGAGAGAAAAATTAAATTTGTTTTAGAGAATTACCATTTTACTTCTGTAGTAAGCATGTAAACATTTTTCTCTTTTGCATCTGCTAGTGTAAGAGCCGTCCATGTTTTTGCATCATCAGTAATATGTTTTCCCGAAGCAATAAAGCTTACATTTTTGTTATATTTATATGCAGCACCAAGAAGAATTTGTTTCATATCTTGATCTTTAGCTGTAGCGCCTACTCCGGAAGTATAAGTAGTTTTGTCAATATCACTAACATCATAACGACCAAGGATAGTCCAGTCAGTCATTGGACGAAGTTCGGCATTGAGAGACCATCCCATATAATCCTTACTTACAGCTCCGGTTAATGCCGTGTTTTGTGCATCATCATTAGCAATATAATATTGAGCAGCTATCAAAAACAATGGCTGATTATAAACTGCATGGATGCCGTATATAGAACGATCATATTCAGATTTATCACCTACAACAATATCATTGTCTTTATGATTTTGAGAAATTAAACCGTATGTAGAAACATTTAAATAACTAACTTTAGTTCGGTCATTTTTACCCAATTTTGTGCCACTTCCGATTAAGTGACCTGTCAAACGCCATTCTAGCGAAAGATCTGTACTGTTTTCTTGATTTGCTGCAGCTTTATCCGCATGATAACCTTCACCGTTAAACATACCGATTTCAGATGAGAACATATCAGTTTTCGTTTTGAGGTTGAAACCAAGATCGGCCGAGTTGACTAAGTCTGGACCACTGTCTGTTGTGTTTGTTTTTTGCTCAAGGGCAACTTTATTGATTGAACGGTAATGCCAAGAATTGTGCTCTTCATAGTCAATCCAAGGACGGTGAACAATACCAATCTCTACGCCTGTATATGGAAGAATGCCGTCTAAGTAAAGATAAGCATATTTAGCGTATATATCGGCATAACTCGTACTTGAACCAAGCTCTTTTGTTGTATCCAATGTTACACGGAAAAAGTCCTTGTCGTTAAAATACGCTTTAACCTGTAAGTAGTTACGGCGAAGCTCAAAACCAGTAGAGTTGTCAACACTTGTGCCAGTTAAATCAGGCTGTACGGATGTCAAACCAAAGTAATGCGTACCACTAAATTCTAATTTTGTTCCCTTCATGAACACTGGAGCTTCTTTGTTTTCAATAGCAATACGATCTGGGCCAGATGTTGTAAAAACTTGACCTTTATCATCTACATAAAACTGCTGTGAAGCACTTAGGCTTGTTGCGCTAACCGCTAAAGCAGCTATTGTCGATAAAACGATTTTTTTCATTTTTAAATCCCTTGTTTTTTTGTTTGGGAATTATAAAATTATTAGGTTACGAAAAGATTACGAAAAAAAGATATTTATATAATAAAATAGAATATATTATAAATAAAAAAAGCCCTTGCAATGGGAGGTTGCAAGGGCTTATGGGAGATTTTCTTAGGAGAGAAAATATATGAGAATGAACGCAATTAGATGATTATTTTAAGTTGGCTGCCCAATACTCTCTAATCATTTTCTTAGTATCTTCAGGAAGAGGGATATAACCTAGCTTCTTGGCAGCCTCATCACCGTTTTTGAAAGAGTGATCAAAAAAAGCAGTTACTTTCTTGTTCATTTCGCCGCCTTCTCTTGGAATAAGAATAAATGTAGCCGCAACTATCGGGTATGATGTGTCACCAGCTTGTAGTGCTAAAACAGAGTGAAAGTGCTTCTCTTTTGTCCAAGTTGCATATTTTGCAGCTGCTTTGAAGTTCTCTTCAGTTGCTTTTACCCATTTACCGCTTGCAGTTTTTAAAACAGCAGCACTTAGGTTATTTTTCTCTTTGTACGCATTTTCAATATATCCGATAGAGTAAGGAGTCTGCTTAATCAAACTTGCAACACCTTCGTTACCTTTTCCGCCGATTCCAGTAGCCCAGTCAATTGCTTTGCCTGTTCCAAAACTCTCTTTCCAATTTTTAGAACTTTGAGTTAAGTAGTATGTAAAGTTAAAAGTTGTTCCGCTTCCGTCTGAACGGTGAACTACAACGATTTTTTGGTTTGGAAGAGCAATACCCTGATTGTCAGCTGCGATTGCTTTATCATTCCACATTGTAATTTTTCCGGCAAAGATATCTGCAACAACTTCATTGCTAAGCTTTAGAGTCTCATCAGCAATTTTGTCAACATTGAATGCAACAACGATTGAACCGATAACCGCCGGAAACTGAAACAAATTGTCTTTTGCAAGTTCTAATGTAGTTAGTGCTTCATCAGATGCACCAAAATCCACAACTCTCTTAGAAATCTGCTTGATTCCTCCTCCTGAACCTATTGACTGGTAGTTAACAAGATTTTTTGTATCTTTTTTGTAGTTAAATGCCCAATCATAATACAACGGAGCCGGAAATGATGCACCCGCACCGTTTAGTTTATCAGATGCGAATGACGTACTTATTGAAGCAGCTGTAACAAGTGCAACTAAAGCTAATTTTTTTAACATTTGTTTTCCTTTTTGAATGTTTGGCGAAATTATAATTACTATGTATTACAAGATGATTACAGAAAAATTTTCTTCATTGCTTGTAGCTCATTTTTGGCATCTATGATTATGTTTTTATCCGCGACTATCTCATCGGAGCTAATTTTATCTGGATAATCTACAAGATTTAAAATATGTTTTATAATATTGATTCTGGCTTTTTTCTTGTTGTCGCTTTTAACAACCGTCCACGGTGCGTATTTTGTGTTTGTAGCTTTTAGCATCTTCTGTTTTGCCAGAGTATACTCATCCCAAAGCTTCTGCGCCAACTTATCAATCGGAGAGAGCTTATACTGTTTTAATGGGTCATCTTCCCTCTCTTGAAGCCTCGAGGCCTGCTCCTCTTTAGATATTGAAAAATAAAATTTAAAAATTTTTGTATCTTTATCTATTATCATCTTCTCAAATACAGGTGCATCATTTAAAAACTTTTGATACTCCTCATCACTGCAAAATCCCATAACCGGCTCAACCATCGCTCTGTTGTACCAGCTTCTATCAAAAAGCACCATCTCTCCCGCACTTGGCAAATGATGAGCGTACCTTTGAAAATACCACTGCGTTCTCTCTTGCTCATTTGGTTTAGAGAGTGCAACTATTCTGGCACCCCTTGGATTTAAATGCTCTGTTATCCGTTTGATCGTCCCGCCCTTGCCGGCTGCATCACGACCCTCAAAAATCATAATAACTTTCAGCCCTTTTTCTTTAACATAATTCTGATATTTTAAAAGCTCTATCTGAAGCTTTTTTAGCTCCTCTTCATATAAAAGTGTCTCCTCTTTTACCCATACCTGAACTTTCCCCTCTCTGTTTTGTCCTCTTCTGTCTCTATCTGCTTCTCTTCTGTCTTTATCAGCTTTTCTTTTATCTTTCATAAAAATCCTTTGTGTAAGTATATTAATAATCCTCTTGAGGTAAACTTACACTTTTTGTAACCGTTGTGTAATCTTTATGTAATCAAAACAACTATATAATTGCAAAATTTTTTAAAGGGATAGTCCGTGAGCAATATCATTGATAAAATTTTTGCTAACACAACAAGATTTATAGCGATTGGCATACTTTTGCTTGTTGCTTGGATTTTTACTGTACTTTTTCAACACTCTTTGGAATCTATAGAGGCGTTTGGATTTAATTTTATAACAGAAGATAAATGGGCGCCGAATTTGGAAAAGTTTGGCGCACTTCCCGCAATTTACGGCTCCGTTATCTCAACCTTTTTGGCAATGGTGCTGGCCGTTCCCGTGGCCATCGGTATTGCAATATTTTTAAGCGAGATTGCACATGCAAAAATAAAAACACCGGTCGGCGTATCCATAGAACTTCTAGCTGCAATACCGTCCGTAGTATACGGCATGTGGGGACTTTTTTACTTTGTTCCCATTATTCGCGACATCTTTGGCGGCATCGGCATCAGCATGTTAACGGCAGGAATCGTACTCTCGATTATGATTCTCCCTTTTATGGCGGCCGTAACCCGTGATGCCATGAACACGACTCCTGACATCCTCAAAGAGTCTGCTTACGCACTTGGCGGAACTAAGTGGGATGTTATCAAAGATATTATCATTCCATACGCTAAAGCCGGAATCATAGGCTCGTTTATTTTAGCACTCGGACGTGCAATCGGTGAGACAATGGCTGTAACATTTGTTATGGGTAATGTCCATAAAATCTCAACCGATTTGACGCAGCCTGCAACGTCGATTCCCGTAACGCTAGCCAATGAGTTTGCAGAGGCTGACAGCGGACTTTACTACTCATCTCTGTTTGAGCTCTCACTTTTCCTGCTAGTTATCAGCTTCACGATTATATCAATTGCTAAATTTTACTTTTTACGCAGAAAAAGGATTGGGCAATGACACACACTCAAAAAAGAATTTTAGCCAACAATGCAGTAATGGTTCTCTCTACGCTCTCTACAGTTGTAGGGATAAGCTTTTTATTTTGGATTTTAGGCGTACTTGTCATAAACGGTATAGATGCCCTAAGCATGACTATATTTGTAAACGAAGGAGCTCCTCCGGGAAATGAGGATGGCGGTCTAAAACATGCTCTTATCGGTCAACTCATTCTCGTCTCTTATGCAACGCTGTTTGGCGTTCCGCTTGGTGTTTTGGCAGGAACATACCTAAGCGAATATGGTCTAAAGTCAAAAACTGCGGAGATTATCCGTGACGTCTCTGATATTATGATGTCTGCTCCCTCCATTGTAATAGGCGCGTTTGTCTATGCTATTGTTGTAGCACCATCAGGGCACTTTAGCGGCTGGGCTGGTTCTATCGCACTTACAATAATCATGCTCCCTATTGTTTTAAGAACCACAGATGACATGTTGCAGCTGGTTCCATCAACTCTGCGCGAGGCAGCCTTTGCCCTTGGCGCACCGAAATATAAAGTTATTACGCAAGTTGTTTACCGTGGTGCAAAAGCCGGTATTTTAACCGGCATATTGCTGGCTGTAGCGCGTGTTGCAGGCGAGACTGCTCCGCTGCTATTCACATCGTTTAATGACAACTTTTTAAATACCGACATGAACCAACCGATGGCTTCGCTAACCGTTACAATGTATAACTACGCAACAAGTCCGTATGAGGATTGGCAAAAACTCGGATGGGCGGCGGCGTTTATTTTAAGTATGTTTATCCTAACGCTAAACATTCTTGGACGACTATTTTTATTAAAGAAACGAGGTAAATAATGGCAACTATTGTTGATATGACTGAAGAAAAAGCACTCAAAGTAAAAGATTTTGAGTTTACTTATGCCGGAGCTGATGCGCCAAGCATTAAAAAGCTTACTATGCCAATCGCAAAACATAGTATTACTGCACTTATTGGACCATCAGGATGCGGTAAAACAACACTTCTCAGAAGCTTTAACCGTATGCACGACCTCTACCCCGGAAACAAATATAACGGCGAGATAATATTTAAAGAGAGAAATATTTTAACTCCCAAAGAGGATCTGATAAAGCTTAGAATTCAGATAGGGATGATTTTTCAAAAACCGACAGCTTTTCCTATGAGTATCTTCGACAACGTTGCCTACGGACTTAGACTTCAGGGACTAAAGAACAAAACAGAGCTTCAAGGAAGGGTTGAAAAAGCGCTTCAAGACGCTGCTATCTGGAACGAGGTAAAAGATAGACTAAAGCATGATGCAAACGGCTTATCCGGCGGACAGCAACAAAGACTATGCATCGCCAGAGCTGTTGCCGTTGAGCCGGAAATTTTACTATTTGATGAACCGACTTCAGCACTTGACCCAATTTCTACTGCCGGAATTGAAGAGCTGATAGTTGAGCTTAGAGACAGAGTTTCCATAATTATTGTTACGCACAATATGCAACAAGCCGCTCGTGTGAGTGACTATACAGGATTTATGTATCTTGGCGAATTAGTAGAACTGGGCCGCACTGAAGAGCTCTTTGTAACACCAAAAGAGAGACTTACAGAAGAGTACATTACAGGCAAGTTTGGTTGATAATGTCTGCGGACAAAATAGGGAAAAGGTTCCCTTAAATTTATAAAATCATCTGACACGAATGTGTCAAGCTTCAGTGCCATAGCGGCTAGCGAAGCAAAAGGGACGAGTTCCTTTTGCGGATAAATCAGGGAAAAGGTTCCCTTAAATTTATAAAATCATCTGACACGAATGTGTCAAGCTTCAGTGCCATAGCGGCTAGCGAAGCAAAAGGGACGAGTTCCTTTTGCGGACAAAATAGGGAAAAGGTTCCCTTAAATTTATGAAATAAATTAAAGGAAATAATATGGGATCAAAATATCATGAAAAAATTAACAAAATAAGAGAGAAACTATCACTTCTCTTAAGCGACATAGTAGCGGCTGAAGAGCTCTCTTTAGAGGCATTCAAACTCTCTGATGCAAGTAAATTTAAAGAAGTTGAGGCTACTCTTAACAAAATTGGCATGAAAGGCGATGACATTGATAACGAAATTATCAAAACATTTGCACTTTTTGGACCTGAAGCCAAAGAGCTCCGTTTTTTAATAGCTTACTTAAAAATGACAAATGAGCTTGTAAGTATCGGCGAGGGATCAAAAAAATATGCCCGCAGAATGAGTGAACACACAAAAAGTGCATGCGACCTAGAACCTTTTAAACCAAGCATTTTACTGCTGCACAAAAGCAGCGTAAATGCTCTAAAGTATATTCTGGAGTGTTTCGACAAAAGTGAAGATTGCAACTATGAGGACACTTACAGAAAAGTTCTTGTTGAAGAGAGTATGAACGATGATCTCTTCTCTGTTCTTGAAAAAGAGATACTAAATAAAATAATAGACGAAAGAGAGCTCTCAACTGAGTATGTTAAAGTCTTAGGCAGTTTAAGAAAACTTGAAAGATCATGTGATAGAAGCGTAAATATTGCTAACTTGATGATGTATGCAGAGAGAGGCGGAGAGATTAAACTTTTTAATTAGTTGATTAAAATTTAATCAACTATTTTCGTTTTCTTTATCTAATTTAGATATACTATGCGCTATTAAATTTCAGGAGAAAATGAATGGGAAAATTTGTAAACAACATAAAAGAATTTTTTACTTTTTGTGAAGAAAATGATGTTCAATTTGTAGATTTAAGATTTACAGATTTAAAAGGTACATGGCACCATGTTACATACAGAGCAAGTGCTATCAATGAGGAAAACTTAACAAACGGTTTCCCGTTTGACGGTTCGTCTATAGAAAAATGGCAGCCGATTAACAAGTCTGATATGCTTTTAAAAGCAGATGTTCCAACAGCGTTTTTAGACCCTTTTACTGCTGATCCAACCATAATTATTATTTGTGATGTTTACGACATTTACAAAGGTCAAATGTATGAAAAATGTCCTCGTTCAATCGCAAAAGCAACACTAAAGCATGCTGAATCTTCAGGTATTGCAGATGCTGCTTATTTTGGACCGGAAAATGAGTTCTTTGTTTTTGATGATGTAAGATTTATCGACAACATGAACGAATCAGGTTACAAAATCGATACTGAAGAGGGCGAGTGGAACTCAAATACTAAGTATAAAGATGGCTACAACACAGCTCACCGCGGTGGAGTAAAAGGCGGTTACTTCCCAGTAGCTCCATTAGACACTATGGTAGATTTAAGAGCTGAAATGATGCAAGTTTTAGAACAAGTTGGACTTGAAGTTATTTTGGGTCACCACGAAGTTGCTCAAGGTCAAGGCGAAATCGGTATTGTTTTCTCTGACATCATCGGTTCGGCAGACAATGTTCAAAAACTAAAATATGTAATTAAAATGGTTGCTCACCTAAACGGTAAAACTGCAACATTTATGCCAAAACCTCTTTTTGGCGATAACGGAAACGGTATGCACGTTCACCAATCACTATGGAAAAACGGCAAAAACCTTTTCTATGAAAAAGGCAACTACGCAAACATAAGCGAAATGGCTCTTCACTACATCGGTGGTATTTTCCAACATGCTAAGGCTGTTGCAGCAATTACAAATCCATCAACTAACTCATACAAAAGACTTATCCCTGGATTTGAAGCTCCTTCAATTTTGACATACTCTATGCAAAATCGTTCAGCGTCTTGCCGTATCCCTTACGGTGCCGGTGAAAAAGCTACTCGTATTGAGATGAGATTTCCAGACTCAACATCTTGCCCGTATCTTGCATTTGCTGTAATGATGATGGCTGGACTTGACGGTATCAAAAACAAAACTGTTCCTGTTGGTCCGATGGATGAGGATTTATTTGAACTGAGCCTAGATGAGATTCGTGAAAAAGGTATCCCTCAAATGCCTCATACTCTACGCGAAGCAACTGAAGCGCTTATTGCTGATAATGCTTTCTTAAAACCTGTATTTACTGATCTCTTTATTGATGATTACCAACACTACATGTTTGAGAGACAAGTATGGCCAGATGAGAGACGCCCGACAGCATATGAGTTTAAAACAACCTATTCTTGCTAAAAATTCCCGCTTTTGGCGGGATTATCCTACTTTAAAAATACTCAACTAACAACAACTTTGTTATAATTTCAAACATAATAGCAGTATGTAAGAGTGCACTATTAAATTCAAGTTAAAGATTTATTATGAAAAATATTCCAGAGGGAAAATATCGTCCCTATCCAAAGATAGATTTGCCAAATAGAAAATGGCCGACTAAGAGTATAACAAAAGCTCCCGTGTGGTGCAGTGTTGATTTGCGCGACGGCAATCAAGCACTTATCAACCCTATGGATATGAACAAAAAACTTGAACTATTCGCACTCTTACTCAAAATCGGATTTAAAGAGATTGAGGTCGGTTTTCCATCTGCATCAAAAGTAGAGTTTGACTTTTTACGCCGCCTTGTAGATGAGAAACTTATTCCCGATGGTGTGACCATACAGGTTTTAGTCCAAGCAAGAGAGCATCTTATAGCAAAAACCTTTGAAGCATTAGAAGGGGTGAAAAAAGCGACTGTTCATCTCTATAACTCAACTTCAACGGCTCAGCGCAAAATGGTTTTTAAAAAATCAAGAGAAGAGATTATCGCTCTTGCCCTAGAGGGTGTTGACTTGGTAAAAAAATATGAGAAGAATCATGACGGAGAGATATTTTTAGAGTATTCACCTGAGAGTTTTACAGGAACTGAATTAGAGTTTGCAGCAGAGATATCCAATGCCGTAACAGCAAGATGGGGAATTGGCAAAAATAGAAAAGTTATTATCAACCTTCCTGCAACCGTAGAGATGGCTACGCCAAACGTTTATGCAGACCAGATTGAGTGGATGAGCGAACATTTGCACAATAGAGAAAATGTAATCATCTCGACACACACTCACAACGACAGAGGAACAAGCGTGGCTGCAACAGAGCTTGCGCTTTTAGCCGGTGCTGACAGGGTTGAGGGAACGCTTTTATGCAACGGCGAGAGAACAGGAAATGTGGACATCATCACTCTTGCGCTTAACATGACAACACAGGGCGTAGAGTCCAACCTTGATTTTAGCAACGTAAATGAGGTTTTAGAAGTTGTCGAGAGATGTACTGAGATAGAGACACATGTACGCCATCCTTATGTGGGAGAGCTTGTCTATACAGCATTTTCAGGTTCTCATCAAGACGCTATCAACAAAGGCTTGGCATACAGAAAAGCACAAAAAGAGCTCTTTTGGGAGGTTCCGTATCTTCCAATCGACCCAGAGGATGTTGGAAGAAGCTATGAGAGCATTATCCGTATCAACTCTCAGTCGGGTAAAGGCGGCGTGGCGTATATTTTAGAGAAAAATTTCGGTTATCAACTTCCAAAAGCCATGCATCCGGAAGTAGGCAAACTTGTTCAAGACGTCAGCGATAAAAAGGGGCAAGAACTAAGTGCGGAAGAGCTCTTTGAGATTTTTAACGAGAATTACTTCAAAGTAAAAGAGCACATCTCTTTGATTGACTTTACGGTATCTTCGATAAAAGGCATCTCAAAATGCACTTTGGCGTACTTTTATAACGGCATTGAGATTGTAGCTAGCGGAGAGGGCAACGGACCCGTTGATGCCTGTAAAAACGCTTTGATGAAAGATTATAAAAACAGCTTTACAATCAACTCATACTATGAGCACTCATACGGACATTTAAGCTCTGCGAAAGCGATTGCATACATTGAGATTCAAACAGATGCTACACTCTCATGTTTTGGTATAGGAGCGGATAACGACATAGCTACGGCTTCCGTTAAAGCTCTGTTTTGCGCATTAAACAGAGCTTTTCATTAGATTTGAATAATAGATACAAGCAACACATTGCTAACACTTTTATAATATAATTGTGTATGAAAAAAAGAATCCTGCTTTTAGAAGACGACCTCATCTTAGGTCAAACACTTGTAGAACTGCTTGAGTCTGAGCGCTACTCTGTCACGCTTGCGAGAAGCGGTGATGAAGCGGCTGAGAGAAGCTATGAGAGCAGATTTGATCTCTATATTTTTGATATAAATGTTCCGGACATTAATGGTATTGAGCTTCTAAAATCACTTAGAGAAGCAGATGATAAAACCCCCGCTATATTCATAAGCGCTCTGATTGATTTGGGCTCTATCTCAAAAGCTTTTGCCGTCGGTGCAGAGGATTACATAAAAAAACCGTTCTTCCCAGAGGAGCTTCTCATCAGGGTAAATGCAAAATTAGGAGATAAAAACTCCACAATCAAATACAATGATTTAGAGTACAATCCAAAAACAAAAACACTCAAAAAAAATGGACAGACGATAGCCCTTGGAGAAGTTCAAGAGCAACTTTTTGGCCTCTTTATAAGAAATATTGGGCAGGTTATCACTCAAGATATGCTCTTAGATTGTCTAGAAAAGCCCTCCTCTTCCGCTCTTAGAGTGGCACTCACAAAACTAAAACAGACAACTGGTCTAAATATTAAAAATCTCCGTTCGGTAGGATATATAGTTGAGTAGAGCGGAGTTAGAATCATTTTTAAAGAGTTTCGCGCTCTTTTTTGGCTCCCTTGGCATCTTGATTGCGACGCTCTTTTACATCAACTACACAAAAGAGATTCAAACCCTTGATGAACAGCTCTTCTCACAGATGAGACTATGCAGTTTTGACTTAAAATGCGAACAGTTTGAAATAGACTTTATAGAGCTAAAAGCGCAGAAGCTCTACACGCTCTACAAAGATAAAAACACTCTAGAGAGCTACTACCCGATTCCAAACTCTCAAAAATATATAATGCACATCAGTTTTGGCTCAAATGAGTACAACATAGAAGTTAAAAATCTCCAAAAAAGTGCATTTTATAACTTTTTGGCAATTCTTGGCGTAGTTTTTATTCTCTCCATCCTCTTTTCAGTATATGCGCTATACCCTCTTAGAAACGCCCTGCTTCTCACGCAAGAGTTTATAAAAGATATTCTTCATGATTTTAACACCCCACTGTCATCACTTAGGCTAAACAGCGCAATGCTAAAAAAAGAGATTGGGGAGAACGAGAAGTTAAGCAGGATTGAGCAGAGTGTTGAGACGATACTAAACCTGCAACAACATCTTCGCTCATATCTGCAAAACCATCTACAAGAAAAAGAGAAGATTGACATAAAAGATGTCATACAGACTGATATCTACATCTTAGAAAAAAACTATCCGGATATAAAGTTTATAGTAGATATGCAAAGCAGATATATCTTTACAAACAGGGATGCCCTTTTGCGCATAATCGACAATCTTTTAACAAATGCCGCCAAATACAATAAGCCAGACGGCAGTGTTGAAGTAAGTTACGATGATAAAGCAGAGACTCTGCATATAATCGACACCGGCAAAGGGATTAAAAACCCGAAACTAATTTTTGACAGGTTTTATAAAGAACAGGATAGAGGGCTGGGGATAGGTCTTCATATAGTTAAAAAACTTTGTGAAGAACTGAGCATAAAAATAAGCGTTAAAAGTGAGCTTGGAATCGGAAGCGACTTCTCCCTAAACATTTCCAAGCTTACACTTCGCTAACAGTTGGCTAATATAATGCTAACACTTTTGTGCAATACTTTTACCATCAAAAGATAAGGATTTAAAAATGAAGACAATGAGATTAAGTGCAACTTTAATGTTGCTTGGCGGTTTAACACTAGGTATGGCAGAAGTTAGCGTAGATGCACAAATAGAGGCTATGAAGGGAGCTACCGCTCAAGAGAGAGTAAGGCTAATGAATGAGTTTAAAACAACTCTATCTACTCTAAGTCAAGAAGAGAGAGAAGCGGCGATTGAAAAACTACGTTCGGGCATAGCAGCTGATGGCGAGCAGTCAAAAGTAAGGGAGAGAACAAGAGAGAGAGTTAGTGTAAATCAGATGGATGAGACTAGAGAGGGACAAGAGAACCAAAGAATGAATCAAAATCAAGTCGGGTCTCAGTTTATGCAACAAAACCCTAGCATTACTCCAGATCCTAGCGGTACACCAAACAGATTTATGAACAAGTAATATTTAAACCCAAAATTAAAGATAATGCGGCGTCGAAATCGGCGCGGCAAAAGGACAAAAATGTTTAAAAAAGCGCTAATAGTTATAACAGCAGCAGCACTTAGTTTATCGGCATACAGCGATTACGATATGGATGGGGTTGATGACAGCAACGACCAGTGCCCAAATACTTCATTTAACGAATTGGTTGACATAAATGGGTGTACTACCAAAACACTGACAAGCGAACACCATTTTGATATAATATATGGACTTAGCTTTTCAGAGGCTGATTATACGGCAACACCAAAATCAGATACTGTTTCACAAAGCCTGCAGATAGATTACTACTACAAAAACTTCTCTCTTCAAGCAAGCAGCTCTTACTATAACTCAGATAGCGATGATGGAATGAATGACTCGTTTGTCGGCGCATACTATAAACTCTCTCCTGAAAATGAACTGACTCTGCGGTTTGGCGCTGGAGCAATCATTCCGACTTATGATACAGAATTAGACAACAATAATATGGATTTTATCGGATCTGCAAATTTTAGCTATATGCTAAAGAGTATAAATCTATTTGGCGGATATAGCTACACAGTTATCAATGACGATGATGTTTTGGGGATAGTTTCATATCAAAATACAAGCTCATACAGCGGCGGTATTGGATTTTATCCGCTAAAAAATCTATATATAAGCGGCTCTTACAATAGCAGCGATAGCATCTACAAAGGAACTGAAGATATTGAAACTATCTCTCTTTATACTTTTTACAGCATAGATGCAAACTGGTTTACAAGCCTTAGTTACTCATATGGACTAAGCGATAGCGCGAGCGACAACTCTGTTGCTCTGCGTCTGGGATATTACTTTTAAAAAAGTAACATCTCCTCTGTTTTAACCTCTGAACCACCGCGAGGCGGTTTTGAAACATCGCTGAAGTACTCTTTTTCGCCGTTAATATTTACCTCTATTATTCCCTCTGGTTTTTCAAATTTTCTTTGAATCTGAGGGTATATCTTTAGAACATTTTCATAATACATCGCAAAAGCAGGTCCTGCAATTCTACCGCCTGTCTCTACCCTGTCCATCGGAGAGTTGTCATCATTTCCAAACCAAACGATAGTCTCAATCGTTGGTGAATACCCTACAAACCATCCATCCATATTGTTGTTTGTTGTTCCGGTTTTTCCTGCAAGCTCTATGCCCTGAACTTTAGCCGATTTTCCTGTTCCCTTCTCCACAACATCTTTTAATATCGTAGTCATTATGTATGCTTGCGTCGGCTTAGTAATAAATTTGGTTTTCTCTTTTTTCTCATAAATCGTATTTAAACCCTTGTCGATGTTGCGTATAAGCTGCGGCTCAACCTGAACACCGGAGTTTGCAAAAGAGGTAAAATATTTTGCCATCTGCATAGGCGATAACGTAATACTTCCCAGTGCGATGGACAAATCCGGCGGAAGATTTGCTATGCCAAATTTATCAAGCTCTTTACGGAGCTGCGCTAGCCCAATATCATTTACAAGGTTAATCGTAGCAAGGTTTCTTGAGTGAATAAGCGCTTCTCTGAGGCTTAAAATGCCTTTATAATTCTCTTCATAATTTTTTGGCTGCCACTTCTGCTCTTCGCCATCTTTTTCATAGGTATATGTTCTAGAGATGTCAACAAGCTCTGTTGCTCCGGAGTAGCCTAAATCAATAGCGACTTGATATATAAAAGGCTTAAATGCGGAACCAGGCTGTCTGCGGCCTTGCGTAACCCTGTTGTATGAACTCTTCTTATAGTCAACACTGCCGACAAGGGCTAAAATATCCCCAGTTTTTGAATCAACCGAAATAAGAGCACCGTTTAAAAGTTTTGCATTTAGCCCCGCTGTCTCATCTTCGGGCTTGCGAGCTTTCATCCTTGAGAGCGACATCTCGTATGAGTGTTTTAGTGATTTTTCTGCCGCTTCTTGCAGTCTCATATCTATGGTCGTATATATCTCATATCCGCCTGTTTTTATATCTTCTATGCCCAATTCAGCAGCTTTTCTTGCAATTTCATCTACTATAAACGGAGCGCTGTTTTGCGTTAGCGTATCGTCATATACCTTTGGTTTTTCAAGCAAAGAGGCATTGTGCGTCTCATCATCTATCCAGCCAAGAGCGTGCATTCTTGATATTACACGATTTGCTCTGCCCATAGATATCTCATAATTTTTTGTAGGGGCATAAGTGCTCGGCGCTTTTGGCAGACCAACAAGCAAAGCCATCTCTTTTAGGGTTAACTCGCCCAGTTTTTTATGAAAATAGCCATCTGCCGCTGTTTTTATTCCGTAATATCCATGACCGAAATATATCTCGTTAAGATAACACTCAAGTATCTGCTCTTTGCTTAAACTGCTCTCTACCTTCATTGCATAGATAAGCTCTTTTACTTTTCTTGAAATCTTTTTTTCTCTGCTTAAGAGTCTGTTTTTTACTAGCTGCTGCGTAATCGTACTGGCTCCCTCAACAAACTTTCCTGCTTGTACATCTTTTACGATTGCCCTAAAAATAGCATCTATATTTATACCCTGATGCTCAAAAAAAGTTGTATCTTCTATTGCTAAAAGCGCCTCTACAACTCTTGTGGGAATCTCCTCAAACGAGGCATAGTATCTATGCTCATTTTCAAAAATATTTGCAATTTTTTCACCATTTTTATCATAAACTCTTGTCGTAACAGGCGGCTTATAATTAACAAGCTCTTCTATATCGTAAATTTCTCCGACTAGGAAATAACCAACCAGCGCAAAAGGGGTTATGGCTCCGAGCAGGAGAAAAACAAAAAACAAATTTCTAACTTTTTTCATATTCTAAAATTCCTATTTGCAAAATTTGCATCCATTAAAATCTTTGTGTACTCTGCAATCGGATTTTGAAGCACCTCTTGCATTTTTCCGCTCTCTACTACTTTGCCGTCTTTTATAACACAGATATCTTCGCATAAAATTTTAGCAGAGCTCATATCGTGCGTCACAAAAAGTATTTTAAAACCAAACTCTCTTTGTAACTCTTTTAAAAGTTCCAGTATCATAATCCTTGTCTGCGGATCAAGCGCCGTTGTCGGCTCGTCAAGCAAAATAAGCTCAGGATTGCAGCTCAGTGCCATCGCAATCACTACTCTTTGAAGCTGACCGCCTGAGAGCTCCGGCGGAAACCTCTCCAAGAGCTCTTTTTCAAGTCCTACTTGAGAGAAGAGCTTCTCAACTTTTGAGAGTGGAATAAAAAACTGCCTCTTAATCTTTGTCAGCGGAGAGAGAGCAGTAAATGGGTTTTGGGGAACAAAAGCCAAACTCTCTCCGGCTACCAACTCAAAACTGTTTTCATACTCCAACTCCAGCTTCATGCTGCTGGGCAACATTCCAAGAAGAGCTTTGATACTCAAGCTTTTGCCGCTCCCGCTCTGCCCGACGAGTGCTAACGAAGATGGGATGCTAAACCCGATATCAACCAGACACTTCTCATCAATCGTTATTCGCAGTTTTGAGATATTCATTTTTTTATTTTAGCCAAATTTATACACAACTCTCTTAAGCTGTCACAACTCTCGCCTACTCTTGCGATAAGGCGTATGATTGCACGCTCTACCGTGGGCTGTCTGATGGCACCAACCGCAAATCCGAGATTTTTAAGCTCATCACAAATCTCTATGACTTTTTTATTGTCGTTTATAACTATTGGGACTATGAGCCCATCTATTTTTATGCCAAGCTCCTCATAAACTATCTCTTGACGCTTTTTAATCTCGCTCTTTAAAAGCGCACAGTTATTTAACATATACTTCAGTGCGTTGTGTGCCAAAAGAGTGTCATAAAGCGATAGAGAAGTGGCGTAGATAATGGGCTTTGCACGATTTATAAGATACTCTATAATATGCTCAGAAGCTAAGATAAAAGCACCAAAACTCCCGTAAGCTTTACCGAGCGTTCCCATCTTTATGTAGTTTGGTTTTATGGGTATATTATAGTGGTCGAAAATACCCATAAGCTTGCTCCCTATAACTCCGCTGCTGTGCGCCTCGTCCACTATCAAAATTGCGTCATGCTCATCTGCAATCTCAAATATATCTTTATGAACCAAGTCGCCGTCCATAGAGTAGATGCCCTCAACCGCGATAATCTTTCTCTTTGCATCTGTTTCTTTAAGAAGCCTCTTTAACTCCCCCATATCGTTATGGGCAAAAAACTTAACATGTACACTTTTTATATTTGACGCCAAAACCCCTGAAGCGTGGTACTTCTCATCCATAAAAAGCACATCGCCTCGTCTTACAAGCGCTTCAACAAGTGCTATATTTGCATTAAAACCGCTCCCTAAAATCACGCCATCATCAAAGCCGTTTGCCTCACATAGAGAAGCTTCAAAATCTCTATGTATCTGATGGTATCCGTTTACAAGAAGAGAAGCTTTTGAGCTGTGAAGAGGCATATTTGAGAGCGTTTTACATGTAGCGTTGTGCAGCTCTTTGTTGTGGGAGAGTCCCAGATAATCATTTGAAGCAAAATCTAAAATAGTATAATCAACAACCTCTCTGCTTCTGTATCTTTTAGACTTTTTTAGACTATCCAGCTCCATCTCGTAGTACATCTATCTAACCACAACTCTGTTTCTGCCATCATTTTTTGCTTTATAAAGTGCTTTGTCGGCTCTTTTAAACGTCACTTCCAAATCTTCGCCTTTTATATACTCGGTTACCCCAAAACTCATGGTTATCGCAAAAATTTTCTTATGCTCTTGCACCTTTGCTCTAATTTTATCGGCTAATTTATACGCGTCTGCTTTATTCACATAGGGAAGAATAAATACAAACTCTTCTCCTCCGATTCTACAAAATATATCACCATCTCTTAAATGCGAAGATATCAATTTTGTATACTCCACTAAAACATTATCGCCTACATCATGACCGCAACTATCATTTATCTTTTTAAAATGGTCAATGTCAAAAACAACAAGCGAAAGGGGATAAAAATAGCGATTTGCATTAGCTGTCTCTCTTTTAATCTGTACACTATAGTAGTATCTGTTTCTGATTTTTGTCAGCGGGTCGGTTATATTTGTGTATTCTAACTCTTTTTGGTAAACCTTCTCTTTTGTTATATCGGAAAAAATAGCGCTGTAATGCCCATACTCTGCTGAAATCAGAGATACTCCGACCGTGAAATAGTAGATATTTTCATCATAAATAATTTTTACTTGATTCTTTTTTGGATTTTTTATCAGATACTCAAGCCAATTAATTCCATCCATACTTTTGTAAATATACTCATCCTTTTCTACAAAAAAGTCGGATATCGATTTATGCTCTTTTTTGAACTCTTCAAGCGTATTGTATTTGTTAAAATATTTAAAAAATGTTTTATTTACCTCGACTATACTGTTTTCGTCAACCACAACAACAATGTTTGATGACGAATCAATTATATTTTTATAGTACATTTTCTGATTTTGGATTTTATCATGAACAAATTTTCCAAAAAACAGAGCCAAAAGTATTGCTACGGAAAGGACAATGCTAAACCACTTATATATAAAAAAATCTATATCTTCGCTAGATTTTCCACTTAAACGCTTAGACTCCTCTACAAAATCAACATAGAGCCATGCAGACAGAAGCAGTGCGGCTATAACAATAATCCCGACTATAAATAATCTATTTGTTTTAAAAATATAAACCCCTCTCTTTTGATTATTCTATCAACTGTTTTATTGGGAGTGTTCAGCATTCCGTGTCAGCATCGGATAATTCCTAAAATTGTATCATAAATCTAAAGCGTCATCAAGTCGTCCCTCAAAGTGGATGGCTAATTGAGAAATTGTTAAACTCCAGTTTCT
>JBAZDX010000015.1:0-54328 GCA_041654255.1 Sulfurimonas sp.
CAAGAATGTTGTGTTTTGAGAAGTTTGCACTCTCTGCAGCAAAGTCAACATCACGAATATTTGATTCAGCCGCCGTAACGTTTACCTGAGTTACAGAGATATTTCTGATAGTTGATTCCAACTGATTCTGAGTAGAACCGATGTTAGAACGAATTGTATCAAGCTGTGATAAAGCATGGTCAGCTTTTCTGATTGTAAGCTGCGCAGCATCATATGTCGTAACATCAGATGAAGATATCGCATTGCCTACTGAATAAGTCGTAGCAGCAAAACCTCCAGCTGCCTCTGCACCACCACCGATAGTGATCGCATTGTCAGACTCAAGCTCTATAGTGCCGCGAGAAACTACAGTAAGAGCAGCCGCAGCAACTCCATTTAACTCAACAGTACTGCCCGCACCAAACATCTTTGCAGTGTCAGCCGCAGCAGCTACCGTAGTGCCAGCAAGATCATTTGAAAGCACTACATTGTTTCCATCCTCAGATGTTAACTGAAGTTTACCGCCATCAACGATAGTAGCTGTAACACCGGTCTCGTTTGAGATACGGTTAAATGCAGCAGCCAATGTTCCAGAAGAGTCATTTGCAGAGAAAGTAACCTCACCCAAATCTACACCGTTTACAAATACGGTTCCGGCTGCTATAGTTCCACCTGCAACACCTGCTCCACCTACAAGGTCAGTGTTTGCATCGGCAGTAACACCTGTCGTGCTTGAAATGCTGTTTATAATAGCAGCTTTTTGTCTAGCTGAGTCCGCAGCCTGAGCTAAAGCGTTTAAGCTTGTATCAGTACCTGCAACAGATGCCGTAGTAGCAACACCGTTTACAGTAAAGTCAGCAGCGCCAAAAGCTACGTTTGAAACAACAGTACCCTCTTGAAGTGCAAATTGACCAAGAGTTGCAGTACGAGTACTGTCTATAGATACACCAACAGTCTCATTCGCATATGCACCCACTTGGAAGTTTTTATCCATAAACGAACCATCAAGAAGAGCCTGACCGTTAAACTGAGTAGTTTTTGCAATTGTATCTGCAGCTTCTAAAAGTTTGTTTATATCCCTTTGAATTGCCATACGAGAATCAGCATTTTGACCATCAGACGCAGCTTGGATAGCTTTGGTTCTTACAGTGTTGATGATGTTTGTATATTCATCAAGTGCACCGTCAGCCGTTTGAGTAACACCGATACCGTCATTTGCGTTACTGATAGCTTGCCCAAGACCAGTTGCCTGTGAACGAAGAGAGTTCGCAATAGCAAGACCGGAAGCGTCATCCGCAGCTGTGTTGATACGAAGACCTGAACTTAAAGACTTAAGACTTTTGTCAAGTCCAACATTATTCATTGAAGCAGCTCTGTGTGCGTCCATTGCACCGATGTTTGTGTTAATTCTAAATCCCATAATAAATCCTTTTCGGGTAGAGCCTTACGCTCAAGTTAATTTTTATCTAGGCATCCATGCCTTGATGTTAACTAAATCGACAGCAAAAAAAATAACTTTAATTTTTTTGGAGAAAATTTGAGGAGAAGTTAAAAAGTTTATCTATGAATTGTCAACTAGCTTTATTTTCGTTATTTTCAAATCAAGATTTTTGAAATCATCTACATTATTCGTTACCATCTCAAACCCATGTATCATGGCAGTAGCGCCTATAATGGCGTCTGGTGTTTTCATCTTGAAGAGTTGTCTGTTTTTTATGGTTTGATTGGCTACGGCTTCATCTAGCTCATAAATAGTTGCATTTGAGATAAAATCTTTTGCTTTTTTGTAAAGTATCTCTTCTTGTGCTAATCTATGCCAGCTCAAAAATTCTATTTTTGTGATGACAGAGATATTGAAACTATGCTTTAGTATCTCTACCAACAACTCATCATTCGTAATACCATTAAAAAAATAGATAACGATATTTGTATCAAGTAAGTATTTATTTTTCAACGTTCTTTCCATTCGCTTTTACTTTGAGCTAAAAACTCATCTATCTCTTTTTTAGTCGATGAGAATGCGCCATAAAACTCTTTTGGATTAAATGTTTTTGAAACTCTTTTCTCTGTGATACTCTCTTGTAAATCAAATAAAGGCAAAACTATCACCTCTATGCTTTTGTTGAGGTACTCTTTTGGTATATGTAAACTATAAAATTCACTTGTAGGTTTAATAATCTCTCGTACCATTTACTCTCCTTTTGTTTGTTATTTGTTGATTGTATCATAAATTTTGAGGTATTTTTTAAAAAAATATTTTCTTTAAACTGCTCTTTTTTGATCTCTCTCAATCAATCTTTTTTTAGCAAAGATTCAAAAGTGTAGCATATTTTATTTTAGAGTGATGTAAACAGATGGCTTTAGTTTTATAGGTAGGTTTTTGCTATTTCTACTTTTTTTGCTACACTTCCAAACTTAAAACAACTATACTATATATATAGGAAAGCTATTTGAACCTAATTATCGTCGAATCACCCGCTAAAGCAAAGACCATAAAAAATTTCCTCGGCAAGGATTATGAGGTCATCGCATCCAAAGGTCATATACGCGACCTCCCAAAATCACGCTTTGGAATCACTATAGATGAAGAGAACCATCTCGTTCCTGCATACAGCGTTGCAAAAGAGAATGCCGCAACGGTTAAAGAGATAAATACTTTGGCAAAAAAGTGTGACACGATATATATCGCGACCGATGAGGACCGTGAGGGTGAAGCTATCGGGTGGCATATAGCACATGCTATAAAAAAAGATCCGGAAACACTTCCTAGAATCGTATTTCATGAGATAACCAAAACTGCTATAAACCATGCACTGGAGAATGCCCGTAAAATTGATATGAATATGGTAAACGCGCAACAAGCACGCCGTATTCTTGACCGTGTTGTGGGTTACAAACTCTCTCCGCTTCTTAGCTCAAAGATTCAAAAAGGTCTATCAGCCGGTCGTGTGCAATCCTCAACTCTAAAGCTTGTGGTTGACCGCGAAAGAGAGATAAGAGCGTTTATTCCAGAGGAGTACTGGACGATAGACACTCTTTTTAAAAAGGATATAGAAGCAACTCTAATATCTCACAATGAAGAGAAGTTATCAAAACTATCTATTACGAACAAAAAACAGGCTGACGCAATAGTAGAGAGTGTAAAAGCCGACTCGTTTATCATCTCAAAGATTGAGACAAAAGAGAGAAGAAGCGCTACGCCTCCGCCTTTTATGACCTCTACCCTTCAGCAGACGGCTTCAAGCAAACTCGGCTTTACTCCGAAAAAAACAATGATGGTTGCACAGGCTCTTTATGAGGGTGTAAAAACTCCAAGCGGAACTTCGGGTGTAATCACATATATGAGAACCGACTCGCTAAACTTAGCGCACGAAGCGGTTACCGCAGTTCGCGGTGTGATTGAGAGCAGATTTGGCAAAAAATATCTCCCAAGCGAGCCTAAAGTTTATACAAAAAAGGCAAAAGGCGCACAAGAGGCTCACGAGGCTATCCGTCCTACAATGCTGCAGTTTACCCCAGAGGTGGCGCAAAGCTTTTTAAAACCTGACGAAATTAAACTTTACCGTCTTATTTATGAGAGATTTATGGTTTGTCAAATGAATGATGCTATATTTGAGCAACAAAGCATTCTCTTTAGCGGAGCAAATAACGAATATAGAGCTATTGGGCGAAAACTGATTTTTGACGGTTTTTACGCGCTAACGGGAGCAGAAGATAAAGACAAACTTCTTCCTGCGCTTAAAGAGGGCGAGACAGCCGAGATACAAAAAATAAACCAAGAGCAACACTTTACAGAACCGCCGGCTCGTTATTCAGAAGCTGCTCTAATCAAAAAGCTTGAAGCAGAGGGGATAGGAAGACCTTCAACTTACGCTCCGACAATTGCAACTCTAAGCAACAGAACCTATGTGACTATCGAAAAAAAGCAGATTATTCCGACAGAGATGGCATTTACCGTTACGGAAATACTGGAGAAAAATTTTGCAAATATAGTAGATGTCTCTTTTACTGCAAATATGGAAGAGAAGCTTGATGAAGTTGCAGAGGGAGAAAATGATTGGCAAAAACTTTTAAGTGATTTTTATTTCCCGTTTTTAGAGCAGGTTGAAGAGGGTAAAACAAATATTATCTCGCTAAAAACGGCTCAGCCTCTTGGCAGAAGTTGCCCTAAATGCGGCGCCGAACTTCTTCTTCGCTCAGGCAGATTTGGAGAGTTTATAGCTTGCAGCGGTTTCCCAAAATGTAAATATACAGAACAGGTAGAGGGCGATAAAGAAGCAAAAGAGGAAACAAACTCAGAGTCAAGCGATGAGATATGCGACAAATGCGGCAAAGAGATGGTCGTTAAAAACGGCAGAAACGGTCAATTTTTAGCATGCAGCGGCTATCCGGAGTGTAAAAACACAAAGAGTATGAATATTGAGGAGAAGACAAGTCTTACTCCGTGCCCTGATTGCGGCGGCAAAATAAGCCTGAAAAACTCAAGACGAGGTCCATTTTGGGGATGTGCAGCCTATCCTAAATGCAAATTTATCTCAAAATTTGAACCCTCAACCATAAAATGCAAAGAAAAAGGCTGTGACGGTGCTTTGGCAAAAAGAATTTACAGAGGCAAAGAAGTCTATGAGTGCATAAAGTGTAAAACAAGAACACCCGCAGAAGAGATAAACTAGGTATTTTGTTATGAAAATAGGCATTATTTCAGACACGCACACTAAGGTTAAAAAAGCAGCCCGCGCGATAGAGACTTTAGTAAGAGACGGTGCCGAGTTTATAGTTCATGCCGGCGATATAGTTGAGCTTGAAACTCTTGAAATTCTCCATAACGGCTCTCTTAAATATGTGGCCGTTTATGGAAACAATGACTCTCATCTGGCTCCTCATCACGGCAGCTTCAACTTAGTTCAAGAGCCCCACTACTTTAAACTAGCAAATACTAAGTTTAAACTTATGCATCTTCCTTTTTACATGTCGCCGGATGCAGATGTTATAATATCCGGTCATACGCATGAATTTTCATCTGAATTGATAAACAACACTCTGTTTATAAACTCCGGAGAAGTATGTGCCAGAAACAAGCCCATCTCAGAGTGGGCAATGCTGGAGATAACTGAAGAGATGTTTATAGTAACCAAATATACAAGGGCCAATAAGAGCGAAGTTATAGAAAAAGAAGAGATTAGATATAGAAGAGAGAAAAAGTGAATAAAGAGATTTTCTTATGTTCAATCTGCAACATAAACAGCGGTACATGCAATGAAGATTGCAAATTTTGTTCTCAAAGCGTAAGATACAAAGCGGATATCGAGCGTTACAAACAAAAAGATATAGAAGTTATCTTAAAAGAAGCAAAATCAGCCTATGAGAGTGGCGCCTTGGGCTTTTGTCTGGTTACTGCCGATAAGGGGCTAAACGATAAAACTCTTCTCTTTGTCTGTTCTGTCGCAGAAGTTTTAACAAAAGAGGTGCCGCATCTGCGTCTTATCGCCTGCAACGGAACGGCAACTCTCGAGCAGCTTTTAACCCTAAAGGCAGCAGGCATAAAAGCTTATAACCATAATCTTGAAACTTCTAAAGAGTTTTATGAGCAAATCTGCACAACCCACTCTTGGGAAGAGCGTTATGAGACTTGCCAAAATGTAAACAAGGCGGGTTTAGTTCTTATAAGCGGCGGAATTTTCGGTCTTGGAGAGAGCCAAGAGGATAGAATAGCGATGCTAGAATCACTAAAATCTCTAAATCCAACATCGGTTCCTATAAATTTTTACCATCACAATGTAGCACTGAAGCTAAAACCAAATCCGCTGACTATTGATGAAGCGTTTGCACTCATAAAGCTAACAAGAGAGATGATTCCTAATGCCCAGAGGATTATGGTTGCAGGAGGCAGAGAAGTTATGTTTGGCGATAGACAAAATGAGATTTTCTCTCACGGTGCCAACTCCATCGTTATAGGAAATTACCTCACAACGGTCGGAAGGGCTATGAGCAAGGATTTGGAGATGCTAAAAAATCTAAATCTAAATGTGGCAAAAGCTGTAAAATAAATCTTTTTGCAAAAACTTTCTCGCTCCCATGCTCCTGCGTGGGAGTGTATATCTTAGGCTATTATTACGGTATGCATTCCCACGGAGACCATGGGAACGAGAGTGGAGCATGGGAGCGAGAGTAGTCCTCTAGCTATGATTTTTCTGAATATAACAAGCTATGGCATATCCGTGATTTAGCCCAAGGGCTATGCTTCCGCCAGACTCTTGCGTTATATCTCCAGCTACAAAAAGTCCTTTAATATTTGTCTCATAGTTCTCATCATGAACAGGTTTGCCGTCTTCCTCTTTTATGCCAGAACTTGCCAAAAATGCGCTCGGAGTTGTTCCGCCGATTGCGTAAATAACTCTATCAAAGGTGCGTGGCTCAATATCGTTAAAGATAACCTTTACCCTGCCCTCGTCACTCTCAAGAGAGACGATATCTATCCCCAAAATCGGCTCTACCTCTTTGTGCATTATCGCGTTTGCTATGTCGCGCTGGTTTGTAGGGTTTGCCCGTCTGAAAGTCTCTCTTCTGTAGCAGATGCAAACCTCGTTTTTGGCACTTAAATCAACCGCATACTCAATCGCGCTGTCTCCGCCGCCGACAACTAAAACCTTCTCGCCGCCGATGCAGCCCTCAAGCGTAAATCCAATTCTGTTTTTTATCTCGGGCGGTATCTTATAGTCAGGCTTGTTCGGTTTTCCCATTCTGCCTATCGTTACAACGACATTTTTTGCCATGATACTGCTGCCTGCGACAAAAACCTCAAAACATCCCTCTTTCTTTTCTATCTTTTGCACTTCAGTATGGGTTCTAAGCTCCACCGAGTGGTTTGCCAAAATCTCATCAAAGAAATCCAGAGTTGTCTCTTTTGTCCCATCAACAAAGTAGATTCTGCCGTCAAGCTCAACTTTTTGACCCTTCCAATCCTTATCCACTCTTTTGTTATCCTTGTAATACTTGCGTATCGTAGAGTTGTGATTTTGGTCTTTTTCCAGCAAAACTATATCTCTGATGCCTTGCAGATAACTCTCGACTGCCGTTGCAATCCCTGCAGGACCGGCACCTATTATTGCAAGATTGTACATATGACTCATAACAAATCCTTATTGATAATTGTGGGTATTTTAACACAATTAAAAAACAATATAAATATATTTTGCACTATAATTTGCAAACTAAATCTTTTATCTGGAAAAAGCCATGCCTCGCGTTGACAGCCAAAAATTTTACTCCTCAGCCATAGACAAATACGGCATTACGGCAAAAGGTGTAAACTGGCACTCAAAAGAGTCTCAAAAGATGAGATTTGACATTATTTTAGAGATGTTGCCAGATGACGTAAGCTCATACAGCATTGCCGATGCCGGATGCGGATTTGGCGATTTGTATCTCTACATGTTAAAAAAGAAGAGAGCCCCAAAAGAGTACATCGGCATAGACTCCCTCCCTGATATGTACTCTATCGCAAGTGATAGAACAGGGTGTGAGATAATCATAGCCGACATATGTAAAGACACTCTGCCATCGGCTGACTACTACGTCTGCAGCGGTGCCATGAATGTTTTAGAGGAGTTTGAAACGCATCTCTTTGTGCGTAACTGTTTTTTATCCTCCAATATCGGCTTCATCTTTAATGTTCTTCACGGAGATAAAAAGAGCGAAACGTACAACTACCTAACAACTCAGCAGATAGAGCGCATAGCAGCTGATTTAGGTGTTAAAAAAGTAATTTTACGAGATGATTATATGCAAGACGACATAACTGTTATGTTTTTAAAAGAGGCTCTTTAGTGTGTGCGGTTTTTGGGATTTTAGGCAAATATAACACCAAAATTGCAAGGGTTGCTCTTGGCAAACTTGCCCACAGAGGACCTGACTTTTGCGGAGTTGTTGAGAGAGAAAATCTATTTTTTGCGCATCAGCGACTAAGTATAACCGACACACACTCCCGCTCAAACCAGCCACTTTTCTTTGAGAAGATTCTGCTCTCTTTTAACGGAGAGATTTACAACTTCAAAGAGCTAAAAAATGAGTTAAAAGATGGGTTTGATTTTAAAACCCAGAGTGATAGTGAGGTTATTATCGCGGCATATCTAAAATGGGGAGTTGATTTTGTTTCTCATCTGCGCGGTATGTTTGCAATCGCACTGCTTGATGATGAGACGCTCTACCTTTTTCGTGACAGACTGGGAAAAAAGCCGCTCTTTTACCTCCATGGAAACGCATTTGTCTTTGCTTCTGAGATAAAAGCGCTTATACCATTTTTGCAAAAAATTGAGATGGATGAGGATGCGCTTCTTAGCTACTTATCGTTTTTGGCTCCAACCCCTCCCTTTACTTTTTTCAAAAACATTAAAAAGTTAGCGGCGGGTGAGTATCTTACCTTTAAAGAGGGGCGCGTAGAAGTTAGGCAATATTTTGACCTGCTTGACACTAAACCAAACCTTATCACAGACAGAGATGAAGCTGTTTTTATGTTAGAAAAAATGCTTGAGGAGTCGATTAACTTGAGGCTTAACGCAGATGTCCCTATGGCATCACTGCTATCAGGCGGTATTGACAGCGCGCTTATAAATGCACTTGCTTTAAAAAACGGTACAAATCTGCAGACATATACTTTGGGATACAAAGATTTTGCAAAGTACGACGAGAGACAAAACGCCAAAGAGAGTGCAGAGTTTTTAGGAGTAAAAAACCAAGGGATAGAGATTTCGCAAAACGAGTTTATCGACGCCAGCGACAGAGTTGTAGATGCACTTGACGAACCGCTAAACGACCCAGCGGCAGTCCCGCTCTATCTACTTTTTGAGCATATTAAAAAAGACGGTGTCAAAGTGGTCTTAAGCGGAGAGGGAAGCGATGAACTTTTTTTGGGATACAGACAATATTTTGAATTTTTGGATGTGCAGTCGCTTAGTAAGCTTAAAAACAAAAACTGGCTAAGCAACTATTTTCACTCAAACTTCTCCCAAAACAGAGAGTGGGAGCGATACAAAAGAGTTTTTGACGACACGCTTTTGTTTCGCAGCAGTGGCGAGAATTTTACAGACCTTCAAAAAAACGCTCTAATGAGAAGAAATGTACGGGACAATGAATCGCTCAAATATATAAAAAATTATCGTGAGAGATTTGAGGCTTCTTCACATACAGACGAGAGTATCTGGTACAGCTACATAGATTTAAATCTTTTTCAAGCAGAACACTTTTTAACAAAGCTTGACCGTGTGAGCATGGCACACTCCATTGAGTCGCGCACCCCTTTTTTAGACCATAAATTTACATCTGCCCTCTTTAGCATTAACCCAAAACTACGCTACGAAGACGGGGTTACAAAGTCACTTCTAAAGTCGATTGCAAAACCTTATCTAAATGAAAAAATTCTCTCACGCAGAAAAAAAGGGTTTTCAAATCCCTATATGGAATATCTTGTTAACAGTAAAAAAATAGAGCTGATAAAAGAAGTAAATGAACAAACTGGTATTTTCAAGAAAGAAGCACTTGACAAACAGATACAAAAGGCCTCATCAGGAGCTTTTAAGCAGCATATCTGGGGGCTTTACGTACTTAGTGTCTGGCTGAAGAAGTATCTGCTGTAATTACTCTTCGTCTTTAAGCGAACTAAGAGGAAGGAACTGTGAAATCTCGGGGTCATAGTACTCTATCTCCCCGCTCTCTATATCATAAACCCAACCGTGAATAGCAATTTCCCCGCTATCAACTCTTTTACTGACCGATGGATAAGTTAAAAGATTTTCCAGCTGCGAGATTACAGAGAGCTTCTCCGTGAGGCGATACAAAACCTCTTTATCCGCTTTTAGTCCCAAAGCCAAGATTGCTTGTGACTTTGCACTCTCTCCAAGGGTTAACCATGTTTTTGTATGGACAAGATCTGGGTCAGTTGCGCAGCTTTTAGTGTGGATTGCTTCTATTGCTCCACAATGAGTATGTCCGCATACAATAATATTTTTTACATTTAAAACGCTTACCGCATACTCTATTGCTGACGCTGTTGAGTGAAAATCCTCATCCGGCTTATATGGTGCGACAAAGTTGCCGATATTTCTTACAACAAACAGATCCCCCGGAGCGCTGCTTGTCATTAAATCCGGTACAACCCTAGAATCAGAACAGCCTACATATAGGGCTTTTGGGGTTTGCCCCTTCTTTGCCAATTCTAAAAATTTTTTCTCGTGAGCCTTAAAATAACTCTTTTGAAAGAGATCATTTCCTAAAATCATATTATCGTAAATCATATATGAACCTTCAAAGATTTTTAATTAAAAAATTATATCCAAAACAAATAACATACAGGATTTTAACCGATTTTTCTCGCACTCAAAAAGAGATAATCCTTTCCCGTCACTACCACTCTGTACTTTTTTTGCTGTAGATATTTTTTACAGAAGTGTATATCCTTTAAAACCAGACTGAGCTCGCTAAAGCTGTAGTTTGGGGCTTTTGCACCGTATATCATCTCGCCGTCTATCCATCTGCAGTTTGGAAAGCCAAGTATCATCGCTCCGCCGTTTGCTAAATGGTTTTGGTATATGGACATAAAAGTGGCATTAAACTCGATGTTTGAGCTTTGAAGTGTTCCGATGGAGATAATAAGGTCAAATTTTTCTAAGTTTAGCTCTTCGAGTCTGTTTATGTCATGGCAAAAGAACTCAATATTTTTGTATTGCGAAAACTCTTTTTTTGCATATTCGATAGCCGAAGCGGAGTAGTCAATGCCGACAAACTCAATACTACTAAACTCCTCATCCGTGAGCATTTTTTTTATAACATCAAACTCATCGCCGCGGTTTACGCCGAGATTTAAAATCCTCTTTTTGCCTTTGACATTTACAAACTCAAGCGACTTTTTGTAGTGGTACAAAAAGCCAAACTGTGCAGTTTTATCAATGGCAAAAAAGTCGCTACCCGCTCCGTACTTCTCGCTGCTTTTATCGTCGTTTTTGTGAAAAGAGCTCTCAAGATGAAGTTTTTGAAATCTCAAGATTGTTGTTGTTTTATCTTTTTTTATCGGGGTAAGAAGTTTCATAAAATAGAGCTGTGCTAAATCTGCAAAAGCCTTGTAGCCGAAACTCTCTATATCGGACTCCAAAACCTCCGCCTCAACAACTTTACCGCCTTTTATATCTATATTTTCAAAGCACTCTAGTATCTCGTTTGAGCTCTTATTTTTTAAGTCAATAACCATTATTTATTTTACGGTGTTGTAAGAGCGGTCACCCGCATCTCCAAGCCCCGGTATTATAAACTTGTCGCTGTTAAGTCTCTCATCTATCTGCGCGATGTAGATATCAACTTCAGGATATGCCTTGCTTACTTTTTCTAAACCCTCAGGCGAGCCTATGATATTTAGCGTTATTATCTTTAGCGGCTCTCTGCCTTTGATAAGCTCTAACGCGTCCATCATAGAGCCTCCTGTTGCAACCATCGGGTCAACCAAGATAACGGTCTTTCCTTTGCACTCAGGCAACCTATCGTAGTAGAGAACACTTTTGTGCGTCGTCTCATCCCTCTTCATCGCCAAAAATCCTGCAGATACTCCCGGCAGAAGGTTCACGGCGCTCTCAAGCATAGGCATACCGGCTCGTAGAACCGTCGCAACGACTATATTATCCTCATCAATAACTTCATAACTCTCTTTGCCGCGCCATGTCGTTATGCTTTTTTGAGTAAGAAGCGGCTCTTTTAGCGCCTCATATACAAGCTGTTTTGTTATTTCACCAACTGTATGTCTGAAACGAAGAGCGTCGCTACTCTGGTCTCTTAGATGCATGATTAAAGTTTTTGTAACCGGATTTGATAATTCATAAACCATTTTACGCCCTTGAAATAAGCTTTTGCTAAATTGTACAGTTGTAAATATTCATCGGCTCTTAATTTTTGCACAATTATTTTTTTCTATCTCTAAAATGCTGTTTCTTATGGCACTAAGAAGATACTCAACATCATCAATCTCCTGAGAGTAATGGATGCTGACGCGGAGCCATCCCGGTTTTATATCTATGTTTGAGTTATCATCTAGCCCCAAAAGGTCATGCCCGTAAGGCCCTGCACAAGAGCAGCCTGCACGGGTTTGTATGCCGCTTAGTTTTGACATACAAGAACAGAGCAGATAAGGGTCGATTCCCTCTATGTTAAAAGATACTATGCCGATATTCTCCTCTTTTAAATTGCCGTAAATTGTGCATTTTGGCACCTTCAACAACCCATACACAAGGTGCTTCAGGAGCCTGTTTTTCTCTTTTTTAATCCAGATAAAACCTATCTCGTTTCTAAGCTGATATGCAAGGGAGGCGCGAATAAGCTGCAGTATCCCTGGGGTTCCCGCCTCCTCCCTAGACTCCTTTTCGTTTACAAAGATATGATTGTTGCGGTCAACATACTCAACCGTGCCTCCACCCGCGAAAGATGGAGCGATACTCTCATCGATCAACTCTTTTCTTATAACCAAAATCCCGCACGAACCGGGACCACCGATTAGTTTATGCGGAGAGAGAAACATCGCGTCATAGAGCGAGGATGGAACGTTCATGTAAGGAGACGATGCCGCCGCGTCAAAGCAGACAAGTGCGCCGTATTTGCGAAGAAGCATAGATATTTTCTCATAAGGCGTGATAATGCCGGTTACATTTGAGGCTATGCAAAAAGCGCCTATAACCTGAGCATATCTGCTTGTTTTTAAAATTTGTTCAAGCTGTTTTAAATCAATTACGCCCTTGCTGTTGAGCCCTACACGCACGGTATCGCAGAGCGCTTCGCGGTAACTAATCTCGTTTGAGTGGTGCTCGTATGGTCCTATAATAATCAGAGGACGCGATTCATTATTGCTTTGTATATTAAAGCGTTTTCGCGTAGCCGGCGGTATGTATATGCCTAAAATCTCTTGAAATTTCTTTATAGCCGATGTGGCTCCGCAGCCCGATGGCAAAACGGCAAAATCGGGTCCGAGTTTTAGAGAATTTTTTAGATGCCTGCGCGCCTCCTTATAGTAAAAATCCATCTTTGCAGCCATTGACGCCTCTTTTGAGTGCGTGTTTGCATATGTTTTCAACACCTCATCTATGCGCGACTCTATCGCTTTATATGCCAATCCGGAAGCGGTATAGTCGAAATAGTGTTTTTTATGTACACCGATAATGTTCTTCTTTATCTCCTCTTTTAGCTCTTTTTTGTCCGCTAAAAGCGGTCTGAATATATCTTTATTCATAAATTATCCCAGATGCATAATCATAAAAATTTTTATAGTGACTTGCCCCATAGCTCTCGATTATGCTCTCAACAACCCTTAATGTATCATCCGCGACAAACTTTATCCCCGTTTTTTTTCCAAAACTGCTCCCCTCCCCCTCTAAGTTGCCCCCTAAGAGAAGCTCAAAACCGGAGAGAAGTTCGCCGTTATGTTTTACTTTACACCCCAGTAACCCTATATCAACGATATGCGGATGTGCGCATGAGTTTGGACATCCGTTGACGCTAAAAGAGAGCTTCTCCTCAAAATGCGGAAATTTTCTCTCGAGATGTTCAACCAGTTTTGTAGCCAAATCCTTTGTCTCAGAAACTGCGAATTTACAAAAATTTATCCCAGTGCAAGAGAGCGTTCTTGCCTTAAAAGGTGACGGATTTGCGTCAATACCCATCTCTTTTAGCTCCTCAACCACAAAGAGAGCATTTTCACTAGGCAGATCTGTAATGACAAAATTCTGCGCTGTGGTCGCTCTTATGGCAGTAATCTCATATTTTTTAGCTATCTTTAAAAGCCCCTCCAGTCCATCGGCTCCTATTTTTCCGCCGTTGATTGCACATCCTATGTAGCTTCTGCCAATATTTATACTCTCATTTATGCCCAAATGCTCCCTCTTTGCATAGGGTGTATAGGACTGCACATCGCCCTGTTGAAGAAAAAACCCTGTTTTTGAATGCAATATATCTATAAATCTTTCAACCCCCAAAGAGTCCAGCAGATGTCCGAGTCTTGCTCTGTTTCTGTTCTCTCTGTTGCCGTAATCTCTGTAAATCTCCGTAACCGCCTTGACAACCGCTAAAACCTGATGCGGCTCGGCGTAGCCTAAATGAGAAGCTATTCGTTTGTTTGATGCCAAACCCCCGCCCACGCTGACATCAAAGAGCACTTTGCCCTCAACGCTTTTTTTTGCATTAAAACTCAAATCCTGTATCTCATGAGAGGCACAATGTTTGGAACAGCCGCTGATTCCCACCTTGTATTTTCGCGGAAGATTCGATATTTCTCTGTTTGCATCAAAGTAGTCGTTAACCTCTTTGGTTATCGTCTCTACATCATAAATACGCTCTCTATCGACATCGCTGATGGGGCATGTAACCACATTTCTGGCAACATCACCTGCCGCAAAAGCGGTAGTTAAACCCGCCTCATCCAGCTTTGCAAAAATTGCAGGCAAATCTTTAACTCTTATAAAATGAAACTGCAAATCCTGTCTTGTCGTAAAGTCTGCCGTGCCTCTAGCGTAGCGCTTTGAAATCTCTGCAACCGCTTCAAGCTGTTTTAAATCTAGCCTGCCGCCCTCTAGCTTAACCCTTAACATAAAGTAGAGCGTGCTATCATCTTTGTCTTGAAGATTTCTATTTTGGGTATAAAGCCCGTACCACTTGAATCTGTCTATATCTTCTGGGTCTATCTCTTCGCCGCTCTTTGCATAGCGGTAGATATCCTCTAAAACATCCAAGCCGTCTTTTTCTCTCTTTATCCGCTCAACCCTCTGTGCTTTTGTCTCTTTTGACATGTTGTTTTCCTAAAAAATCTCTTTTGCTTCCCAATGAGGAAAATGTTTCCTAACCAGTGCATTTAACTCCACCTCAAACGGTGTAAATTCCAAATGTTTTGCTTTTGACGCTTCATCTGATTTTTGCACAATCATTCCGGCTCCGACCGTGTTGTTTGTAACTCTGTCTATGATTATAAAACTCCCCATAGCCTTGTTTTTAATATATGAGTCATACGCCAAAGAGCTCTCTAAATCCAATTTTGCATACCCTATCTCATTTATATTAAGCAGATTTGCACTCTGTTTCTCCAGCGTATTTACATCCGTTTTATAATAAAATTTATCTATGCTTCCAACACTCAGCGATGAGGCTCTTTTTATAAAATATTGCTTATGTTTTAAGAGCGGCTCTTCGCTCATCCAGACTATATTTACATCAAAAGTGTCAGCGCTATCTGGCTGTTCGTCGCTCTTTACTATAATATCTCCGCGGCTTATATCTATCTCATCTTCAAGCGTAATGGTTACTGCCTGCTGAACGTATGCATACTCTAAATTGCCATCATAAGTGACTATCTCTTTTACTTTAGAGCTTTTTTTTGAGGGCAAAACGGTAATGCTATCTCCAACGCTTATAACGCCGGAAGAGATTGTTCCGCAATATCCTCTAAAGTCAAGATTTGGTCTGTTTACATACTGCACGGGGAGTCTAAAATGAACCAAATCTCTGTCACTTTCTATCTCAATATTCTCCAAAAGATGCAGAAGCGTCTCTCCTTTGTACCACGGAGTTTTTTGGCTCATGTCAACAACATTGTCCCCGTTTAGGGCAGATAACGGAATAAGGGTAATATCTTCGCCCAGACCTATCTCTTTTGCAAAGGAGAGATACTCTTTTTTAATATTTTCATAAACATCCTCAGAAAAATCCATCAAATCCATCTTGTTTACGGCAACAACTATATGTTTTATACCAAGCAGTTTTGCTATAAAAGAGTGTCTTCTTGTCTGCGTCTGAATTCCATATCTTGCATCGATTAGAATTATTGCCAAATCCGCCGTACTCGCACCCGTTGCCATATTTCTCGTGTACTGTTCATGCCCCGGAGTGTCCGCAATGATGAACTTTCGCTTATCGGTCGTAAAGTATCTGTAGGCAACATCAATTGTGATTCCCTGCTCCCTCTCGCTTTGCAAACCATCAACTAGAAGTGCCAAATCAAACTCGCCATCCGTCGTTCCGCTCTTTTTGCTATCTTTTTTTATGGCTGCTAGCTGATCCTCAAAAATCATCTTTGAGTCATGCAAAAGTCTTCCAATCAGAGTGCTTTTGCCATCATCAACGCTTCCGCATGTAATAAATCTAAGCAGTTGTTTGTTCTCATGCTCTTTTAGATAACTCTCAATATCCGTTGCTATTTTTGTCTCTAATATTGACATCTTAAAAATATCCCTCTATTTTTTTCTTCTCCATTGACCCAGCCGAATCGTTGTCAATAACGCGCCCCTGTCTCTCGCTTGTTTTAGTTAAGAGCATCTCTTGGATAATCTCGCCTAGTGTTGTCGCATTTGACTCAACCGCGCCAGTTAGAGGATAGCATCCTAGTGTTCTAAAACGAACCATCTCCTCTTTTATCTCTTCGCCCTCTTCGATTGGCATTCTCTCATCGTCAACCATTATCTTGACGCCGTCTCTCTCAACTACCGGTCGTTTTTTGGCAAAATAGAGCGGGACTATCGGGATATGCTCCAAGTAGATATATTGCCAGATGTCAAGCTCAGTCCAGTTTGAAAGCGGAAAAACCCTTATGCTCTCGCCCTTGTGAACTCTTGCATTGTAGATATTCCACAGCTCCGGTCTCTGGTTTTTAGGGTCCCATCTATGGTTTTTATCCCTAAAAGAGTAGATTCTCTCTTTTGCTCTGGACTTCTCCTCATCGCGTCTTGCTCCGCCAAATACCGCATCAAATTTGTATTTGTTTAATGCCTGCTTTAAACCCTCTGTTTTCATGATGTCCGTATGCACCGCCGAGCCGTGAACAAACGGGTTTATATCCATCTCTATCCCTTGTGGATTTGTATGAACTAAAAGCTCAAAACCCTCCTCTTTTGCCCTTTTATCCCTAAACTCTATCATCTCCCTAAACTTCCATCTGGTATCTACATGCAGAAGCGGAAAGGGCAGTTTTGCGGGAAAAAAAGCTTTAAGTGCGAGATGGAGCATAACCGCCGAATCTTTACCCACAGAGTACATCATCACGGGATTTTCAAACTCCGCAACCACCTCTCTAAGTATATGAACTGATTCGGCCTCAAGCTGTTTTAAATGCGTTAATCTCTTTGTATCTATCACTTTTTCTCCTTTATGTGCAATCCGCACTCTTTATGTTCTGGGCTCTCCCACCACCATCTGCCGCTTCGTATGTCCGCACCATCCTGCACTGCCCTTGTACACGGCGCACATCCTATACTTGGATATCCCTTGTCATGCAGGGTGTTATATGGCACGCCGTTTTCTCTGATGTAGTTCCAGACATCTGCCTCGCTCCACAAAATCAGAGGATTTAGTTTTATAACTCTGTTGCTCTCATCCCACTCAAAAAGCTGCATCAGCTCTCTTGTAGAACTCTGCTCGGCTCTAAGTCCTGTTATCCAGACATCAACACCGTTTAGGGCTCTTTTAAGAGGCGCTATTTTCCTAGCGTAACAGCACTCTTTTCTGTTCTCTATGGATTCGTAAAACCCGTTGATTCCCTGCTTTTGGTAAAGGCTCTCCACATCTTTGCTGCGAGGAAAATAGACTCTTATTTTTGTTTTATATTTTAAATTTGTCCTATCCATCACATCGTATGTTTCGTATGGAAGCCTTCCCGTATCAAGCGTAAATATATTTGCATGATTGTCAATTTTTAAAATCATGTCACTCAAAACCTGATCTTCAGCCCCAAAACTTGAAGAAAATGCGATTTTGCCTCTGTACTCTTTTAAAAAATAGTCCAACAGCTCTTTTATATCCCTATTTTTAAACTCTCTGTTTAACTCTGCTATCTTTTCTCTCACAATATTTTTCCTCTATATATGAAAATCATTGGCAACCGCTTTATGTCTGCCTATATCTATCTTGTTCCACGCTCTCTCGTGGTAGTAGTACAAAATCATTTTTGTAACAACCTCTATTGACCCGATGGATGCTGCCATAACCAAGTTGCCGGTTACAATGTATGAGATAACCATCGTGTCAATCGTTCCAAGTGTTCTCCACGAGATGGTTTTGATAACCGATCTATACGCTTTTTCCTGCATCTTCACTCCCTGCCCTAGAACCAAAAACTATATTTATCACATAATTCATAGTGACTCCAGCTCAATATTTCTGCTCTTTAGCAGTTCATAAAATTTGCATGCAAAGCAGATCTCTTTTGTCGCTTCTGCTATTTTCCAAACGCTCAAAAATCCGATTAATGACAAAGCGACTGTCGTCTCGTTTAAAAGTTCTGCGCCAAGTGCCGCAGAAAGGAGTGTCAAACCGACATGCGAAGCAAACTCTTTTGCATTCTCATCAGTCGGTTTTTGCTCTGCTCCTATAATCTTGACTAAAAAAGTAGAGATTAAATATATCGGACTCATATGCGGTGCCATATATATTCTCATTAAAAAGTCATAAACCAAAACATATAAAATAGCTACATTCGCGCTAAGCAGATAGGCGCACATCAAGATGACCAAAAGTCCTGCATGTATGCGCGTCTGATTCTCATCAAAGAGATTTTCTGTTTTATATTTAGTTTGTGACATGTTAATTTTTCTCCGATTTCTAATTATTTGGCGAAAGTATAGTCATTTTCAAAAGCAATGTCAAGCGATTTTGTTGTGTTATACAATACTAAATTAGTAAAGATTATAGATTTGCTCCTATAAACAGGGCTTTTATCTGAATAAAAAATTTATATTTAAATACAAGTAAATCACTTTACATTATTTAAAAAAAAATGTATAATTCTTTTCGATATATCTTTTTTACGGAGTTGCTATGCCACTTATATCCACCAAGGGAAGTTACGGTTTGGCCGCAATATGCGAGCTGAGCAAACACAAAGATGACTCTGTGATGCAGATAAAAGAGATAGCGCAAAATGCCAAAATCCCTCAAAACTATCTTGAACAGCTGCTAGCAAAACTGAGACGCGCGGGGATTGTAAAAAGCGTAAGAGGTGCTAAAGGCGGCTATGTTTTGGCGCGTGCTCCGGAGGATATCAAAGTGTTAGATATATTGGTCGCTCTTGAAGATGACCTTAAAATCGTTGATGCAAATATTGAACATCCGATTATAAATCTATTTTTTGAGGATGCGAGAGAGAGCGTGAAAAATATTTTTGACATAAATATTACAAAACTCGCCAAGTATCAAAATCAATTTTTAAACTACTCGATATAAAGGGGAAAAACATATGGGGTCTTGTCCTGTAATATTTAAAAAAGTTGACCAAAACGTAGTCAGAGTTATGGCGGGTTTGGTCTCTGCCATAGGAGTTATATTTATCATATCTCAACAACTATCGCTTTTAACACTTCTGCTCTATGACTTTTTGGTACGTGCTTTGGGCTATAAAAATGCAAGCCCTCTCTTTCATCTGGCAAAATTTATTGCAAAAGCGCTAGGGCTTAAAAAAGAGGAGATAGATGCGGGACCAAAAGAGTTTGCTCTCAAGATGGGTTTTATGTTTGTTCTTATCTCTTTTATGATGTTTGTTTTAGGAGAAGCGGTTGCTGCGGCTTTAGTCGTTGGAGTGCTTTCAATCTGCGCCTTTTTAGAGGTCGCATTCAACTACTGCATAGGGTGTAAGATATATATGCTTTTAAAGAAATTTACAAAACTCTTCTAAAAGTGTTACGCACTTAAGCTACGAAAACTAGCGAAAGCGGTTTTTGCGAAGCAAAAAAGTTTCTTTAGTAAAAACAGGTTTTTCGAGATTTATAGAGTATTTTACGAACTTTTCTCTCTAAGAGAGGATGTGTCTTAGCTGCATCGCATACCAAAGCACAATAAGATTCAAAATAAAAATCATCATAGAGCTGGCGCGCGATACAATCTTTTGAACCGTTGTGCGTTCGCTCTTGTGCGTCTTTAGTGCAATTCTCATATGAATAATCGTCAAAAGCGTTATCGTAGCAACAAAGAAGAGTTTGTGGCTCATCATATACCCGAGCGTTGACTCATTTATATCCAGTGTCAAGACTGAAATAAGATTGAAGTTGAAGAACAGGAATGTTCCCGTACTTAGCAAAACTACCAGCCAGAATGTTTCAAAATATCCATAAAGAGGTCCCAAATACTCATACGTCTGTGCCTGCGCCTCTTTGCCTTTTAGCAGTATGCCAAGAGCAAATAAGAGCAGCGACCCTCCTATCCAAGCAGTCGCCCCCAATATATGAACATAAAGCACTACATCAACCATAAAATCCCCTAGTAAAAATTTTTAATTTTTAGATTATAGTGTAAAATGCCGACAAAAAAGAGGTTAAAATGCAAGAAATAAAAATTTGGCACAATCCTAAATGCTCCAAATCCCGCGAAGCTATGGAGATACTGCAAGAGAATAAATGCGAAGCAGAGGTAGTAAAATATTTGGAAGAAAAACCTGATGCAAAAAAGATAAAAGCTATTTTAAAAATGCTCGGTATTGCACCAAAAGAGTTGATGAGAACAAAAGAGGATATCTATAAAGAGCTGAATCTTATGAATGAAACAGATGACGAGGCTCTCATAGAAGCGATGGCAAAACATCCAAAACTAATAGAGCGTCCGATAATCATAAAAGGCAACAGAGCAATCATCGGCAGACCTGCTGAAAAAATTGCAGAGTTTTTAAAGAGCTAGGAGTTTTTCTTATCTTTTGTGACAAAGTGGCACTCTGTTGTCGAGTATGGGCATGTTTTAACTATGCTCATCTCAAACTGCTCCTCTTCTATGCCGCTCTGCTTGCGGTCGTAATGACGCATTGCGGCTCGAAATGCGGTAAGCACCATATTTGCACTGTCTTGATGCTCGGTTGATACACGCTCAACCTGCTCACCCTCCGGCTTTGTAGCATCAACCTTTGGAGCGGGAATAGAGGCGTAACTCTCCTGCAAATCTTTATCCAGTGCAGAGGTCGTCTCTAGCGCTCCCTCTATTGTATCGCCTTTTATCATCTCTGTAAAAAGTGAGCCTAACGTAGTTGTATCCTGCGTGCCGTTTGTACCAAACATTATATCTTTTATGGAGTTATCATCTCTTTTTATGTACATAATAACATAACTCTTCGTAGCGTGGTCTATCCCGACTCCGATACAATCGGCATCTTCAAGTTTGCCGTAATTTTCAGGCTGCATAAGATGTCTTCCGATTTCCGCTTCTAACTCTTTTTGTTCGTTCATTTTCTACTCTTTTTTGCTAAGCATTTCGATGCTTACACCATTGTCTATAATAAATTTTGAGATGGTAGCAGAGTGGTTATGCTCGTATGGTTTTAGATAAACTATACGCTTGATACCGCTTGCTATTATGTTTTTGCTGCATTCGCTGCATGGCTCAAGCGTTACATATATCGTAGAGCCCTCTATTGAGATTCCTTTTCTTGCCGCCCAGATAATTGCATTCATCTCCGAGTGTATCTCATAAGTTTTTGACCACTCATGATGCTCTGAGGTATATTCGCCGCTCCAATGGTCGCGGCAGTTTATATATCCGGCCGGTGTGCCATTATAGCCGGTACTTAAAATTCTTCCATCTTTTACGATGACAGCGCCGACCTGTTTGGAGACACACTTTGAAGCGGTCGCTATCTCTTGCGCTATGTTTATAAAATTTTCATCACTTAACATCTACTCAACTTTTCTAATGATTTGAATATCTGCATTGCCCCTAAGTCTTGCAAAATAATCGCTCAGTACCTGCTCTCTTTTTTGCCCCATTATCAGATTTGCTATCTGCTCTTTTACCTCATCATAACCGCTCTTGGCAGGCTTTTGAATCTCTTTTAAATAGAAGCTCACAAAAGAGCCTTTGTTATCCAAAATAATCGGAGTAAAACTATTTACCTCTGTTTTTTCTAAAAGCTGCGCAAGCTCAGGAGAGATTCTATCGTATGGAAATATCTGCTCCTCAACTTTTATCTCATTAGAGTGAAACACCGGAGTGCTGATTTTTTTCTGGAGAACCTCTTTGGCTTTTGAGGTATATACGGTAGCCTTAAAAGCAGTCGGACGTGAAAAGTCATCTTTATGGAGTTCATAATACTCTTTAATCTCATCTTCAACCGGAGCCTCTACCGATGAGTAGGCTATCGCGGAGTAGAGCTTTTGAGATAGAATCTTTTCTTGGGTCTTCTCTTTAAACTCGGCAGAGCTAAGCCCATTTGACTCTCTTACAGCTTCATAAAACTCATCTATGCTCATCTTATTTGCAGCTGCTACTTTTTTAATATCATCATAAACCTCACTGCTTGTGACACTGATTTTTCTCTCTTTAATCTCTAAGGCTTCAAGCTTTTTTCGTATCAAAACATCGGTTGCCGCAGCCGCATCAACATTAGATATTCGCATCTCTTCTTTAACATCGTAAAGAGTGATTGCTTCCCCTTTTACTACAACGCTAACCCCGCTAACAAGCTCTGCGCTCAACACCGCACCAAAAAAAAGAGATGAAAAAAGAGATAAAAATATTTTATACATTTTGTTTTCCTATAAGGGTACCTCTAAAAACTCTTACATTTTTTGCTTTAAAAGATTTTGTGTATATCAAGGCGACGCGAAAAGCCATAGCCAAAGCTACGGCGATGAGCGGCAACGAAGATAGGCGCAAAATCTGTAAAGCCCGAAAGGAAGGCAACTTTTTAACTATTTAGTCGTCAGATTTCTCACTCTTAGCTAAGGCTAGGAGTTTTAAAATCTTCCTAAAACTAGTTTAAAAATTTGCTCTTCAAAAATTAGTAAAGGGTTTTTAGAGATACCCACAAATTAAAAACAGCATTTTACCCGCTTTTAACAAATGATAGCCTAAAATTCGATAACTATTTTACAAAGGCTTTTTATGGTTGTCACTCGTTTTGCTCCAAGTCCTACAGGTTATCTACACATCGGCGGTTTAAGAACAGCTCTTTTTTCATATCTCTGGGCTAGAAAAAACGGTGGCAAATTTCTTCTTCGCATTGAGGACACGGACAAGGCAAGAAACTCACAAGAGGCTGCAGAGGCGATTGTAAACGCATTTCATTGGCTAGGGCTGGAGCATGACGGAGAGATAGTATATCAATCCCAAAGAGATGATATCTATGCGGTCTATATCAAACAGCTTTTAGAAGAGGGCAAAGCCTACAAATGCTATATGTCAAAAGAGGAGCTAACAGAGCTTCGTGAAACCCAAATGGCAAACAAAGAGCGAACAAAATACGACGGCAAATATCGTGATTTTACAGGTACACCGCCAGAGGGGATAGAGCCAGTTATCCGTATAAAAGCACCTCTTAGCGGAGACATTATCGTAAAAGACGGCATAAAAGGCGACGTTGTGTTTAAGGCTGAAGACATTTTAGATGATTTTGTAATTGCTCGCGGCGACGGCTCTCCTACATATAACTTTGTCGTAGCGATTGATGACCATTTGATGGGCGTAACCGAGGTTATCCGTGGAGACGACCACCTCTCAAACACTCCAAAACAGATAGTTGTTTATGAAGCTCTAGGATTTGATGTACCAAAATTTTATCATGTTCCGATGATTCATAACCATGAGGGCAAAAAGCTCTCCAAACGTGACGGCGCGACCGATGTTATGGCATACAAAGAGATGGGCTACGCTCCGCAAGCGCTTCTTAACTTTCTGGTTCGTCTTGGCTGGAGCCACGGGGATCAGGAGATTTTCTCGATGGATGAGATGATGGAATATTTCAATCCTAAAAACATCAATAAATCAGCATCAATCTACAATACCGAAAAACTTGACTGGCTAAACTCTCACTACATCAAAAACACTCCAAACAACGAGCTCGCAAGACTGCTTGAGCCCTACGGTCTTCTGCTCACTTCACACGACAAAAAAGAGATTTTACTCGATGCTCTAAAAGAGCGCGCAAAAACTCTTAAAGAGATAGCTGCTCTTGTTTATGAGATAATCTCGCATCCGACCTCTTATGATGAAAAAGCAGTCGAGAAAGCATTTAAAGGCGACGCCGTAGATGTTTTAAAAGCTTTTTCAACAAAAGTGAGTGCTTGCAGCGAGCTTCATCTTCCAAGCGACTACCACCACCTGATGCAAGAGGTAGTGGATGAGATGGGAATCGGTTTTGGCAAAATCGGACAACCTCTTCGCGTGGCACTGCTTGGCAAAATGAGCGGTCCGGGGCTTGACAGCGTAATGGCAATAATCGGCAAAGATGAAACTATCTCAAGAATCAACAGCGCAATAACAGCCAACTCATAAAAATGAAAAGAGTTTTAATTCTTCACGGCTGGGGCGGCAGCGATTTCCCGCATTGGCAGAGTTGGCTCTCGGGAGAAATTGCCAAAGATTACGGATGTGTAAGTTTTTTAAAACTTAGCAATCCCGACTTTCCAAATAAAAATGAGTGGATAGAAGAGTTAACCGATGAACTGAAAAATTTTAAACCTGATATCGTGGTTTGTCACTCTCTTGCAAATATTCTTTGGTTTCATCTCTGTAACGAGTTAAACATCCCTAAAATAGAGAAGCTTTTTCTTGTTGCTCCTCCGAGCTTAGAGTGCAATATTGAAGAGCTGAAGAGTTTTTTTCCGTGCAAAGTCCCTGCAACGCTATATGCGAAAGAGGCGCTATTGGTCGCCTCTACAAACGATCCCTATATGAGTCTTGATGAAGCAACTTCGCTCTCAGACAACTTAGGAGTAGAGATGCTGATTTTGCAAAATGCGGGACATATAAACACGGATGGCGGATACGGCGAGTGGCCTTGGATTTTAGAAGAAATAAAAAATATATCAAAATGAAAGAGTCTTATGATACAACTTATAAATATTTCAAAAAGTTTCGGCAAACAGGAGCTTTTTAGCAACCTAAACTTTAAACTTAACTCGGGCAACAAAGTTGGACTTGTCGGACGCAACGGAAGCGGAAAATCAACGCTTTTTAAACTTATCTTGGGCGAAGACACCCCAGACACAGGCGAAGTGGTTATCCCAAGAGGATACAAGATAGGTGCCTTAAAACAGTATCTTGAGTTCAGCGAAAGCACACTTAGAGAAGAGGCGGCGCTTGCACTAGAGGAGGATATGAAGTACGATGTTTACCGAGTCGAGAAAATCCTCTTCGGTCTTGGATTTACTCAAGATGATTTGGACAAGGACCCTCTCTCTTTCTCAGGCGGCTATCAAATCCGAATCAACCTTGCAAAACTTCTGGTTACTGAGCCAAACCTGCTGCTTTTGGATGAGCCTACAAACTACCTTGACATCCTCTCGCTTAGATGGCTAAAAACATTCCTAAAAGAGTTTGACGGAGAAGTTATTTTAATCACTCACGATCGCGATTTTATGGACGCCGTCACTACCCATACAATGGGAATTGTACGAAGAAATCTAAGAGTTATCGCCGGAGATACGCACAAATATTACGAGCAGCTCCAAGCCAATGATGAGCTATATGAAAAACAAAAAATAGCACAGGACAAAAAAGTAAAAGAGCTTGAGGATTTTATCGCCCGCAACAAAGCGCGTGCTTCAACTGCCGCTCTAGCACAGTCAAAGGTAAAACAGCTTGAGAAGATGGATCTGCTTGAAGATTTGGGATACGACTCATCTTTGGAATTTAATTTCAACTACAAAGACACGCCTGCAAAAGTTCTTCTTGATGTTAAAAATCTAAGCTTTGGCTATACGCCTGATAATATTCTGTTTAAAAATATCTCTTTTGTGCTCGAAAAAGGGGAACGTCTTGGGATTATCGGAAAGAACGGCAAGGGGAAATCAACGCTTCTAAACACAATCGCAGGGGAGCTAAAACCTCTCAGCGGCGAAGTCCACATGCACACAAGCACGGCTTTTGCACACTTCGGGCAGACAAATATTGCAAGACTCCATCCAAACAGTACGGTACTCGACGAAATCCACTCAGCAAACACAAAGCTCTCGACTCAGAGCATACGCGGTATTGCCGGTGCTATGATGTTCAGCGGAGACAGCGCGGACAAAAAGGTCTCGCTTCTCTCAGGGGGTGAGAAGAGCCGCGTAATGTTGGGGCAGATTTTGGCGCGTGATGTAAATCTCCTATTTTTGGATGAGCCTACAAACCACTTGGATATGGACTCGATAGAAGCACTGACCGTGGCAATCCAAAATTTCAAAGGCTCCGTAATCATCGTAACCCACTCCGAAGAGCTGCTGCGCCGTGTGTGCGACAGACTCATCGTATTTACAAGAAACGGTGCAGAGTATTTTGACGGCGGGTATGATCTGTTCTTAGAAAAAATGGGCTGGGAAGAAGAAGCTGAGGATGATTTTGTAAAACCAAAACCAAAAAGCAACTTCAAAGACAATAAAAAGTTAAAAGCAGACCTCATCAGAGACAAAAACAAACTCATTTCGCCAATGAAGAAAAAGATTGAAAAGCTTGAAGCTTCTATTATAAAATCGGAAGAGACTTTGGCTTCTCATCAAAAGAAACTGCTTGAAGCCTCAAGCAGCGGAGACAGCTTTAAAATTATAGAGTTCTCAAAACTCGTCTCTTTAGAGCAAAAAGAGGTTGAGAAAATGTTTGAACTTCTAGAGATTCTGCAGAGTGAGTTTGATGAGATTACAAATGATTATGACAAAAAAATAGCAGAGATGGGGGATTAACCCTCAACTCGCCCTAAAAATGCGTTAATTTTTTCATTTTTCTCTTGAATTGTTAAAGTAAAAAAATAATCAATCCCTTTTATCTCATCTTTTTTGGAGATAACATACAGCTTATCGAGCATCATCTGTGTGCTTTTTGCGTTATCCACAAGATATATAAGCAAAAAGGCATCATCACTCCAGCGAATCAGCATATCATCTTGGCGTATAACTCTCTTAAAATGGCTAACCAATGCCTTTAAAACAGTCCCGTCACTGCTAACACAGCTTCCGTCTTTTTTATTTGCTTTGATTAAAATTGCACTCACTATCTTCTCATTAAAAACAACCGCATCCTGATAACTTTGTGCAACCTGTAAAAAATAGTTTTTGGCGTAAGCGCCGCTCTCTTTATCGATATTTGCATTGTTTTCAATCATAATACGTTTTATCAGAGTTTGTGTAATGTCTTCAAATACGCCAATCACATACTCCTCTATTTTATCTGCATGTACTGCAAAAGCATGCGGCTCATAGCTTGGCGTCATCATACTCACAACTCGCTCCATCTCTGGAAGTTTTAAAATTGCATCAAGCCAGTTGCTGCCGTCTTTAATCTTATCTTTGTGAAAATAGCGCGGATGAGGAACAAAGTTGTCAACAAATAGATTAAATTGTGAATTATACTCATCAAGTGATGAGACAGAAAAAAACCTCTCAAAGGAACTGTTTACCAAAACAGGCTCGCCATTATGAAAAATAATTATCAAATCTTTTTGGGAATCAACCACTCTTTTAATCAGAGCCAAACAAATATCGTCCCTCAAAAACTGCTCCTTCAGAGCTTTATATTTTAGAGATTAAGCAAATCTAATTCCACTCCTCTATCTTGCCGAAAATATCCATCTGCGTAAGATAGAGCCTTACATCAAACTCTATTTGATGATATGAGGGCTGCATATATTCACATAGATTGTAAAACGCTTTGTTATGCTCTTTGACCTTAAAATGCGCCAGTTCGTGTACGACTATCATCTCTAAAAACTCTTCAGGCACGCTTTTAAACATTGAAGCTATGCGAATCTCGTTTTTGCTTTTTAGTTTCGAGCCCTGAACTCTTGAGATGATGTGATGAGTACCCAAAGCGTTGTGAATAACATTTATCTTCGCGTCATAAATAGCTTTGCTAAGAGTTGCTACATTTTTCATGTGGGCGTTTTTAAGCTCATTTATATAGGTAAAGAGCGCTTTGTCTGTTTTTATGCAGTGCGACGAGGGATACTTCTTTTTAAGGTGCTGGGCTAACTTATCTTCTTTTATCAGCTCCAACACCTGATTTTTAGTAGCTTGTGGGTAGTGGTTTATATATTTTAGAGAATCCAAACAGAAAACTTTTTACCTTTGATTTTTCCGTTTTTTAGCTTCTCAAAGGCTTCATCTACTTTTTTGCTCTCAATTGCTACATAGCTCTGTTTGTCGTAGATATCTATCTTTCCGATAGAACTTCCATTTAGTCCAGCTTCACCCGTAAGCGCTCCTAAAACATCTCCTGCACGGACTTTGTCTTTTTTTCCACCCTCAATAACCAGCGTTATATTTTGCGGTTTCATCTCAAAACCGTTTACAACTTTTAGAGCCTCGGCATCTTCAAAAATACGGCTCTCGTTTTTATACTCATCGGCTTTGTCAGCTTCATATGCACTAAATAGTGTAAACGCCAAACCCTCCATACCGGCTCTTGCCGTTCTGCCTATGCGGTGGGTGTAGGTCTCTTCGCCATGAGGGAGGTCATAGTTTATAACCATAGAGAGCTCTTTGATGTCAAGTCCGCGTGCCGCAACATCTGTTGCTACTAACACGGGGCAGCTTTTGTTAGCAAACTGAACTAACACATCGTTTCTCTCATACTGCTCCAAATCACCGTGAATAGCGAGTGCGTCAATCCTGTTTTTTTGCAAAGTGTCCGCTATTTCTTGAACCTCTGCTTTTGTGTTAGCAAAAACTATAACATTTTCTGGTTTGAAATTGCTCAAAATATTTATAAGCGTATTTAGCTTCTGAGAGTTTTGTACCTCATAAAATCGCTCTGTTATTTTGTTGGCAACTTCGGTTGATGTTGTTTTTACATTTACGGCATCTTTTTGTATAGAAGCGCTGATGCCCATTATCTCATCCGTGTAAGTAGCGGAGAAAAGAAGCGTCTGTGCACTTTTTGAAACAAAACCCAAAACTTCGCTTATCTCTTCGCTAAAACCCATATCTAACATTCTGTCCGCTTCATCAAGCACGAGCATATCGACATCTTCAAGAGAGAGTGTCTCTTTTTTGAGGTGTTTTAAAATCCGCCCTGGAGTTCCGACGATTATATGCGCGCCATGACGAAGCGAGCCGAGTTGTGGACCAAAAGCCGTTCCGCCGCATATAGTTAAAATCTTTATGTTATGTGAAAATCTGGCAAGCATGCGGAGCTCTTTTGCCACTTGGTCTGCAAGTTCACGGGTTGGGCAGAGTATGAGAGACTGAACTCTGAACTTTTTAACTTGAAGTTTATGAAGCAGACCTATGCCAAATGCAGCTGTCTTGCCGCTTCCCGTCTTTGCCTGAGCGATTACGTCTCTGCCCTCCAGTATAGAGGGCAAGCTCTCGGCTTGAATCGGCGTCATCTCTTTATAACCTATTTCATTTAGGTTATGAAGCATCTCTTTGGTAAGAGGAAGGTTTGAAAAGTCTTTATTATTCATCAGTATATTTCCTTTACTCGTCCGACTTCACGGCTCATAAGGCGAACTTTAATGCCGTGAGGATGGGTTGCAGACGATGTTAAAATGTCGCGGACTACTCCACTGGTTAGCCGTCCGCTTGCTTGATCTTCTTTGAGTACAATCGCCACGTTCATACCGCTTTTTATATTTGCTCTTTTTGTGCCGTCCATTATTTGTCCTCAAATCATTTGTGTAATTATATCTGTTTTATGTGTTATGCTAAAATACATTAAAAATTTACAAAAAAAAGGAGATTTTTATGGAAGAGACCGTTGAAGATTTAGACGAAGAGCTGCAAAAAGCACTCTCAGAGATAGACAATATCGCGGCAAAAGTGTATGAAAAAAAGATGGATGCGTACGAGGGATTTTTAGAGACTGAGAGATACAACAAAATAGTCCTTGAGATAGGAAACAAGTTAAAAGAAAGAGGGATAGATATAACCCAAATAAAAGAGTACCGGTAGCTAGCTCTTTTTTGTCACTTTATATATAAAACTAAACACCTCCGCAACGGCTCTATAAAGTGCCTGCGGAACTTCTTTGTCCAATTCTACTTTTGAGAGAAGCTCTATAAGGTCCTCGTCTTTTCTTATGGGGAGGTTGTGAAGTTCGGCAATTTTTATGATATTTTCTGCCGTATTTCCCTGCCCCTTTGCAACTACTCTGGGAGCATTCTCCTTATCTTTGTCATATCTTAGTGCGGCAGCTTTTTTCATACTTTTACCTCAAATCCCATATCAATTTGACGCTCTTGAGTCCCATAAGGCGAAACTGCACTTTTTTTTGGAGTATCAAAAATCCGTATCTCTCTTGGCGTTATTTGAGACTCTATAAGTGCCGAGCGCAGAGAAGCGATATTCTCTTTTACAATCTCTTTAAATTCAGCGCTATCCGAGTAGATGTGAATGTTTATCTGGTTCTCCTCATAAAGTGCGAGTTTTAGTTTTAACTCCCCATACTCTTTTAGTTTCAAATCAATATCGCAGTAAAATTTATCGTTTTTGTCTTTTTTAATGTTGATATTTCCATCTTCTAGGCTATCCCACGAAAAAGGGAGATATAGCGACGAGGAGTTTGAGAGGTGAGAGAGCAGTTGAAAGTAGTCTATCTGAAGAAGCAGTTTATCTACATTTTTTAAAATCTCTGCTTGATTTGGATGCGATGATTTGCTTATCTCCTCACCGGCTTTTAGTAAAACCGCTTTTAAATCATGAGACAAAATCTCTTTAACGCCCTCCTCAGCTGCCAATCTTTGCGGGTTGCTAAATGGAGCCAGTTTGGATGTAAGCGAGCGTGTCTCTTTTGAAAAAAGAGAATCTGACTTTTCAATTAAACCTTTTAGCGGCTCAACAATATTGCGAATCTCTGCGGACACACTCTTCTCCAACAAAGAATCCAGCGCTGCTTTTGGGCTCACAAGTTGCTCCACTTTTGAGAGCTGTTTTTCAAAAGCTTTTGTCATTATAACGTCTGCGCTGCGCAGCTGCTCATTTAACTTTGAAACAATATTTTCAACACCTTTTGCAACCTGTGTCAAAGAGCTCTTTGCATCTTTTAAAGGCTCTAAAACAGCGCTGTTTGTCGCCTCTTTTAGTGTCGGCGAGGCAAGCAGCTCTTTTATGCTTTGAGTTAGCAGCTTTACGCTGGGAATCTCGCTTTTTGCTATGCTCTTTTCAAGCGAAACTAACAGATTTTTAAGCTCAACCTGAGGATTTTGCACATTTTTAAGTCGGGATTCTAAAAAAATACCTGAATTTTGAATTTTATCTTTTAAAATAGGTTCGCTAAGCTCTTTAATGTCAATAAGAAACTTTTTAAGAGCCGTTTCAACGGGCAGTGGATTCTTTTCGCTCTTTAGCGTATTTAAGAGCTCTTTTACGGTGTTTGAGACATTTCCCAACTCTTTTAGCGTAGGATTATTTTTTACAAGTTCTAAAAGTGTTTTATCGGATGAGGAGTTTTGGCTGCTCTCCTTCAAGAGAGAGTTGATAATGGAGTTTAAATCTTTATCTTTTGAAATCTTCTCAAGCTCTTTTGGAGATGCCTCTTTTAAAACTACCGCCAACGCCCTATTTGTGTTTGGAACAATGATATCGAGCTGCTTGTTCAGAGATAAATTAATCATACTAAAGTATATCATTTATCAAGTAAAAACAAAAAGATGGGAATAGGTTTTGCTCTACTTTTTTTGTCTTAACTTTTGTACACATGTAAAGGATGAGTTATGAAAATAGAGAACTTCGCACTGGACTTACGCTCCGAATCATCAAAAAGCAGCAGCACCGCAATTACGACTTTTGTAACCGAGCTCAGAAGTGAGAATGCCTGATTTAGAGAGCAAGAACTTCTCTTTTGACATAGATGCAAAACGGCGACGGATTTGCAGATTTGAAGCGGTATGACAGTGACAATAACAACTGGATAGATGAAAATGACCCGATTTTAGACTCTCTTCGCATCTGGATAAAAAATAGTGATGAAGAGCGTCTTGTTGCGCTTGGAGAAGTCGGTATCGGCGCTATCTATCTTGGCAACACAAGCGGGCAGTTTGATATTAAAAATGAGAAAAACGAGAGCCTCGGGCGCATAAGAGCAACTGGACTTTTTCTCAATGAAGACGGCGCAAGCGGAATAATATCGCAGATAGATTTTGCAAGGCAAAACAAAGAGGTAAATAAGACATTGGACTCTTCGCCCCTAAATGGGCTTTTGAAGATAGTGTAAGTGGTCTCCCCACGAGATACCATACAGACTAATTAAAGTCCTATTTTGTGGGAGTTGAAAAAATATAATAAAAATAAGCCCCCTAATCAGCCCCTAAAAATCAAAGTGTCTATGATTTAAAAAGATTGTTTAGTGTCCCGTTCGGGTTACTGTTCTCATCATTGTATCAAACTTTTATTTAATTTTGTACCCTTGCATTCAATCGGACTTTTTTCGGAGTTTTTCGTTCGCACTTGGCTATTACTAAAATTCTAGTAACAATTAACGAAGCTATACAAATACGTCTTAATTTATATCGTGGCTTGTATCGCATCTATGAAGTGGTTTTTAGTGTGATATTAGTTTCATTTAGTATTTAAGATGTTCTGCTCTGATGCCTACATCTTTAAAAAACTTCTTTGTATCTTTTTGAGTGTAAGTGCTATGAAGATAATGATCATCTCTTTGTAGTAGCGTTCCAACTTTGGTAACTTCATTCATAAGGGCTTTTAGTTTCGCCTCTCTGTTTGTTACTATGGTTTCGCCTCTGAGTATATTCATACTGTGGTAACATAGATTAGTTGAATAAAGAATAAGCTCTATTTCATTAAGTGGGGTTTCTAATCTCTCTAATGGTTCTCTTTGTAGTGCCTTGATTGATTGTAAGGGTTTAAGCTGTTTAAGTGCTTGTAGTTGCTTCATACTTCATTTAATCGCATTGGTATATCTTCTTTTTGTCCTAAAATATTTGTAGTGACTACATTTGATTTTATACTCACTTTTTTTTCTATGGTTTCAAGTTGATAAACAAGAGCCTGTTTGATTGTAAATAAATCTTTTATGCTTGTATCACTCAAACCAGCTTCTAAGATTGCATCATCTATCTTTTGCAACTGTTTTAAAAGTGTTTCATATTTGCTTTTTAAGTTCCAGCTATAAACTTCTTTAAGTTCAGCCATTGCGTGAAATTGTAGCTCTTTGATGTCCTCTTCAAATAGTTTACTCCATTGTATGAGTGTGCTTTTGGCTGTTTTGAGCTTTAGGGCTATTTTGTCGTAACTAAGTCCATCAGCTCTAAGCAAAATAAATTCTCTCTGTTTAGCATCCATCTATTGCACCTCTTTTGATTGATACTTTTTTACAGTGTTGTAACTGCATCCGCTCACTTTTGCGATTGAATAAATAGTTATAGCTTTGTTTTCAATTCTAAGAAGATTAATAGCATTGATTATTTTAGCTTTTGCGGTGTGTTCACGGTGTTTTGTGGCTTCTTGGATAGATGATTGCTTCTTAGTAATATCTCGGCTTATATCATCGTTATATTGCTTTTGTATCTTAGTATAAAGCGGATAGTTACTTTTTGAGATTGCTTTCATCAGTTCCAGCACCTCATCATCATTTAGAGTTATTCTCACTTAATAGCCTTTCATTTGGTTATATTGTAGTGATAGTATATCTTAGATAAAAGAGAGGTGTTTTTGTGTCTTAACCGTGTCTAAGTTTTTTGTTTGAATAGCACTTCTATTTTTACATCTTTGAAGTATTTATCTTTTGCAATTATCTCTTTTATCTTTTTGATTACATCTTCTTTGGTAGTTTTGTTTTTGTCTCTCATTATGTACCTCTTGCAATATTTACAACTTCTTTTAGTTCGTGCAGCGGCAGTGCTAAAATCTTTTTATTTGGTATGATTATTTTTGCTTCTATCCGCCATAAAATACCCTCTAATTTATTTTTAACTGCTTTGTTATAGATAGTGATTTTTTCTATCATTGGTATCTCTGGGCGGTTAATGTAATGAGTATCTGTAAATATTCCATCTTGAGTGATGTACTGCTTTAAATCAAAAACTCTTTTAAGTGCTTCTAAGTTCGGGCGGTGTTTTATATCTAAGCAAACATCTACATCAGATACATCTTTTAATATTGATAGTAGTTTTGTGATGAGGTCTCTCTTTGGCGGCTCTTTGTGGTATTGCTTCATACCAAATATAACTAATGTAGCGTGTCTATACTTTGGCGGTGTAGATGAGTTGTAGTAGTAGATATTTTCTCTCTCATATTGGTAGGCGGTTGTTATCTCATCAGTCGTGAGCCTCTTTTTTAATTTACTCATTATCTTTTTGTCTCTGGCATTGATTTTATTCCATCTACCTATCGCTTGTAATTTCTCTAATTTATGCTGTTTTTGAAATTCTATTCTTATAGTGTCTATGGCAAAATCTTCATCATTATTTTTGTTAAATTCGTTGATAAAATCTTCTAATTCGTGTAAGATGTTCATAGTGTTTTTATGCTCTCTTTTTATACCTATTAAGAAGTTCAATTCTTAAAGTGATATTTGTTATGTATCTCTAAGCCCGTGCCTATCGTGGGCGGTTGAGGTTGCACCCCTCAAAAAGTAGCTTAATGTGTAGATTACATTAGACTTTATTGTAAGGGGTGTTTTTTTGAAGCTTAAAGAGGGTTTTTACGCCTCTTTTGTAGCTAACTTTTACGCTTTAATCTCTCTAAGTATTTTTGTGCCAGTTCGATATTTTCATCTGTAAGATTTAATCTTCTTTCAAGATGATAACCTCGATTAGTTAAGTTTGGCACTTCTACTTCTATGAGTTCGATACCTTTGTTTTTGATAGTACAAAAATATTGATTAGAATTTTTTGCACCCTCGATAAAAGATAACCTTTCGCCTTTTAAGAGTTTTGTTAATGCTATGATTAAATAGCTTGTTTTTCTATTTTCCATTATAGCACCACCCCATCAAAATTGATAAGTCTATCCGCCTCTTCTACACTAAAAAGTGTCACACGGTCGCTTAATTTCTTTGGCGTGAGCTTTCCTTGTTTAGCGTATAGCCAAACGGTACTAAGTCCGATATTTAGATACTTAGCCATTTCTTTGGCTCTTAGATGTTTTGCTTCCATTTGTAAATCTTTCTCATAGTTCAACTATGATTAGACTTAAAGCTTTAAGATTTTAATATCAATATTTAGTTAGATTTTATTGATACTCTCTAATCGTCATTAGATTATGTAATTGTATAGCTTATTTTATAGGTGTTTTTGCGCTTAAAAAAGTAGGTTAAAAGTAGGGTTAATTTTTTGAGTAGTATGCCTTCTCTACGGCTTTAAATGATAGTTTAAGTTCTAATGATATTCTAGTTAATGCTTCTTTTTTAGTTTTAGTTTCATCATAGTATTTTAAAAATAATGATTTAATTTTGGCTTTTTTATTATATTTTCTTTTATCTCTTGACGGTTTGTGTAATTCAAAAATATTAGACTGTTTAGAGCGGTGCAAGTTATATTCATTATATTCAAGAACTATTTGACAAATATCATATTCAGATAGCTCAACTTCTTGATTTCCTAAGTAAAACTTATAAATATCAATCCCTTGATACATCATTGTGTTACCACCTCATCACTCATCAAATCATCAAGATAGTTACTCCACCATTGCATAAGCTCCACTCTCTCATCAAGATACTTGGCTCTATTATATGCCTGAGATACACTACTACCTACACTGTGAGCAAGTTGCGTTTCAATAACCTCATGTTTAAAAGAGCTTTTTTCGTGTGCGATAGTTGAAAACATACTTCTAAATCCGTGAGATACAATTTCATCTTTGCTAAATCCCATTCGCCTTAATGCTGTATTGATAGTATTTTCACTCATGTATCTATCTTTATAAACCGCATTTTTAAATAAATATTTGTTATCGGCTGTATGCTCTCTAAGTTCTTCTATCATCTGTTTTACCGTTGAGGTTATAGGGATTATATGCTCTAATCTCATCTTCATCTTGTTAGCAGGGATAACTATCAGATTATCTTTAAGATTGATATAACTCCATTCCAACGACCTTAATTCAATCGGTCTTAGTGCTAAATATGGAATAATCTTTAAAGCGTATCGTGTGACCGTTTCGCCTGAATAATTATTAATTGCATCAAGTAATATTTTGATTGTTTTATCATCTGTAATGGTTGCGTGATGTTTTACTATGCTCTTTTTTAAAACTATTGACTTATCAAAATCAGCGATAATATTATGCTCTGTGTATTCCCTTGCAACTGAAAACTTATAAATCCTCTCTATTAAATTTAATGTTTTTTTTGCACTTTCAATAATACCCTTGTTTTGCATCTCATCAACTATTTTTATAATATCGGCTCTTTGTATCTCTTTTATTGGTTTCGTTCCTAAAGTAGCCTTAATATGATTTGTGTAATAGCTTTTTAACTTTGTGAGATATTTTTCTGTTACGCTATTTTCTATTTGAATAAAAAACTCATCAGATATTTTGTTGAGGGTATTTTCTTGTTTAATCTCTTCTTGTTGCTTGAGCTTCTTATTTTCTTTTTTAACTTCACTTGGATTGATACCGTTTGCAATATCGCTGTTATATTTTTCTCTGAATGCTCTGGCTTGAATAAGCGTTATATCTGGGTACTTTCCTAAAGATAATTTTTGCTCTTTATCATCAAAAAGATATTTAAGCTTCCAGTGTTTACCGCCTGACTTACTAACAAGAAGATATAAGCCCCTATTATCAGATAATTTATAGTCTTTATCTTTTGCTTTTGATGATTTAATTTTAGTATCTGTTAATGTCGTTGTAGCCCGTGCCATTGGTAACCTCTCATTGTTTTAGGGGCTTATTATTTTTAACCTTAGGGGCTGTTTTGCAATAAGCCCCCAAATCAGCCCCTAAAAAGTATGGATAACTATACAATACATTAGATTAAGTTAGACTAAAGAAGTAGTTTAAAGTTCGTAAACAAGGGGTTAAAAAGAGGTTATTGGATTGTGTTAGATTGATGAGTGGTCTCCCCACGAGGAATCGAACCTCGAGCTATCCCTTAGGAGGGGACTGCTTTATCCTGTTAAGCGATGAGGAGCAAAAAAGGGATGTAATTTTAGCATTAAAAACTCTCAATATGTAAATGCGATGCTTTTTTGATGCTAGATAATCGTCTCCTTCCATTTATCTACCAGCAAAGATAAAAACTCCTGAGCGTCTTGATGCTCTTGTACAAAAATCTCGACCTCTTTTTTTGTCGTTTGTATAGCCTTATAGCACTCATGCAGTATCTCCTCATACTCTTTGTTTGAGAGTGCGCAACTCTGTTTTGCAAATGCTTTGTATGTTTTTTGCTTCCACCAAAGTTTTCCATCGCCGAGTTTAAGAGCCGGAATATCATTTTTTATATATACGGTTGTAGTAATTACATCATAGATGGGTGCCAAAGAGGAATCATAAAAATCATTTTCATAGAGGATGCCATAGTTTTTGAGATGAGCATCTCCATTTTGTAGAAGGTGATTCATTATGAGGGCTTTAAAAAACAGTTTAAGACCCTCTTTTTGCTTTGCAGCAGGGATAACATCTTTGATAACTCTTGATATCTCCTCATAACTTCCATCATACTTTTGTTCAGTACCACGAGCGGTTAAAACGCACATATCTTCAAAACCGAAGTGGTTTCCGTCCTCTTTTATGTCAAATCGCTTCATAACAAACATAGAAAAATCATCGCTCAGATAAAATTCAGGCGTAGGAAGATTCGCATGTTGAACGGCTCGCATACAAAAGTACTCATTGAGAGCGAGGTTTGGATACTCCTTCTCCCACGATTTTACTATATAGTGCTCAAACTTCATAGTAGTTTTATTGTGTGCGCTTAAAAGCAGTTTTGGCTGTACGCCCGAAACTCCAGAACGAATAGCAAATCTCTCCATAAGTTCATCAAAAAGATTTTGTTTTGATGTGTTTAAAATGCTATCAAGCTCTAAAATTTCCTCTTTAAGGGCAAGTTTCTCAAACTTTACACGCCCAAGCATGTATGGACCGATAAGCCGCAAAAGGCTCATATCATCCATGCTGATAATTTTTGCAAAATGGTTTTTGATAGCCTCTTTTAGCGCACCCTCTGGAAGATTCATCTCAAAAACAGGATGTAATTTTTTACTCTCCCAACTAGCCGCACGAATGGGCATTGTCAAACTTACTACATCTTTTGCGCCTTCAAGATAGTTAAAAATATATCTATCATTTTCATAAGTCAGATTACCGCTGTGAGTTTTATTGAGATAGATTTTTAAACTATTTTCTTTCATCTTGCAGCTCTTCTAATGTTTTTGGGCGACCTTTTGGTCTTATGCTTAACTCATATCCAAGCAGATTTAAAATCATCTCCACTTTTTTGATACCCACTTCATCTACAAAACCATTTTCTATTTTAGATATGGTTCTCTTTGTTGTGCCGCTAAAACTCTGCATCTCCTCTTGGGAGTATTTGCTCTGTTTACGAAGATTTTTAATCTCTTTCCCAATTTCTTGAAGTGTCATAAAAATTCCTAAAGATGAAATATATTTCTTATTATATATATTTTATGCTTATATGAGAATTATACTTCCTTTTCTAGCTAAAATCCATATTTAACGCTCATTTGAATTAAAGAAATGATGCTAATAAAAGTTAAAATTAGAGAGTCTGCTTTTATTCAAAGATTATAAAACTATCGTTTCAATATTATTCAAGTATAATTTCAAAAACAAACTAAAGGCTTTCTCATGGCAAAATACCCTTCACTCCTAGAGCAGTTTCGCTCATTTTGCTTTCAAAACAAGCCGCAAGAACTTGAACAAGCGATAGAGTATTTCTCTGTTTTTGGCGGTATGAGCTGGGGTGTTGACCTGAGTAAAACTCTTGAAGAGTTGATAGAGAGCAAAGTTTTAAAAAACTATACCTACATTCACGGCGATATTACAAAGATTACGCAGAGCGACAAGGTAAGCCATTCACTTTTAAGTGCCGTTGCTATGGGAGACGGAAGAGTTCATTCAGCACTAAAGCGAGCACGCATCTCAAGGGCTGAGGGCGAACACGCCATTGATACACTTTGCAGCAAAAATATCATAAAAACTGAATTTCCGCTAGAGTCTCCGCCCGATTCAGATGAGAAGATAGACGAGAAGTTGAACTTCAGCACGCCGTTTATGCGTTTTTGGTTTGCTTTTGTCTCGCCCTATTTTAAAAGCATCAAAGAGGGCGATTTTAAAGAGGCGAAAGAGTCGTTTAGTAACCGCAAGAGCGAGTTTTACGAACTTACTTTTAGAAAACTCTCAATGGAAGTTATGAAAAAAAGCTTCAAAGATGACCCAATTGTAGAGATAGGAAGCTATTGGGACAGAAATACGCAGATAGACATTTTGGCAAAAACAAAGTCGGGCAAAATTGTTGCTGGCATATGCAAATACTCCAACCAAAAAGCAAAAAAAAGCGAATTGACAAAACTTCAAGAGCAGTGTGAAGCAGCAGAACTTACACCTGACATCTCAGTAATTATCTCAAAGAGCGGTTTCTCAAATGAGCTAAAAGCCCTAAAAGGCGAAGATGTTAAACTGTTTGGACTTAAAAATTTTAAAATTCTTATAGAAGATTTGAGTGAAAAAGATTTTATAGAGTGCGTAGGAAAAAAATATTAATAATTTAATCAATCTGCTAACCAAAAAAACTGCTTTAAAAAAAGAACATATAGAAAATATTTTAAAGCTTCTTGACGATGGAGCCACCATACCGTTTATCGCGCGCTACCGCAAAGAGATGACGGGAGGTGCGGATGATGAAGTACTCCGTGATTTTGAGGAAATATACACAAGTGCAAAAAAACTCTTGGAGCGTAAAGAGGAGGTCTCAAGGCTAATCGCAGAGAGAGCGACTTTGAGCGAGACACTCAAAAAAAGCATTGATGAAGCAGAGAGCCTGCGAGTCTTAGAGGACATCTACCGCCCATACAAAGAGAAGAAAAACTCCCGTGCTGCAACTGCCATAGAAAATGGGCTCACACCACTTGCCAATATTTTAGAAAAAGCACAGTTGAGTCTTGAGGAGTTTAAATCAAAGGCAAAAGAGTTTGTAAAAGGCAATGTTGCCTCGGTTGATGAAGCCGTGCAAGGAGCGCAGGATATTTTAGCGGAACGTTATGCAGATATGCCTCGTGAGCGTGAAGGTATCCGAAATAATATGCTTCGACATGGTGTTTTAGAGGTTAAAAAAACAAAAAAATTTGATGAAAACGGAACTTTTAAGAACTTTGTTGGCAAAGCAGAAAGAGTAGCCTTTATTCCGTCTCACCGCTACCTTGCCGTAATGCGCGGTGTTAATGAAAAAGAGCTCTCTGTAAAGATAACAATCGACATAAACCACATTGAAGAAAATATAAAACAGTACAAAATCCCACGCAATGCTGCAACGTCAAAGGAACTTCTTTTTGAAGCATACAAAGACGGCTTAAAACGCCTTTTGCTTCCGTCTCTTGAGAGAGAAGTTCAAGCCGAGCTAAAAGAGAGAGCCGACATCGCGGCAATAGCAGTTTTTGGCAAAAACCTAAACCAGCTTCTTATGACCCCGCCTGTGACAAAAAGAGTTATTTTAGGAGTTGACCCCGCATTTAGAACCGGATGCAAACTAGCAGTCATAGATGAGAACGGCAACTACCTTGAGTCATGCGTTATATATCCGACAGAGCCTCAGAGGGATTATGAAAACTCCAAAAACAGAGTACTTTTCCTTACAAACAAGTATAACATCACGGGTGTTGCTATAGGAAACGGAACAGGCTCACGCGAGACTCAAGAGTTTTTTGCCCGCATCAACAAAGAAGAGAGCGTAAAACTTAACTACACGGTTGTTTCAGAAGCAGGAGCATCCGTTTACTCCGCTTCAAAGATAGCCTCTCAGGAGTATCCAAACCTTGATGTAACCGTAAGAGGGGCTATCTCCATAGCGCAAAGACTTCAAGACCCTATGGCGGCTTTGGTTAAAATAGACCCGAAAAGTTTAGGTATCGGGCAGTATCAGCATGACGTTGACCAAAAACTTTTAGAGAAGAAACTGACAGATGTTACACAAGACCTTGTAAACCGTGTCGGTGTAGATATAAACTCGGCATCGGCTTCGCTTCTCTCTTTCGTTGCAGGAGTAGGAGCAAAAGTGGCTCAAAATATTATCGCTTTTAGAGAAGAGAATGGGGCGTTTAAAACAAAAGAGCAACTCTTAAAAGTAAAAGGTTTGGGCAAAAAAGCTTATGAGCAGGCTGTAGGATTTATACGAATAAAGAACTCTAAAAACAGTTTTGACAACAGCGGAATCCACCCTGAGAGTTACTGGATTGCAAAAAAACTTCTCGCTCTTGATTTGACAACTATTGATGTGAAAGAAAAAGCAAAAGAATTAGGTGTTGGAGAGGAGACACTAAAAGACATCATCAAAGAGCTTCTAAAACCCGGTTTTGACCCAAGAGAAGAGTTGCCGCCTATCCCGTTTAAAGACGGCATAACTGATATTAAAATGCTAAGTGTCGGGAGTTTTGTCTCAGGCGTTGTCAGAAATATAGCGGATTTTGGCGCATTTGTGGACATTGGGCTGAAAAATGACGGAATGATTCACATCTCAAAGATGAGTGCAACAAAAATCTCTCATCCTCTTGAAGTTCTCTCGCTAAACCAATACCTGCCTCAAATCGAGGTTGTCTCAATAGATGAAGAAAAAGGAAAAGTCGGACTAAGTCTGATATAAAACACAATGAAACCAACACTCTATTTTCTAAGATCTTCGGAGCAAAAAATCGTAACCGACATGCTTTACTATGCTTATCGTCTTGATGAGACCGATAAAAAAGCTCAAGACTTTGCTGAGCTTGAAATATATGACAGATTTTACGGATTATCCTCTAAAGACCTTGGGCTTTATGCTCTCTGTGAGCATAAAATCGCAGGTGCTATATGGCTGCGATTGCTAAAAGAAGATGACAAGGCAAAGGGTTTTATAGATGAAAAAACGCCTGTTCTTACCATCGGTGTAAAGCCAGAGTTTAGGAAAATGGGCATCGGCTCTGCAATGCTTGAACAGCTATTTTTGGAAGCCGGAGCGCTTTTTGAGAAAATAAGCGTGAGTGTATTAAACAATGAAAAGAGTATCGGTTTTTTTAAAAAACATGGGTTTGTGGAGGTTGAAAACTCTTTTGGCAGGAGTCCGATTGACGGAGCCGAAACTATAATCATGGCAAAAGAGCTGCCAAAAGAGAGGATTGTACGACCGACTGACGGCTACGACCCTCGAAAATGGATGGATTGATACTTAGAAACGAAGCATCAAACCTGCATAAAAGCCAGAGAATTCGATATCTAATTTCGCATCGACGCTGCTCTCGTCAATATCTATCTTTTGAACTCTGTAACCAACCTCTAAAGCAGGCTGAACAACAGGAGTAAAATCAAAAGTATAATCAACTTTTGCTCTTGCATCATAAACCGTAGAATCGCCCGTTGTAATGTACTTTATATCTGCTTCAAGACCAATATCAGTTGCAGGAATCTCAACTCTTGTTCTTGCGTAAATAAGCGGAACGGCAAAAGTTATGCTGTCGCTGTAACCGGTAAACACACCGGAAGGAACCACAGCATAAGATGTATCAACGATTTTAATATCTAGCCCCAAATCAAGCGTAATCCAAGACGTGTTATCAAGGATATTATAGTATGGGATAATGTCATACTGTTTCATATCATACGACAGAGATGTAGTTGCCGCACCAATATCAAAATCCTTAAACTGACCGCTTGCGACACCGCTGTCTTTTAAACTTACATACTCTAGTCTTAGATTTGGCAATACCGGAACCGGATGTTTAATAAGAGCCCAAACATAAGGTTCACTGCTATCTTTTTCACTTGAAATATAACTGCCGTCCGCTCCGCCATCAGTATAGGTTGCAGTACCTTTTGACTCTTGCATCCACGCCCCAGCGCCCATCTCAACTCTCGCTATATCAGCCATAACACTAGAAGCCAAAAGAGCTCCGCAACTAAGTGTGTATAAAACTTTTTTCATAAATAAAATCCTTATTTAAAGATAGAATTATTGTAGCAAATTTTTACTTGATTTTTAAAGGGCGCGAGACCCTTTAGTATAGAGAAGAGGAGGAGTATAGAATAGATTAATTACTTAACCGCAGCCATTGCAGCGTCGTAGTTTGGCTCTTCTGTGATTTCTGGAACGATTTCTTTGTAAGTTACAACGCCGTTAGCATCAACAACGAAGATTGCTCTACATGTAACACCTGCAAGAACCGAGGAGCCAAGTAAAACACCGTAAGCGTTCGCGAAATCTTTGTTTCTGAAGTCTGAAGTAACAGTTAACTTATCAATTCCCTCAGCTGCACAAAATCTTCCCGATGCAAACGGTAAATCCATAGAAACAACGGTAGTTTTAACACCTTCTAGCTTTGCAGCTCTTGCATTAAAATTACGAGTTTCAGTAGCACATACGCCTGTATCTAACGATGGAACAACGATTATTAGCTGTTTAACGCCTTGCGCACCGCCAACTACTACATCAGCCAAACCAGCTGAATTTACAACTGTAACTTCCGGTGCTTTGTCACCTACGTTTACTTGATTTCCTAATAACTTTACTTCTGTACCTTTGAATTTTGTAGTTGCCATCTTTGGCTCCTTCTGTTTTATTTTAATTATCTATTTTGATGAGGAAGTATATTTGAAATCGGATAATTTAACTCTTAATTAGAAAAAGAGGCTCTGTTGCTAAGCGCCTCTTAAGCTAAATGACACTTTTGGGACAGATTTCAAGCTCATCAAGTGAGCTAAATAAGCCCTTTTCATACATATCTAAGGCTACCCTTCCTATCATTACTGCATTGTCCGAACAATATTTTAGCTCACTTAAAAGCAAATTTGCCTTATGCGGTTTCAAAAGCTCCTCTATTTGTGAACGAAGGTAGAGATTTGCGCTCGCGCCGCCGACGATGGCAAAGGTTTTTGGCGGAACATCTTTAAAATATTTTTTTAGCTTTTGGATGATGTGAGCCACGGCAATATGCTCAAATGATGCTGCTATATCTCCATAATCGCTCTCCTTTGCACTCTCAACGGCAAGTCTTACAGAGTTTTTTAGCCCTGAGTAGGAGAATGCGATGAGCGGCGACTGATGAAGCGGAACGGTAAAGTTGTACTTTTTTCTATCTCCATCTTTTGCCAGTTTCTCTATAACAGGACCTCCCGGATAGCCAAGCTGCATCATTTTTGCCACTTTGTCAAAGCTCTCTCCAAAACTGTCATCCATACTTTTAGCAACTGTTTTTATCTCTTCTAAGCTTTTCACTTCCATTACCTGCGTATGTCCACCTGAGACCAGCAAAACAGTCAAAGGAAAAACCGCCTCTTTTTCTATAAATAGAGAATATATATGCCCGATAAGATGATTTACCCCGATGATTGGAATGCCAAGTGCGATAGAGACGGCTTTTGCCATAACAACACCCTCAACAAGCGTAACACTTAGCCCCGGAGTTGTAGTAACTGCGACGGCTTTTAGATCACTAAAATATGGCTTGCACTCCTCCAAAATCTTAGGAAGCGCTTCTGCATGAAGTCTGGCAGCAAGTTCTGGAACAACACCGCCATAAACAGAGTGTTCTAACTCCTGTGATATCTTTTTATGAAAAAGAAGCTTTTTTGTGGCAATCTCTGTTATCGCTATTGCACTGTCATCGCATGAGCTTTCAATACTTAATATCAAATCTAATCCTTTTGCAAAATATGCAGATACTCGTAAGTCAAATCTGCCTTATGATTTCTATTTTCTGTTTTATCTGCTTTAAATCTTTGGTACTCTTTTGTTCTCAAATCATATTTACCGTACTTTGACATGATATTTTTTACCTCATCTTCGCTCATAAGGCCTTCATTGTTGTAGCTCAAAAATATATATTTAAAGTTCGCATTTTTTATAAGCTCCTCAAAACTTTTATGAACCTCTTGTTTTTTACAATAGCTTGAGCGACTGTACTCTCTCATCCCAGTTTTCCCATTTGGAACAAACTCGTCATAAAGCGCAATAGTGTTTAAAAGATGATAATTCGCCCCATACTGTCTTTGATTGTAAGGCGGGTCAAGATACAAAATATCACCTTTGATTTTTTTGATTAGCTCATTGCTATCTTCTTTATGCACCTCATGCAAACCTTGACTTAACCCAAAATGTGCACTCTCTAAAACCAACTTCTTTTGTGCAGACTTCTTTAGATGTTTTAGATACGCGCCATAAACAGAAGCGGTATTTGCCACTTTGTCCGCACTCTCCAAAAGTGAAGCCAACAGAAAATAGTACATGCCGTCGTCTATCTTTTTGATTTTATACCACTCTTCTATCTTCAATCTAACAGTATCTATCTTTTTGCCGTTTTCATCACTAAAATACTGTCTATCGCTTCCGCTTCCTAAGCAGTAATTTTGATAGATAAAGCCATCTTCACACAAAGGCAGTGCATCCAACTCCTCGATATATCTCTCTTTATCTTCCATACACGCAGAGTTTACGATGTAATTTTTATTTAAAACAAAACTGTAATCTTCCAAATCGTTGCTTATGACTTTTTTGACATGAGGCTTAAAAGTCCGCCCCACAATCCCAGTCCCTGCAAAAATATCGCAAAAAGTTTTCTCTGACATATCACTACCTGCTACCTTTTGGACTTCCTCTTTTATCCAAGACGATAGCTTGAGCTTTGAGCCGATGTAGTTCATCTTAAATCACTTCTTCTATATTAAATTTCTCAAACAACTCTTTTTTTGTGTAGGTTTTGTCTCCACTATAACAATAAAAATCATCTTCATCTTCAAAGTTTAAATGAGATACTTCCTTGCCATCTTCTATTAAAATCGCAACTGTTGTAAAATCATCCATGAAAGAATAATCGAAAATATTATCTTCACCGTATTTATATGTCAGTTTTTCCATCTTCTTCAACCTTTTTATTCTCAATAATCTCTAATGGACTTACCCCAAAAAAATCTGCAAGTTCTACAACATTGCTTTTTATGGGATTGAATTTTTCAGACAAGATATTTGATAGTTGATTTTTTGAAATACCAAGCATCTCAGCCAATTCTATCTGACTATTTATCTTCTTTTGTGCCATCAATTCTTTTACCTTGAATTTGTTTATCTTCAAAATTATATCCTATTTTAACTTAAAATACAAATATTTTATTAACTTTTTAATGTTTATTTATTAACTATTTTATTTAATTCTTCCCGCCATTTATATGGATCATACCAAAAACAACCCACACAGCCACTTTCATCGCTTTTTGATTTACCTTGCCAACTCTTATCGCCGACATGCCAAAAATAAATCCCTGGAAAGTTTCCTCTTTCTCCAGTTTTAACACATTTTTCACATTGTCGTGATTTGAGTAAATTATTACTTCGGGTAAGTAAAATAAACTTTGATTTTATTTCATCTTCGCTCATGGATACTTTATTTTCTTCTTCATCATTTTCCCATCTAATTTGTGGAAATTTATGGTCAATTTCTAACTCTTTTGGTGCGAATTCTCTTAAAAATAGAGCTTCCACATTTTTATATAGTATTTTGATTTTTCTAGCGAGGCTTACTGGAATTCCTGTTCTCACTTTTGTATCATCCAAAACTTCTAATGATTCTAATTTTCTATGAACTGTATTCATATCGCAAGTTTTACAAAATTGAATTTTATAAAAATTATCTTTTTCGTCTTTTGCTAGTTGAATACCACTCTGTCGCCACACTTGCCATGTTTTTGCTTGTCCTGATTTCAACTCACATTTTGTGCAATGCCAATTTAAATCTTTTAAAACTTCCCAATCATTATATGATGTAGTATTTTCTTTAAATGGATTCAATTTTTACCCTTTTGTAACCATATAATATCAGACAAAACTTCTCCTGCCCCAAAATCTAATTTACAAAGATTTTCAGTAGAAAAGTTATTGATATATATGTCTATCGATGATTTCAATTGAATTATCTCTGATTTCATCTTCCAATGTTGTATTTCTAAACCATCATATAGAACAACAAATAATCTATTTTTTAAATGTTTTCTACCTTCTTGACTTTGATTTTCATAAAGCCACTGAATCAATTCTTTTTTATGTTCCTTGGCATATTCATAAGATTTTCCAAATCCTTTTGGAAAAATTGATGTTTTGTGATCAAAAGGAATGTCGATGATTTTAAAATCAATCAATTTGTCATAAATATTTTTATTTGCTTCAACATTGTCATGTGATGTAAAAATATCTTCCGCTGCCATTGCTGACCAATAATTGTACCAACGGTTTAATGCGTAATCTCTAAGTTCTTGACTAAATTGCTCTGTTTTTTTCAATAAGCTTTCAAAAGTATATGTTTTATATATAAAGTTTGTATCTCTATCCCAAGAATCTGATTGTTTTCTGCCCCATCTATATGGGTAACTTAGTCTTTTCTTTAATTCTTTTTCAACTCTTAGTAAATCCATCAAAACTCCTTCTTAAACACAAAAATATATTCATGCTTAAATATATAATAATCGCTATTCAAAGCTCTATATCTCCAAATGCCGCCGACACCGAGCTTTCCACGATTGCCCTCTATGTTTTTGATGATAGTTCCTTTTAATTTTACCTTGAAATTTCTTTTTATCATATCCATGCAGTAAAAGCCAAGCGGTATAACTTCGCTATTTTTATAAACATCGCCAATTACTATTGCAAAGTATCTGTTTTTTTCTAAATGTTTTAAAGAGTTTTCGCAGATAATTTTAAATTTATTTACAAACTCATCAATATTGTCTATCTGAGATAAATCATTCTCATTTTCTGTAAATTTCACTATATCCATGTAAGGTGGGTGCATAAGTACGAACTGTACATGTGAGGAGTTGAATTTTTCATTTGCCTTTTTTATATTCTTATCAACTTGCAAAATATCGAGCGAGTTGCAATCATTTATATAAAAATTATCAGCATATTTTTCATCACGCATGCTGTTTTTGACATACTCTAACATTTGGGGATTTATATCAAAACCTATATATTTGCGACGAAGTTTTTCACATTCAAAAAGTGTTGTTCCACTCCCCATGAAAGGTTCTAAAACTATCTCATCTTCTTTTGTGTATCTTTGAATGAGCTGATTTGGGATTTGCGGGATAAAGTTTCCATGATAAACATTTTTATGTTTTCCGCTTTTGTCTCTCTCGTTTATAACCCAAAGCGAATCTGTATTTATATCACACTCTTTCCAGTTTTTCATGTCTATTTCATTAAATTTCATTTGTATAATTTCCTTAAGCTTACATATAAAAAAGTTACAAAAGTACAATAACTCAAGATTTTATACTATGCCATCGTATAAAAGTAAAGATTTTTATACTATAAAAGCTCTAACTTCTTTATCAAGGGCAAATACATCATCAACGCTTTTTGGTAGCGTGTCAAACTTTTCGTAAGCTCGGATGACAGTTTTTGCTATGTCCATAAAACCTATCTCTTTTGCGATAAACTTCTCGATAGCGGCTTCATTTGCGGCATTTACTACTACGCCGAGAGATGGGTTTTTTAGAAGTTCCTCTTTGATACGCCAAATCGGGTATCTATCCGTTGTTATTTCGCGAAATTCAAGAGAACCGATTTTTAGCAAATCGACATGCGGGAGGATATTTTCTTGCATTTTACCATCAAGCACGAAAGCAATAGGGAGCTGCATGCTGGCATGGGCAAAGTGTGCGGTGGTTGAGCCGTCTTTGAAGTCGATGAGTGCGTGAATGAGCGACTTTGTCTCGATGATAGCATCATAACGACCCTCGCCAAAAAGCCATCTAGCCTCTAGGAGTTCAAACATTTTATTCATCATTGTCGCGCTGTCTATGGTAATCTTTTGTCCCATCGACCAGTTTGGGTGTTTTTGGGTATCTTCGAGTGTCGCGCTCTCAAGCCGTGCAATATCCCAGTCACGAAATGCGCCGCCGCTTGCGGTGATTATCATCTTCTCTACGAGGCGATTTTGCATCAGATACCAAAGTCCGAAATGTTCGCTGTCTATGGGTTGAATCTTTGAAGTATCTATGAATGCACCGCATGCGACAAGAGACTCTTTGTTGGCAAGAGCCACTTTTTTGTTGCATGATAGAGCCTTGAGTGTGGGGCGAAGACCTAAAAAGCCCACAAGCGCATTGACTACCAAATCACTTTGCGCCTCTTCTATGGCTCTTAAAATCGCATCTTGTCCGCAAGTTACGTTCTTGTGATTTACTTTGTGGAGGTCATCTTTGTTGGCAATTACGACTGTTTTTGGATTGTGTTCTTTTATCTGGGAGTTTAAAAGCTCTATATTGTTGCCGGCAACCAGCACCTCAACATCCATTGAGAATTTTTTGGCAACTTCAAGCGTATTTACTCCGATTGAACCGGTAGAACCAAGAAGTATCAAATCAGACTAACCCACGCAAAAGTACAAGCATAACGATGCCACCAAAGAGGTAACCGTCTATGCGGTCAAGCACGCCGCCATGCCCAGGCAGAAGAGTTCCGCTGTCTTTTACGCCCGCCGCACGCTTGAGCGAACTCTCATACAAATCTCCAAAGATTGAACTCACAGCCACCATAAAGGAGATGATAAGCGATATGCCCAAATCAACTATGCTAAGCCCTACAAACATACCCGCTAAAGTTGCCGTAGCTACTCCGCCAAGAACACCCTCTATGGTTTTGTTTGGGGAAGCTTCACTAAATGGTGTTTTGCCTATACTTTTACCCACCGCATAAGCGCCGATATCAGCCATAGCAACAACTACTAACAGCCATAAGATGGATACTACCCCGTACTCTTGATACATCGTTAAAATAAAGAGCATTCCTGCCGTCGGATAGATAAATGGAAGAAAAAATTTCCAAGATAGATTTTTATTGAAAGCAACAGCGCTTGCATACGCCACACCGGCAAGAACAAAAAGGTCGTCACTGTAAGGGTACACCGCAGCAATAAGCCAAAGCCCGGCAGCGAAGTAGATTAAACTGCTATTTTGAATATCAAAAAGCTTCATAGCCTCTTTAAACGCTAAAATATAAACTACTCCAAGAAATAGCCACATAAGATAAAAGTTGTTTATCAAACCGATAACAAGTACGGCGGCAACGAGAACTAAACCGGTGGTAATTCTCTCTTTAGAACTTGCAAATATGCTCATAAGAAATCCCTCATTAAAATTGGAACATTATAACCTATCAGACTTTAATATCTAGTATATGCAGAGGCGGATAAATCTCTTTTTCTTCCTCTTCCTCAGGCTTTTTGTGCCTTTTATCTCTTGCGGTCTCTTGATCCGCTTCATTTTTTTCATGCTCACGGTCTGGGTCAACTGCATGGTTCTCCTCTGTCGGACGGACTTCGGAAACCTCCTTCTCTTTCTCTTGAGCCGCCGCTTGAGCCGCCACATTTTGAAAATCAACACGGCTGTTATGGGCATTTACAAGTGATGAAACGCTTGCTGTTTGCTGATTAACATAAATAGTATTTCCTACTAGTCCTACTGCCACTGTATTAGTCCCTCGTATCTATTTCTATAGTTTTGTATTTATTGTAGAGTACATTCGCGCCGCTTTGGATGGTAACTTCTCTTCTTGGGGTATAATCGACCAAATACCTGTCTTTTTCAAACATCGTAAAATCAACGCAGAGTCTAGCTGAGCCTTTTATAACGCTATCGGGAACGTTTTGCTTGTCGGTGGTTATGATGACATGCGCCGAGGGTCTCTCTTTCATATGGAGCCAGATGTCCTTTGCACGGGCATTTTGAAGCAGTTCGACGTTGCCTCTCTCATTTTTCCCCAGACTCACCTTATATCCGTCAATCCAAAAAGTCTCGATAGAGTCGTTTGTTTTTACTTTTTTAGCCTGAACATTTTTCGGAAAAAGAAGCTGAATCTTTGCTATATCTTTTGCTTCCTGCACGGTATGGATGAAGAGCTTCATATGCTCTATTTTTGACTCTAGAGATTCTCTCTCTATATGCATATGAGAGGCTCTCTGCTTTGCTTTTTTGCTTCTAGAAAATAGCGAATTTGCCATCATTGCAACGGACGAAAACTCCTTGTGAAGCTCAACCTTGACCTTTGTTCCGTCATAGTCATCCAGTTCTACAACTCTCTGATATGGCTTTATATTGTGCATATTTGCCAGAAGCAAATTTCCGAAATGGTTATACTTTGCCGCTTCTGCCTCAAGCTCGACCTCATTATCCAAGTTCTCAGAAAGCTTTTGGAGTTTTTTCAGTTTTTTATTCAGAAGTGAGATTTTCTGCTTCTTAAGAGATGAGAGCTTATCCTCCATCTCTTTTGCGTACTCATCATACAAAAACTGCTCAACATCCTCAATTGAATACTCTTTTGCCTCAAACGGAGCCTGCGGAACCCCTAAAAGTTTCTGCCCTACTCTTACCTCTCGAAATGAAGAAAAAAGGTCAACATGTCTGAGCGCTTCAAGAACTACTTCATCCTCATCTAGAATAATGACGTTTGTATATTTTCCCGTAAATTCAAACTGCAGATATGTTGTCTCCTCTTTGTAGGCGGATGCCACGGAGGTTTTAAACCTTAAAATCTTATCACCGCCGAAAACTTCTACATGCAAGATGTTTGCGCGGTTAAATCTCTTTGCCAAAAGCACGTCAAACGGGGCATTATAGACTTTTGAGCGGGCGTAAGAAGCGCACTTAAATATTCTGGAGTTTGAGCGCTGCATCTCGAAATAAAGCTCATCGTCTCTATCAAATGCAACTTTTATAATGGTGTCGCTCACCCTGTAAATAGCTGATATTTTTGTGAATTTTTTTAAGTAGTCGGTTATCTGTTTTAGGTGTGATAGTTTCATAAAAAGATTTTAGCATATTTGCCTTTTATTGGACGAATTTCTCTATTTTTATTTATTACACACTTTATTGATTAATATTTATACAATTAACTGTATCTTAAAATTACAATAAACAGTATAGTTTTAATGTTAATTTTATTTAAGGGGGAAATATGGCGGATTCGGTCGATGTATTAAACATGTTAAAGATTGTATATACATTATACACTTTAGCAGTTATTTCACTTATATATTGGTTTTGGCTTGGGGTTGTAAATCCAAAAGGCAAACCTAGAATAGTAAAAGCTTCTACATTTTATGTTTATGTAGGCGCGCTGATAACGGTTGGAGTAGCGATTCATATCGTTACATTTAACAAAATTCCATGGGTGGAAATAGACTTTAAGAGAGACTCTCTCAAAGCTGCTCAAGTCGTAAATATAACGATTGAAGATCATAAGTTTATGCTTCCTAGTCCAAAAATAGAACTTAAGTGTAATGAGTATGTTATGTTTGATGTTGTATCAAAAGATTTGACATACGGTTTTGGTATTTTTAGACAAAACAACTCGATGGTTACGCAGATGCAAGTCGTACCGGGAAGCAAAAACGACCTTATGTGGAAGTTTGGCAAAAATGGCATATATCATTTAAGATCTACTGAATATTCGGGTCCAAAAGGGGCACACATGTATATAAAAGATGTTTTTGAAGTAACAGGCTGTGCCGAAGATGACAAACATTCACAAAAAGGAGGAAGTTTATGAGTTTTTTAAATAGTTTAATAAACGGGCATGAGGGCGGACTTAAAACCGACGGTTTGACGCCTACTCAAAAAGTTACCCTTAGAGCGGTAATTATAGGCGTTCTTTACTATGGTTTGTCAGCTTTAGAGGGAATGATGATGAGAGCACATGCCATCACTCCACTTCCTATGCTAAATGACGCACACTACTTTTCCATTATGACGGTTCACCCTATAGTGGGGATTTTCGGCTCGACTTATCTCATAGTTTTTGGGGCGTTTACATTTCTTGTTCCATATTTGATGAAAAAACCGCTCTATAGTATCTTCCTTGCAAACGCTACATGGATGCTGATTGCCCTTGGTGCTCTGATGGCTTGGCTTGGCGGTTTCTTGTTTCACTATGCTCCACTCTATACGCTCTACTGGCCGCTTCCGGTTGATTTTAAACAGTTTGATGCAGTTGGCGGTCTTGTGTTTATAACCGGTGTCGCACTCATCATGATAGGAACTTTGGGCTTTATCTACAACATCTTTGCGACTGTTTTTTATACCGAAGATGGTCATGAAAAGCGACCGTTTAAACCGCTTCTTATCTCTGCTTTGGGGATTGACGGTATGTTAAACATCTGGTACAAAATGACGGGTCGTGAACCGTATGCAAAAGAACCTGCTGTTGCGCTTCCTGTTGTTGCTATTTTTCGCGGAACGATTGATACTTTTCTTGACGCGCTTGTGATTTTGACATGCGGAATTTTAATCTTAGTTTACATCATCGGCGACCTCTCAGGTGCACCTATGGACTACACATCTGTAAATGCATTGCTTTACAAAAACTTTTTCTGGTGGGGACTTGACCTCATTGCAGACGGTTTAGTGCTTATTTATATAGCGGGGTCTTGGTATCTTTTAGCGATGCTTATTACCGGTAAAAAACTTTTTATGCAAAATATTGCAAGGGCGGCTCTTTTACTAGAACTTATCGTTTCATGGGCTGTCTGGTCGCATCACTTGCTGGCGGATCAAGGTCAGTACAACATGATGAAACTTGTAAGCGGCGAAATGGTAACGGCATTTGAGCTTGTAACTCAAGGGATTGCAATTTTCATTACGCTAGTTACTTTATGGAGTGCAAGACCTCTGAAAATGACAAATGAACTGAAGTTTTTACTCGGCGGTATTTTAGGTTTTATGCTCGCAGTTCCTGCTGGAATCATTCAAGCAGATATGGGATTAAACAGAATTCTGCACAACACTCAATGGGTTGCAGGACCGCACTTCCATGTCGCTATACTTGTCGGACTTACGATGACGCTTTATAGTGCCATCTATATACTATGGCCGACACTTACAAACAACGTTAAGCTTTACAGTCAAAAAATGGCATCGTATCACTTTTGGGCACATCTAATCGGCGGTATCGGAATGGGTGCATTTATGGGAATGGCTGCGATGGACGGGATGTTAAGACGAACACTCTATCTTGAAGACGAATACCAAACATATATGATACTAGCAGGTATTTTCGGACTTTTACTTCTCTCTGCATGGGTCGTATTTTTACTAAATATTGTGCTTAGCATCGGTGTAAAAGGACTTATCGGCATTTTTACAAAGTCAAAACTTCAAACTAAAGATTTAGTTCCACAAACGTAATACAAGGAATTTGTTATGGTAAACATAGAAAAAGTATCAAATCAGATCTTGAATGACGGACTATACAACACGCTTCTCTTTGAGATAAAAGAGAAGCTGTCTCTTCAAAATGTTAC